>CAUSLX010000077.1:0-2581 GCA_963532505.1 uncultured Candidatus Saccharibacteria bacterium | reverse complement strand
CTCTTCCCAGCATGTCTATAGCTTCATCAACCCTCCTGAGCTGGCACGCAAGCTCACTCGCACGAGGTTTAGGACTTTCATGGAGCTTCCCCGTCTCTACGCCCATATTTTTACCTTTTTTCATCATATTATTCAGAGGTTATGGTTATTCGCCAGTCTGGCCACCTCTTTCTTCGACCCTTCTATTCAAATTATTGATCATTTCTAGGGATTCTGGAGGAATAGGAGCAGCAAACGCGCCTGCCTCTCCAGCTTCTACGCGTTTTTCGAGATCGTATAGCAGCCTCGCGGCCGTTGGGTTATTCTCACCCTGAGCTCCTACGACAGCATTTGGGTCTATGGAATTTGCTTGATCTGCTAGATTTCTGAGCATAACACGGCTTGCCGTCCCGCCAATGCCTAGTGCGGCTTTTACCGAAGGATTACCATTTTCATTTTTCTCCAAACCACGATTCACTATTCCTGCTATATCCAACCCTGGCACCCCAGCTAGCTTAGCAGTCAGTGGTGTCGACATAATAGAATCAGCTCCTAGCAGCGATGCCACGCCACGAGTACATCCAGATGGAGCCGCTGTTAACAGGTATGGAAGTTCACTCATATTATTCTAATTTCCTTTCATATTGAATCATTTATCTTTTATAATGCCACAAAATTGTCTTAATTACAAAAATACGCCGTCGAGGCGCCTAAAAAGTATCATTTGCTTTTCTTGCCTTTAGCCGATTTGCCTTTCTCTAATTTCGCAACCCGATTCTTCAAATCACTCGGCTCAGACCATAGAAAAATCACCAAAACAAACAGTACTCCCGCTAGCGATAGCACTGTTTTATCCATGGCAAAATCCTTTCACTCTTAAGATTATTGCCAATAATTATAACAGGATTCAGCTAAAAGCCCTTGACATATTCTTCTAGTATTGATATATATATATCAGCTTTTGTAATTGCAGAAGCCAGCGTCTCACTCAAGATCATTAAGATTGAGACACTCCACTTCGCGAGATAATCATCTCGCCCGACTCCAGAAGGAGTTACTATGGTTCGCAGCAGCAAGTGTCCCACCACTGGACTGAAGCGTAGCGTGTGTCTGTGTTCCAAGTGTATCACGAGACAGAACAACGCCATCCAGCGCAGTGGTAACCTGCGGAGAGACCGCAAGGGCACCAACCGTAGGGAGCACGACACTAAGGGTCGTAACTACCACGGTCGTAGCGGCAACGGCAAGCGGCGCTAGCCATTCCGACCCGGACAAGTCGATAAACTGTCCATATTCTCTGTGATAGTATATAGATGACATGCAACGAATCCTTATCTGCAAACAAGCTACTTCGCCCATTGAGGCGCATATCTACGAGCATTTAGCGATGACCAAATTAAAGCAGATTATGCAACAATTTGGATTATTACGACAAATTGATTATTTTGCGCTTGGTACGCACTATTCGGGTACAGGATTTGTCACTATTGATATTGATTTATATACAGAAGAAGCAGTTAATCTGGCGCATGATTTGCGGCAACTTCAAGCACTTACAGATAACGAATCTTTAAACCTAGCCATGAGTCAAATCGCTGCAGAAAATGATTGTACGATTATTTGCAGCGATCTTGATAAGCTCCAACATAACATAGCTATATTAAACAAAAACGATTGGCAATCAATTGAAGAAATCGACCAGCCGCTTATTATTAGTCAGCTTGCCGAACACAAATTCCTGTACGAGACCGACAATCCTACTACGTCGATTAGCCGTATCTCTTACGCCCTTAAGCAACCGCCAAATAGCGACGCGACGCTGCTAGCTTTATTTTATTATCTGGCTTTTGTCATTCATGGTACAGTATCCGACATAGCCAATGTTCGTTTGGGATATTATGATCTTAGTGAACACACTGAACGAATTAATAAAAGTACGTCTTGTATTTGCGACTTTGCCGCACTTAGCAATTTAGCAGACAGAGCCAAACTACGAGACATATACCATGAAGTTATCGGAAAAATGCTAGAAAAAGCAGCTCTAGCGCGCATTTCTCGCCGCATTAAATCCTTTTCATACGGCGATGGAAAAATGGATACCCCAAATATTGACATGTATATTTCAGAGACTGGCATCGTAGTTGGTGAGAAAACTTGGCAGAAATTAGCAGAAGAAAAAACAATTACTAATTTACTAGATAAAATGATTCTTGAAATAGCCTAGAATCACTCTATGAAATGAAATATTAGGACATACACTGAACAGTACTGCTCTCTGCTTTCGCAATATCAATAGCATACACGCCAAGTTTTTCTTTACGCGGCGGGTAGATTTTCTGAAGAAGCCGAAGCGCTTCCGCTCTATCTTTGGCTTGCGGTACAATTTGCCGCCAGTCCTCAGCTGCCAGCATCTTAGCAAAATTATCGTAGATACGAATCGACTTAATCTGTACCGCGCCAGACTCATGACTAGCTTCTAGCTGCAATAGCTCGCCATCCAGCAAGCGATTGATAATGACATAGCCAACGAGGACCTCAAAGGTTTTAAGACCCGACATGATAGCGTCGTAATATGGCTTTTTAATCCTCATTTTTCGGGCGG
>CAUSLX010000076.1:0-2670 GCA_963532505.1 uncultured Candidatus Saccharibacteria bacterium | reverse complement strand
CCGACACGCGGTCAAATCCACGAAACAGACCGACTGAAATCGTTGCGCCAGAACGGCTAACTCCCGGAATGAGAGACAAACACTGCCCCGCGCCAATTGCCAAAGTGTCTTTCCAGCTCGTCTCAGTTTCGCCACGCTCGTTATTTACCGCACGATTATCAGCTAGCCACATAACAACACTCCAGCCAATCAACCCGAACGCCACAAACCACAAACTGCGAAGAACTGTTTCAACTTCGTGCTTGAACAACAAGCCGACAATCGCAATAGGAATTGAGCCAATAATAATCGCCCAACCATATTTATAATCAAACTTTCGACGCGCTCGCTTCCACCATAAACCGCGCCACCAAGCCTGTAAAATTCGCCAAATGTCGCTCCAGAAATAAATCACCGCCGCCAGAATTGCTCCGATCTGAATTATCGCTGTAAAAGCCACTACGCTCGGATCGTCAATCCGCATACCTAACAACTTCTCAGCAATCGTCAAATGTCCAGTCGAAGAAATCGGTAAGAATTCCGTAATTCCCTCAATTACGCCGAGAATAATTGCCTGCCACCAAGCCACGCTTAAAAATTACCTTTCATCTTTTAAGTGTAGCATTAGCAGTAAAATCATTCAAATGCATAAGCCTAAGATTCGGGATTTTCCACTTCAATCGAGTTGTGATAGAACAAACCGCTAACATTCACGCCCGCAGGAGCATAAATTTTCAAGCCAGTTATCGGCTTATAGAACTTCAAGCACCCGTCAAAGAATATCGCGTTACACTTCTCAGAAACGGACAGCACAATTTTATCGCCATCGCGACGCACGTTAATTTCTGGCTTATTCGCCTTTGGCAAATCCACAAACTCCGCTTCCACCTTAAATTTGTCAGAATTTATTCGCGAAACATTCCCCACTGGCATATCGATAAAAATTGAATTAGCGTTTGTCGTATCTGGAATATCGACATTTACTTTCTTCGTGAGCTGCTGCGATTCACGTGCATATTCCAAGCCAGCGTGCGCGCCAAATATTGCGGCGCTTGCCGAACTCATGAAAACAACAGACGCCGCCACGATCATTGTGATTACAGACAATCGATTGACCTTCCAAGCGAATATGCTACGCGTTACGATTGCGCCAAATATTACCGTCGCGATTCCGCCAATTGCCAAGGAAATCCATACTCCCCACGCCCACATTTGCATACTTAAACCGCCGAGCATATTAACCAAGGAAACACCAAGCGCCCCGCCAACAATCAGCCCGAACAATATCGCTAGCGTCGTAAACAACACCACGGCACCGACAAAATATTGGAAAAATTTCGCAATTGGAGTTCTTCTAACAGACACAGTTGAACTTCCATCAGCGGAAGCCTCCTTAAGTGCAGCCAAAGTTACCGGCTTCCCACGCATTCGTAATTTGTCCGACGCGGTTTTTGCTGGCGGCATTGACACCCACATTGCGAGGTAAACCAACACCATCGTGCCGAATGTTACGAACGGCGAGACAATTGCAATTAGTCGCACCCACAACGGATTGATATTAAAGTATGCCGCTATTCCCGCACACACACCGCCAATGACAGCTCCGTCCGTGTCGCGCATCAATTGCTTTTCTGGCTTCTCATTATCATCTGTCAATTCATCAGTTGAGTCCTCGCTATCATCCGAAAAATCGCGCGGTTCGCCCATTTGATTTTTAATCGCCAAAACGTCATCATCGCTAATAATGCCCTCTTTCATCACGCCACGCTCGGCTAGAATTTCAACCATTCGCGCCTCAATTTCCTTCATCGCTTCCGCGTCGGCGTGCATATTTTTCTGAATCGAATTAAGATATTTTTCTAGCGATTTCTTAGCGTCGATTTCCACGCTAAACGCCGTTTTTGCCAGATGAATCCTGGTTATTTCCTTCATTATTTTATTCCTTTCTCTAAGTTATCAAGCGAATTATTTAACATATTTATGCGATCTTTAAGTTCATGAATCAATTGATCGCCGTGATTTGTCAATGAATAATATTTTCGCGGCGGACCTTGCTCGCTTTCCTGCCATTCGTGTTGCAGATATCCGTCTTTCTGTAGCCTATTCAGCAGCGGATAAATCGTACCTTCGACCACTGTTAAGTCCGAATTGTTCAACTGCTTAACGATGTCGCCGGCGTACTGCGCTTTATTAGAATAAACCAGTAAAACACAGTAAACCAAAAAACCTTTTCGCAATTGGACCGCCAAGCTTTCCGCATAGCTATCAACGTCCACTTTTACCTTCTTTCGGTATGTTAGAACCCTTAATTTTGCCGTCTTTGATCAGGATTTGATAATCGCATTTCTTAGCCAAATCAACGTCGTGCGTCACGATAATCAGCGTTGCGCCTTCTTGCTTGTTGTAATTGAATAGCAATTCTTCCACCTTCGCGCCAGTTTCGCTATCCAAATTTCCCGTAGGTTCGTCCGCAAAAATGATCTGAGGACTACCGACAATTGCCCGTGCAATCGCCAAACGCTGCTTCTGACCACCCGACAAATCCTTCGCACGATTCTTACGCTTCTCGTACAGATCAACCGCCTTCAGCGCCTCATTGATCTTATTTTCCCTCAAGCCCCTTGGCATCTTCACAATTTCCAGCGGCAAACTCACGTTATCCGCCACGCTTTCATTGCCCTGAACAAAGAA
>CAUSLX010000075.1:0-2739 GCA_963532505.1 uncultured Candidatus Saccharibacteria bacterium | reverse complement strand
TCGTTTTCTGGGTCAATAATCACAATATCAGCCCCGACCATCATACTTCTTAAAGCTTCCAATTTAACGGTAAATGATTTACCAGCACCAGACTTAGCGAACACGACCATATTGGCGTTTTCCAGAGAGAATCTGTCAAAAATCACCAAGCCATTATTATGCATATTAATTCCGTAAAGCACGCCCTTATTGTCCGTTAAATCGGCTGAAGTGAATGGGAAGCTGGTTGAAATTGCGCCAGTGTTCATGTTGCGGCGAATCTGTAGTTCATCAGTCAATTGTGGAATAGAGCTATTCAATCCCTGCTCCTGCTGGCTGGAAGCTACTTTTGAAAACACCAATTGCTGTCCAAAAATAGTTTCAATTTTATGCTGGATGAAGTTTAGCTCGTCCAAGCTGTCAGCGTAAAGCGTAATATATAAACCGTAGCGAAAGAACTTTTCCGCGCCAATCTGTAATTGATCGCGCAATTCTTCGGCGTCTTGCAAAGCCGCTTCCAAGCCTGGGTCGCGCACCTTTCCTTTTTCCATGTTTATATTCATGGTTGCTTCCAACTGAGTAACTTTTTTGCGCAGGTTATTCAGGACAATTTGCGTATCGACTGGATAAATAAACATACTAATGTCTAGCACTTCATCGATGTTAATGATTGAGCTAAGCCAGCCAGTGTAGATTTGACGAGGATAGCCATAAACATACATCGTGCGGCCATATTTTGAGCCAAGTCGGAAATGGTCGGAATGAAGCTCAATACTACTTGGCGCGATAAAATCACGCAAAGTTCGAACACCAGTTAAGAAGGCCTGTTCGACTTCGGCTTGTTCTCGTGCTCGTTGTTGAGCAGCAATATCAACGGCATCTAATTTCTTCTTTGCCATTATGACCTTCCTCCTCTCGGTGATGGACCAGTTCCCTTAGTTACGTAAGTGGTCGTAAGCTCGCTCGGGTCAATGTCCTCTAACGATTCACGTGACGATGTGTCGGGATTATATGAAGTGTAGAACAGCTCACCCAGTTGCCTGGTATTTAATTGCCAGCTTTTTACGCCCATTTGGAATAGACCATTCATAACCGAATCGATGCGGTTTTTAATTTCATCTTTGGCTTTGGTATAAGTAACTTGGTCAATTTTTGTTACGGTTGCCTCTTTTTTTCCACTGAAGAAGCTATTGAACAATCCCTTAGTCTGTTGTTTGAAGGCATTTTCCTCGCCAGCTGGATAATATGGAACGACAACATAAAAACTCTTATCCATAATGTTTGCCTCTTGTGCCAGAATATCAATGAAATCCATATAATCGTCCATTAGGACGTTGAGAAGCATATTGTCTTGATTGCGGCGAATTTCAGCCAATCTGTCCAGATACGGACCAATGTCCACGCGGCGTGAACGGATAAGAACTTGAATTGGGAAATATAGAGAGTTAATGAAGTTTTGATAACTGAACTCAATTCCCTCTCTTTCGCGTGAACTCATAAGGTCGAAGTTAATTGATTCACATTCCACTACCGCCCGAAAACTGCCGTCGCTCATGATGATCATATTTTCGCGCATTTCAGAGAAAAGCAGCGTATTCTGGGTGCTAATCGGTCCTTTTTGCTTCTTGTCGTCAGGGGTTTTATCTGGAGACGGCGCAGTTGGATTTGGTCCCGAACCAATTGTCCCTGATGGTTGTTGAGAGACACCAGGAAGAGCCGCATTGGTTTGCGGAACCTGCTGATAAGATTGTTGATTTTGTAACTCTGGTTGCATAAACCCCACCTAACGTAGTGAAATCACCACTTCCTCATCTGATAATTTATTTTCTTGCTGAATTCGATTTGCCTCACGCGCAATCGTTTCAATCGAGAGGTCGCGGTTATTTGCCAATTCTATTATAGCAGGTGACACCTCGTTTACGCTAGTTTGCGGCGTGGCTGTCGGCTGAGTTTGAGCTGGAGTGTTTACGGCAGGCCGTCCGGACACTGGATTTAATACAGATTGACGCATTGTTGGGTACGGATTCATTTGTAGTGGTGCGGCTGGAGTAGGATTATCTGGTTGAGATGGTTGAGGTGTTTGCGTAGGAGGCGGCGTAGCAGATTGCCCTGTTTGCATCTTCTGGATAACTTCTTGTCGTCTACGAACATCTGACTGATTTATCAAGTGATTGATATTTTGCGCCGTAGTGCTGTTCTCATCCAATATGTCGTTAGCTGCCTGTCCTTCGTTGAATAAATCAGCACGCATTGAACTATTCGGATTATTGACGCCACGAATTGACCAACCCTGACTGTCTACCAGATTCGCCAAATATGACAATCTTCGCTGGACTTCGGCTTGATCGTAATTATTTCCGTAAGTCTTCTCCTCGACTTTTGGCGCGATAACTTCGACCAATCTTTCAATTCCGTCAGGCTGCCATAGGCGCTTTTTTGGTTTTAGCATAAAAGAAATAACTGCTGCCAAATAAACTTCCATTGGCTGATCTTTTTTAAGAGGTAAAGCCAGCGCTCCAAAGAATAGAATTATCGGCACAGGAATTATTGCCAAAGGTAGTAAAATTGTACTCAAACCGTACGCAATAGCGATTCCGATAACAGCTATAATTAAGAATATAAACTGTCGGAAACTAAACGGCCCGAGCAGTTTGTCCTCCGCCTCGACATCTTGAGGGACTTTATACACCGACATACTGCTTATATTATATCAAAATATGGGGATTATAACATGTTGCGGAAAATCTTAAATTGTTCTTT
>CAUSLX010000074.1:0-2818 GCA_963532505.1 uncultured Candidatus Saccharibacteria bacterium | reverse complement strand
GGCCTTTTCGAATTTGGCGTTCTTGATTTCTTTTTCTAGGACAGAGCCTGCCACGAAACGAACTTTGGCCTCCTCGATGAGGCTAGGATTGACGTCTTTTTCTTCGGCTACGCCTTTGGATTTGAGGGTGACATGGAAGTAGCCCAGCTCGCCCAAGTGGACGCTGTGGCCTTTGGCGAGCAGCGCTGCCAATTCCTCGCCCAGGATAGTCAAAACCGCCTGGATATCTGTTTTGCTAACAGTGGTAGAATGGCGGGCGATGTTATCAGCGAGCTCGGGGAGGTCGATGCGGCCGGACTCCGACTCGCGGGCATAATATTTAGCTGGTTCGGTTGGTTTGGCTGGATTTTTTAGTTTGACAGATTTATACTTCAATGTCATTTGATTATCCTTTTCGTTAGTTAATTAACGTACTATAGCAAAATTTTCAAAGTACCACGGTACTTTTTCTAAGCCACCACGTTGGTTTTCCAAAACTATCACGGTACTTTTCGAAAAGTACCACGTTGGTTTTAGTCTGGCGAGAGCCACCTCTTAAAACCGCAGGCAATAATCCGCAGATTAGTACTTGGAGGCGGCTAAAACACCGCGCTGGCACACTAGCTTATCGCAAGCTATGTCATCGGCCCACCTCCTTTCGGATTACAAACACCCCCTTGCTGATGGCAGCGCGCGGATGTTGGTTATGGTTTTATTTTAGCATGGGCGGGCGGGAAAAGCGAGAGATTTTCATTTGTTTGTCTCGTTTTGTGTTTCTGCTAGATAATCCCTCACCATCACAAACCCATCTACCGTTTCAATTGCCGCCAAGTACTTTTTCCATTCCTCGTCGTTCAATTCTGCCAGGCTGCGCCCGGGAAAGCGCGGATGCCCGTAAATATATAATAATTCCGTCCAGCCGTGCAGGTTGTCGCCGCGCGGTTCATCGATGATAAATCCCTCTGCATCAGCCACGAAAACGTGGTCTTTTTCGCCGTCAAAATAACCCACCGCAAAAGAAAAGATAGCCCGGCGATCGGTCTCGCCTTGCATCAATTTGATGATTCCGGAATAACTAAAGCTGTCCAGTAATAATTTAACGAACGGCCCCGGAAAGCCTTTCAGCGCCGGGATGAAAAAGCCGCGGTCATCGACAATCAGGCGCTTGTCTGGAAAGGCTTTTTTAGCTTGCGCCAGCTTGCTTTTGGCGATTGTCTGAATGTCTAGTCCTCGCCCCTCATTAAAATCATAGTCAAGTCTCTGCAGGTCAATGCCAAGCGGCTGCAGAAGTTTCTGGAGACTGGTGAATTTCCGATGGTTGGAGGTGATGAAGTAAATCGTTTTACTTTTTGTCATGAATAATCCTTTCTATTAACACTACAAAGTTTGCCGTATCTATTTCTAATCTACCAGATGGATCAAATGAGAAATCCGCCGTAAATCCATCATCTAGCATCACAGCATCAAGAGCAACTCGAGACATGTCGTGCATGATATTTCTTTGGCGTAATCTTTCTGCTGAAGTGGCTGGCGTGGTTTTAACGAGTATGCTCTTTAGTGAGTCGCCGTATATGTCCGACATATCTCCGACAACTTTATCTGAAGGCGTGGAACATACGATAAGATTTGTACCCTGCTCTAGTTGAGCAATATAATCATCTGGGTTTAGTCCGTAGTAGTTTCCATAGATTAACGACTCGTCCCACCGATTAGCCGCTGCTTTCATTTGACGATACGTACCTACGTCAACAAAAGTATACTCGATATCGTCTTCATCTTGGCGGCGTGGGCGTGTGGTTAGTGTATTCATGTACTTCAATTCTTGCGGGAACATTCGTAAAGCATGGCGTGCAAGCGTACTCTTACCTGACCCTGATAGTCCGCAGACAACCAATAGGTCGCCCGGCTTATCGATAGAGTGAGCCACCGTCTATATCCTCATTTTCTTTGGCAACGCAATCTTTGTATTTATACAAATATATATTTGACGAAAGTAGTCCTGGGTCTTTTGGCAGATGACCGTACGTGTGAACATCCTTGTCTATATTAGCAACCATTAAACCACAGTCGTATGCATATTGTAGAATCTCATGTGTACAATCAAGTGTCCATTGTAGGTCTTCGTCTATCGGATAGACTAGCACGGAGACCGAGCCAACAGGCACTGCACCAGCTACTCGGCTTAACCAAACCTTTGCGCCTTTGCCGCGATTCTTTGAGGAATATGGTGGATTTATATAAAATGCGTCAGCCTTGATATGTTGAAGCAAAGCATTCCTCGCATCGTATTCTTCAATTATGTAACTATTAATGTTGTTCTTTGCGTAATTATCTCGCAAACTACGACGTATTCGCGCATCGTATTCAACTACAACTGGCGAAACGTTCAAATATTTACCAAATAATACCGATAGATGATCGTCATCCCCAAGGAACAAAACCTTCTTACCATTAAGTACAGGCCTCATCATATCAACCTGTCGTGCCATACTTTCAGAAGTCATAAGGTACTGCTCAATGCTCATATCAGCTTCTGGACGTAACTTGTTTAGCTCTAGTGCGCTACATAGAATATCTCTGTTTTGGCTCATAAACTCCTCGCTTTTAGTATTTTAACTTTATATAGCGTATGTGTGATGGTTGGAAATGCCTATTAAAAATTGCTGCAACATCTAGCGGTTCTTTTTCTTTTTTAGTACATGTTACCAAATCCATATGTAAATATCCACTTTCTGGCCACGTGTGCATTGATAGATGGCTCTCTTCTAGGACATAAAATACCGTTTTACCTATAGGTTCAAACTGATGGATTCGTCGCTCAACTACACTAAGACCAGTA
>CAUSLX010000073.1:0-3095 GCA_963532505.1 uncultured Candidatus Saccharibacteria bacterium | reverse complement strand
CGAGAAGACTTGAACTTCCACGAGCGCAATGCTCACTAGCCCCTCAAGCTAGCGCGTCTACCAATTCCGCCACGCCCGCATAACCACTTACCATTATACCTGATTACGGGGTTTTGTAAACGGACTTTTTCTCTGTCGCCCAATATTGAACATCAACATAGCGATCGACGGGATTGACAACTTCGGTGCTTGCGTCGAGAGCTTTAACGTTCCGAATATGGATATAGTCAAACTTCGGCTGATACAAGGCAATCGCTGGGGCGTCTGCTTGCCAAGTGGCAGTAAACTTCGCATAACGATCAGCGCGTTGCTTCGCTGAAATCTTAGATCTACCGCTCTCCAAAGCATCGTCCGCTATCGCATTATTGTAATTGGAGAAATTCAAACCATTGTTGGTTGCCTGTGAAGAATGCCAATAGGCGTAAACATCAGGGTCGCCGCCCAAGGAGAGCTCATAAACCAGCACGTCAAAATTGCGCGGCTGCAAAACTGTCTGAAGAATATTTTGAGTGGCGTCGTTCGGATCTACAACTTTAATATCCGATTCTATATTCAGCTCGTCATACCAAACTTGAGCCAGATATCTGGCGACCTTTTCGTAATTGCTATTCTTTAAAACAACCACGTTGAGCTTTAATTTATCATTTCCCTTCTGGCGAACATTATTCACACTCTTCCAGCCCTCGGCGTCAAGTAGAGATTTCGCTTTCTTGACGTCATAACTAGACGAGTTCGAGCTCTTTCCCAGGAATTTATTAAGCGTTGGACCAGATAATTCTTCCGTAGACAATGACAAGGATTGACGCAGCTTGGACGTATCAACACTGAGCGACAAAGCTTGACGAACAGCTTTTGATCGCAAGAACTGACTGTTGTTATTAAACAGCGCGTAAACTCCGTTATTCAAAGAATGTGCTTCTGCGGTATACATAGATTTCACCTCGGCAGATTGATCGTTATAGATCAATTCTGGAGTTCCTGTAATTTCTCGCGTACGCAAACTTTTCGCAATATCATCCTGCGTCGGATACGCGTACAACTGGAATCGCTCTAGCTTAGGCGTGCTGCCATAATAATTGCTATTCGACTGCAAATATAGCACTTTTTTACTGCCATCACTAGTTACATTCTGCAACAACCTAAAGGCGAATGGGCCGCTAGATATAGGCGACTTATTAAAATCATGTTCACGTAAATGCGACGGTTTAACATCTTTTAATATATGTTTAGGAATAATCGGGAATGTCAAAGCGTGGACAAACGGCGAATATGACGACGGCAAGATAAACTTCACCGAATCGTCAGACACTTTCTCGAATTTTATAGATTTCCAGCCAGATATCTCAGCTCCAACTTCTGGATTCGCCAATAACTTCAACGTAAAAATTACGTCGTCCGCCGTTAAATCTTGCCCGTCTGACCACTTCAAACCCTTCTTCAGCTTAACCGTATATTCAGTTTCTTTATCGTTCACGCTGATGCTATCCGCCATGTCAGCCTTTATATTGCCCGTTGAGTCATATCGATACAAACTTGAAAATAGCAATTTCGCAGCGGATTTTTCAGCATTGGTTTTTGCAAAAATCGGATTTAAGTTTTCCAAAGGACCCAACACACCCTCAGAATATGATCCGCCAGAAGTGTACGCCATTGTCGTGAAAGAATTACGAGAAATATGCCACTGCACCGCACTGGCGCCAATCATCACCAATACTAGAATAATCCAGACAGAAACCCGACGTCGCACATTAGATAAGCGATCCAGCCTGGATGTCACGAATTTATGCGCATGACGCAAGCTTCCCTTTTCAATCTTGCGCAGACGCTTATTGACATCTTTGCTGGAAACTTTTAGCCGCGCAAAACGATTCCATGACGAATTATCCGAGCTCAAATCTATTCTCCTATTTTTGCAATCCCGGCAAAATCATACTTGCCAAAATCGATAGCACAAAAATCACCGCAAAAACAATAGTTACATCGAACAAGTTTTTATCAAATCCGCGACGAGTAGTGAATAATTCCCCAGACGAGCCAAATCCTGCACCCAAACTTGCGCCTCGTTGTTGCAACAAAATTGCGATAATCATCAGTACGGCAGATCCAAGCGTCACGTACGGTAAAATTGTATCAATTGACATATTACTCCTTTTCTTCCCGCTGCAAAACCAGCGCGCTACTTATAATATAGTTTACCAAACTCAGTATAATCCCGGCAATAATTGAGTGCGCAAAAGTCATAGAAATTCCTGGCGCCAAAGCGAGCGAGATATAGACCATAAATCCGTTTACAATTAAAGTAAACAGACCTAGCGTTAGCAAAATCGCAGGCAAAGCCAAAATAGTAACAATTGGCTTTAACACACTATTCACTACCGAAAATATCAGCCCCGCTATCATAAACGTCCACGCAGAAGTTGCACCCGGAGTTTCATTTCCAAGTAGTCGCACCGCAACCCAAATACCTACCGAGTTAAGAATCAGCCGAATCAAAAACGTTGCAAATTGTCTTTTCATTAGTCTTATTATATATAATTTATGCTTTATTGTCGATTGGTCACCTAAACTTAAGACAGTCGTTTAATCAAATCTGCCTTTTTCGCACCAACTTCCGCCTGTAATTCCACATAATCCGCCTCAATAATTTTTTTCACACTACCAAATTTCCTCAACAATTTCGCACGCGTCTTTGGGCCAATCCCTGGAATTTCCTCCAATTGGTTTTTCGTCTGATTTTGACGCTTCAGCGCCGTATGATAACTCACAGCAAATCGGTGCGACTCGTCGCGAATCCGCTGGAAAAGTTTAACAATGTCTATCGTCGCAATAGAACTTTTTGTAAAATTGTCCCGACTGGAACCGTCATCAATAGCAGAGCCTCGTAGATTCTTTGAATGCGAGCCGGCGTTGCGCTGAGCAGGATGCAAATTCACTACATATACATCACCATCCTCATAAATAGCAATATCCCGATGAATAGATTTTTGCAATTCTTCAATATACGATACGTCAATTTGCGAGCCAGTTTTATGAATAATAATTTCTTCCTCACGCTTAGCGATGCTAATAATCGGCAATTTTATTCCGCGCTCATC
>CAUSLX010000072.1:0-3175 GCA_963532505.1 uncultured Candidatus Saccharibacteria bacterium | reverse complement strand
TGCCAACGAAATAATTGACGTCTGCGGAGAGAATTTATGAAACGCGGCGACAAATTCTGCGTACTTGCCTGGGTTTTTGGTGGCGAAAAGTATAGTTGCTGTCATTGAGTATGATTATATCAAATACCATAAATATCGAAAAATTGCTAATTTAACGGTATTATAATATCATCGAACCAAGCAATGATAATTTCATCCATATACAAAATAGCCGATAACGACGGGCTAATCGCTCATATTTATGAACATTTATTAGCTCAGTACGTTTTGAAGCGTCTTCAAGACAATGAGCTCTTTGTTCTGAGTGATATCATACTGTCTGCAAAAACATATGGCGACACTTGTTTTATGGACGCTGAATTATATAGCTCAGAAGCGAAAAAGACATATGACGAGGCATTACGAGAGTTTGATAAATTAGTAATTCCAGAAGATGATATTTTGAGGGCTGCTGGCGAGTGCGGAATAGAAATGAATCGAAATATAGTAGAAGTCGACCGAAGTGAACTGAGTAAAAAGCTACGCGAAGTTCAGGCTTCTCCGTGGCGTAAGCAAATTGATATGGCGTATCGTAAAGCTCATAATGAGAGCTCTGTTAATACGCTCTTTCATACTTCATATGTAAGATACAGTAAAGAGTCTGACGATCTTTTTCGTGAATGCGTTCTGGAGTATTCAATTGATGAAAGTCACATACAGACGCCGGTTGATCAAGCTCTGGCGGCAATTGTTATGCAGATTGTGGCTCTCAATTTCTTGACGGTCGTGCGAGAAAAATATACAGTGTATGATCGTGGCGATCAGTGGTCGGAGGCGTCAATTTCGGTTGGATACAGAATGTTTCTTGGATTGCTGAAGAAAGATGACAAAATAATTAATCAATTGAGCTGTGATTTCTTAGAATATATAAAAAGCTTATCGTCGTCCGTCTTTTGTAATAATTTACAAAAAGCTCTTGTTCGATGTTCGGACAATCATAAACAGGTTATATTAAACAGGAGCACGCTAAATGCGATCCTTGGAGGGTGTATCATTGGCGGCAAAGGTTGGTTGGAGATGGCGAATAGTGCTCGAATAGGGCAAATGATCAATTCAATCGAGCTAGACATATATGAGGTTAATTCGTAACTTGAAAACCTTGCATTTTACCCCTAGTCTGTGCTAAAATACTGAAGTTAATATCAAATCACACGAAAGGTGAGTAATGAGTCTGAGTCGAATCGGAAAACTGCCGGTGGTTATTCCGGCCGGTGTGACAATCACGGTTGACTCTGGTGATGTGGTCGTTAAAGGACCAAAGGGTGAATTGAAGCAATTCATCACACCAGCAGTTGAGGTGAAAGTCGAAGATGGACAAGTCACGGTACATCCTAAGGACGAGTCCAAAGTAGCCCGTAGTCAGCATGGTCTGATGCGTGCGCTAATCAACAACATGGTAATCGGTGTAACCAAAGGCTATGAAAAGCGCCTAGAGGTTAACGGTGTCGGTTTCCGTGTTAGCTCAAGCAATAATGAGCTGGAAATGGCACTTGGATTTTCACATCCAGTCAAATACAAAGCCCCAGAAGGCGTAACTGTTACCAACGAAAAAATGATTATCGTTGTTAGCGGTATCAATAAACAACAAGTCGGCCAAGTTGCAGCGGAAATCCGCGCATTGAAGAAGCCTGAACCATACAAGGGCAAGGGTATCAAGTACGTCGACGAGCAGATTTTGCGTAAAGCAGGAAAGACAGGTAAGTAATCATGGCTGAAAATAAGAAGCTACTCAACCGCGCTCTTCGCAAAAACCGCGTTCGCGCTAAGGTTTCAGGTACGGCAGAGCGCCCACGCTTGACAGTTACTATTAGCAATTTGCACGTTAGCGCACAATTGATTGACGATGTAGCTGGCAAGACATTAGCTGCAGCAACTACAGTTGGCACAAAAGCGACTGGCACGATGACTGAAAAAAGTGCTGCTATTGGTGCTGAAATTGCTAAGAAGGCAAAGAAAATTAAGATTAGCGCAGTAGTGTTTGACCGCAATGGTCGTCAATACGCTGGCCGCCTAAAGGCTTTGGCTGACGCTGCGCGCCAAGAAGGATTGGAGTTTTAGTATGGCAGAACAAGCTGCAAATACTACCCCACGTGCAGAAGGTCGTCGACCTCGCAGTCCACGTGGTGGTCGCCGCGATGACCGGCGAAATGTGCGCGATGACGCACCAAAAGAGTTTGAAGAATTGGTAATCAACATTGACCGCGTTTCTCGCGTGGTTAAAGGTGGTCGCCGTTTCCGATTTAAGGCTTTGGTGGTTGTTGGTAACCGCAAAGATAAAGTTGGTGTCGGTGTTGCCAAGGGTGCAGACGTTCAAGCTGCCGTCGCTAAGGCTACATCAGTCGCTAAAAAGCACCTAATTACATTGCCGTTAAACGGTGAGACAATTCCGCACGACAGCGAAGTTAAATTCTCTGGCGCACGAGTATTGATCAAGCCAGCTGCTCCTGGTACCGGTATTATCGCTGGTGGTGTAGTTCGCCAAATTATCGGTGTAACAGGAATTCGCAACCTATTGACCAAATCTCTTGGCTCAACCAACAAGGTTAACATTGCTTACGCGACTATTGAAGCTCTAAAGTCATTAGTTCCACGCGATCAATGGCTAAGCGCTCAACCTGTAAAAAAAGTTGCTAAAAAGGAGGCTAAATAATGAAGTACAATGATCTCCAAGTTTCAGCAAACAAGAATAAAAAGCGTGTTGGTCGCGGTATTGCTGCTGGTCAAGGTAAAACTGCTGGTCGCGGTACTAAAGGTCAGAACGCTCGAACAGGTAAGAAGCTCCGCGCGATGTTCCAAGGTGGTCAGCGCCCGTTGGCTCAAGCTATACCAAAGGCTCGCGGATTTAAGAGTTTGCGAACTCCAGCTCAAGTTGTGTACATGGATCACTTGAACGCATTTGATGGCAAGACCGTTGACAATGCTTTATTGTTCACTGAAGGCTACATTGCAACTCCTTTCCACACGGTTAAGGTGATTGCTCGTGGTGAATTGAAGGCTAAGGTTGACTTGAAAGTACAAGCTGCCTCAGCTTCAGTTGTTGCTGCCATCGAAAAAGCCGGTGGCTCATTCGAGAAAGTAGCTACACCTCTACGCCAAAGTGCGAAAGAAGCTGAAGAGAAATAATTTTTCTCGGTAA
>CAUSLX010000071.1:0-3239 GCA_963532505.1 uncultured Candidatus Saccharibacteria bacterium | reverse complement strand
AAAAAAATGAGCAAGAAGCTAAAGAATTATACCGATCCGATGGAACTTATGAATAAGACTTCGGCCGATAGTTTCCGATTCTTGATGCTTTCAAGTCCACTAACAAACGGCGAAAATTTTGCCTTGGCGGATAAGGATGTGATGGACGTGGCGCGTAAGCTTGGTATGATCTGGAATATGTACGATTTCTTCACGATGTATGCTGAAGTTGACGGCTGGGAGTTTAATGGCGATGTATCAGATCCGCTTCATGATTTAACAAATCCGTTGGATATTTGGATTGTGTCGAGGTTGCATCAATTGATAACAGAGGTCGAGCGAGGTCTTGATAATTACAATCTTCAGGACGCAACCAAGCCGATTTTGCCATTCTTAGATGATGCAAGTAACTGGTATGTCCGACGCAGCCGCCGCCGCTTCTGGAAATCTGAAGATGACGGTGATAAAAATGACGCTTACCGCACACTCCATTACGTTTTGGTGCGACTCAGTTATATGCTAGCGCCGTTTACACCATTCTTAGCGGAAGAATTGTACCATAATTTGACGGGCGATAACGAGTCGATTCATCTTAAAGATTGGTTGCCGGCTGGTGAAATAGATAATTCAATGCTACGCGACATGAATGCACTGCGTACTGCGGTGAATGACGGCTTGTCGAAGCGTGCACTAGAGGGAATTAAGGTGCGTCAGCCGTTGGCGTCTGTGAAACTTGTCAACACTATTTCTCAGGATACATCAGCGGAAGTTGCGCAGTTCTTGATTGATATCGCTAAAGATGAATTGAACGTGAAATCGGTTGAAATTGTTACAGATTCAGAGTCTGAGTCGGTGCAACCGAGCGTTGTTTATGACTTAACAATCACTCCTGAGCTAAAGCGCGAAGGTTTGATGCGTGAAATTGTTCGCCACGTCCAAAGCGCGCGCAAGCAGGCTGGTCTGCAGATAGATGATCGAATTGTGCTGAGTATTTCTAGCGACGATTCTGAAATATCTCAAGCTATTGACGCTTTTGCCGATGTCATTAAATCTGAAACGCTCGCCGTGGAATTGAATTCTGTGGTCAATGAATCGGAAAAATATGACGCCAAAATCGAGGGCAAATTGGTAGAAATTTCCCTGAAAAAAGCTTAAAAAACCAGTAAGTGAAATTAGAATATCCTCCTCTTAGTGGGGAGGATATTCTATTGACTTTTAATCATACTTATGCTAATATATCATTGTTAATTGATAAAAATAAAAAAATTATGCAAAATTTATTCAACAAATTATTCGGTAGTAAAGTAGGGTTTTCGTCAATTGACCCGCTAGCAGACGGACTTGCTGAAGAAATTATTAAAGAGCAGCGGGAGTCGCAGGCAATTCGGCTGGGCGTTGACGAAATAGAAGATATTCGCAAGTTTTGGTCTCGTGCGGATGGTAACTTTGACGATTGATGATGTATAATTACTCTCACAAAGAGCTGAAAATGTAGGAGGTGCTATGATTACTAAAGCTATTATTCCGGTTGCGGGCTGGGGCACGCGAATGTTGCCGATTACCAAATCTATTGAAAAATGTATGCTGCCGGTCGGTACGAGGCCAGTGATTGATTATATTGTGCAAGACGTCGTACGAGCGGGCGTGAAGGATATTTACTTTGTGGTTGGTGAACAAAGCACTCAAGTGCAAAGCTATTATCGATCGAATATTCAATTAAACGATTATTTGCGTCGAGCAGGCAAACAGGACAAACTTCCTCTGGTGGCGCCACTTCGCGATGTCCGAATACATTTTTTAACTCAGCCGGGAATTGGTGGTTACGGCACAAGCATTCCAGTTGGTTTGGCGAGTGAATTCATCGAACAGGGCGAATCGGCCTTTGTGATTATGGGTGATCAATTCTTTTGGCGTGGTGACGGCGGTTCAAACGCGGCAGATTTGGCGGAGCTAGTGGAATCGCGTGGATTGTCGGCTGGGCTATTGGGAAATCCTGTCGAAGAGGAATTTATTCCGCAAACAGGGATTATTGAAACTGACGATCAGGGCAATTTTGTGCGAATAATTGAAAAGCCAAAACTGGAAGAAGCTCCAAGTAACCTCAGCAATTCAAGTTTTTACGTTCTGAATAAAGAGATTTTTGAGCTGGCGCGAACCTTGCCGGCAAACCCTAAGAGAGGCGAGTTTGAGTTAACGGACGCGATTAATGCGTACATCGATGGCGGCGGCGTGATTGTTGTCGGCGAAGCTAAGGGCGAATATATGGAATGTGGCTCGCCGAGCGGTTGGCTGAAGGCGAATAACGCTATGGCGAAAAACGCTACTTGCTAACTTGACTATATCGATTTTTTGTGCTATTGTATAGCCTATACATGGAAAAACATCCAAAACAAACAACTATGAACGGAACTGAAATTAAGAACCCCGGCGAAGTGTTGTCTGCGGAGGGTCTTAAGAATCTTGTAGCTGAGGCTGGTATTGATGGCTCTACGCCAAAAGAGCGGGCAGATCAATTTAAAAATGTTAGCCTTGAGGATTTTGCTGGGCTTATCGATAATATTAATAGGGGAGTTCAGGGGTCTGCTGATTCGTTGATTTTAGAAGATGGCGTTATGAAAATAGGTGACAAGGAAACTATACCTGTTGAGTATCGCTATGAGGTGATGAGCGAATTGATGAGATTGATAAAAGAATCTCCTGATGATGTTAATCCGGAGCGGCTTGGTGATGTGGCTGCACTTGGTATCGTGCTACTTCATCCGTTTCGGGATGGTAACGGTAGGACGGCTCGAATTGTAGGCTCAATATTTCACGAGGAATACGATGACGGCTGGGAGAGCAATTACGGTATCGTTTCTGAATCTCGAGATGTCGCAAGAGCGCGCGGCGGCTTTATGATTAATGGCTATATTCCATATCTACCCGAAGGTAAATCCCGATCAAATCCAGAAGATGTCATTCTATATTTAGAAAGTCTGCTGTCGTCTGAACATAAAGATGACAGGCTGTATACTGGACCTTTTGGTCAGGCGCCACTTTATAAGTAATTGCTACTGATGTGCACTTGATTTTATTACTAGTTTTTGATAGAATTATTAGAGTTAATTCATAATAATTAAGGAACGAAATGAAAGCAGTCGTAAAAATCTCTGGCAAACAATATCTTGTCAGCGAAAAAGAGTCCCTCTTGGTGGATCTCCTCCCTGAAGGCACAAAAGAACTCACTCTCGACGCACTTTTAGTGATTGATGGTGATAAAA
>CAUSLX010000070.1:0-3257 GCA_963532505.1 uncultured Candidatus Saccharibacteria bacterium | reverse complement strand
GTCTCTGATAAATAATCAAGTACACTCAAGCCGCTTGGATAGCGCAAATCTGGAAAATATTGGCGCAGTCCTGCGATACTTCCTTTGACAAGCTCAGCTTTCTCTCTGCTAGACTCAAGGTTTACCATTGAACTCAATACATAGCCATCTTGCCGCAATGATTCCGCACGAGATTCAAACCACTCAACAACCCTTTCTACATCACCTCCAGACATTCTCTCAATACCAGCTACCCTAGCAGCCTCTTTTTTACGTTTTTCTTCGTTCGCTTGATTTGTCTTAGCGTCATCAAGCAGACATTTTAACTGCTCTCTCTGTTCTTTCTCTGTTGACCTAAAGAACCTATCACTTTCTTGAACTTTTCTGTCATATCTATGCTTACTTCCAAATACAATAGAACCTTTGATGTTTCCTTCATTAAAACCAAGAGCTTCCAATATGGCCAGCCTTTCTAAAGCCGAACTTCCTAGTTGAAGAGGTTTACACAGAAAGCTATCCCCAGGCAACTCACCACTAAGTACTTGTCTTTCTATCCCATATTTTACCCATCCGGATCGTTCTGTATATCTTGCTAGTTTACTTTCCCTATCTTCTGGAGGTATTTTTCCTAGTCTAATCCCTTTGTCTATTAGTTTTTCCGCTGCCTGCTTTTTACTATCTTTAATATATACTTCTACCCGTAAGCCTGCCAGCTCCAACACTTCTTCATATCCAGGTTCTGCCCGCAATTCGTCTGCCTTATCAAAGACAGCCAGCGCCTCCCGCGCTTGCGGATTGAGCTGATCTCTTGGCGGAAGTATAGGCCAGGCGTCCGGACGAGATTTTTCAAAATAAACTCTAACTTTTGGATTTGGCGTAGACCACGGTTCAATTGCAGCGAGTTCTGGACAAACACTAATACTTGCTAATGGCGTTGATAAAGATGGGGGGTAGATTCAATATTCTTCATGTCTTGATCGTAACTAAAAATAGTTAATATATCAATTTTATGTTACAATATCTAATTTTATCTAGAAAACCTCATGTACATATCTGTTAGTACGAGCGACTGTCTGAGCGGTCGCGCGGCACTACCGTCTCGGTATCAGGAGTCTGTTTGCGCGGGAAACGCTTACCTGACGGCTGCGGCATCAACGGCTGGCCAGCAGATCTGGCTTGCGGGGCGCGGCCGTGCGCTTTCACTGCGCCGCCAACTTCATTGACTACTGGAATGACAATCGGCGTTCGTCGCGTCTGATCATACAAAATATGCGTTACTTCGTCTTTGATTTCTTTTTTGACCACCTCTATGTCATACTTACCAGAGAAACTGCGCGCCGCTTTTTGCTTGAGATATTGGCGAATCATTCCCATTAGCTCTTCATTATCGCGCATATAAATAAACCCGCGGCTGATAATGTCTGGACTAGTCAAGAGCCGCCCCGTACCGCGCTGAACCGTCAATATGACTATAAATATACCTTCTTGACTCATGTGGATACGGTCTTTGAGCACCACTTCGCTGACTACCGCGCCAGCATCATCATACATCGTACCGCCAGAGTGAATAATGCGGCCAATTTTGTGCGCGCCATCGCTAGTAAACTCAACTATATCGCCCGGATCACAAACAAATATATTTTGCCGCGGAATACCACATTCTTTCTCGGCCAAGCGTGCATTATGCACTAGCATATGAAACTCGCCGTGATTAGGCAGATAATACTTCGGTTTGACCGCATTAATCACCCGCACGTGGTCATCGTAATAGCCGTGACCCGATAGGTGCAGCGGCCCGATACCAGTTAGGTGTGTTTTGCCATTTTGAATAATCTCACCGCCCTCGCGCATCAGGCCATCAACTGTCCGCACTACGTATTTTTCATTGCCAGGAATTGGATTCGAACTCAGCACTACCACATCCGAACCTTTAATTTTAACGTATTTGTGCGCCCCCGTCGCCATCCGATTGAGTACCGCATTGAACTCGCCCTGACTACCAGTACAGACGATTGTTATCTTGTTGTCAGGCAATTTAATCAAATCTTCCATCTTAACGACGGTATCTTTCGGCACTTTAATCACGCCTGAACGCAGAGCTACTTCCAGGTTCTGAATCATACTAAAGCCGGCAAACGCTACTTTGCGGTCGTGTTTCTTCGCTTCCTCGAGAAGTAGCTGAATTCGATGCAGCTGGCTAGAAAAACTACTGACAATAATCCGACTCTTCGACCATTTATCCATCACCTCGCCCATACTGTGCTGAATATCGAATTCACCGTGCGTATGCGTACCGTCGCTTTCACAGTTAGTCGACTCGTTCATAAACAGCAAGAAGCCTTCTTTCTCGGTAATCTCGCTAATCCGATTGAAATCGAATTTCTTGCCATCGACCGGATTTTCTTCAATACGCCAGTCGCCGCTCGAAATAATATTACCAACCGGCGTTCGTACCACCACTGCGGCTGCATCTGGAATTGAGTGATTGACCCGTACTAGCTCAATACTAAATGAATCACAAATTTGTACAATGTCGTGATTCTCCGGGTTCAACTCGTGATATTCCGGAGTGAAAGTGCCATCTGTCTCTTCCATCGTCCGCTGCAGCATGCCAAGCGTGAACTTCGTGCCATAAACTGGTGCTGGCAATTTCGGGATGATATGCCGAAATGCGCCAATGTGGTCGAGATGGCCGTGCGTAAAGACGTGCGCTCGAATCCGATGCTTATTTTCTTCCAGCCACTGAGTATCAGGAATTATATAATTTATACCCGGATAATCGCTGCCTGGAAACAAGAACCCCATATCAATGACGATGATATCGTTGTCGTACTCAATCGCCGTCATATTTTTACCAATACCCATCTCGCCAACACCGCCAATCGGAATCACCTTCAGCGTTGGCCGCGGCGCCCGCGGACGTTTCGGCTGGTCTTTTAGACTGAATTGCCTGCCCCCATAGCCGTTGTATACCGATTTGTTGACCGGCACATTAATCAAATGTTGGCTAGCCTGCGCATTCACGCCTTCCGACATCCGCCGCTGCGCCCGAAAGACTTCGCCTTTGCGCGTGGTTGTCGCGTTCAGTACAGTATTGGTTGATTTTTGTTTAACCTGCAAAGGGCGTTTACTAGTATCATCGCCTTTGGGGGTTGCCAGTCGCCGCTGACCCATATTGTTATACTCCTTTTTTATTACAATAATCTAAAAACCAGGTAGAGAGGTGCTTTTACTCGCTAGAAATCCCTCTCGTTAGTAGCTTTATTTTAGCAAACTGC
>CAUSLX010000069.1:0-3280 GCA_963532505.1 uncultured Candidatus Saccharibacteria bacterium | reverse complement strand
AGGGTAACAATAAAGAACTAATCGCGTAAATATCGCTCGCCCACTCCCAGCTAAAAACGAGCGTCTCCAGAGCTTTCCACTCCATGATGATTCGCGAGAAATAAAATAGTACGATGAGTCCTCCTGAAGTTAAAAATAGCTTCGGTACCCATCTTTTAATCTGAACATCTCCTCTATAATAGCTCAATGCTTTTACCCCTAAAGCGATAACCAATAGATTGATGATTCCTAAAATAATTACTGCTTCGTAAGGTTGAGGTTGCCTTGGACGTCGAAGGATGACTATGAGTACGGGTGCAAGAATCGCTATCACACCCCAAACAATACCGACAACGCCACAAACTTGTGCTAATGTCTTATTCTTCATCGGTCCCCCTCCTTCGAATTCAAAACATTGCTTAACCGTCAAATCGATTTAACGAAATTAAATATCCAGCTCCAGAAATCAAGCCCAACAGTCCAGAAACTCCACCCGTGATAATGAGAACAGATCCCATTCCACCGATTTGAAGTGTCACATCATTGATGCCTGTTAATCCTGGAATATAGGAAACGAGAACCGGCAGAGTCGCAATAACTCCTAAACTTGCCGCCAGTAAAAAGATTTTCGTAATCCAATACGGAACTTCGCCCGTCTTTTTATAATAGCGATGACTAATTCTAGCGACAATAAACATCACCCAAATAAACACAACGAGATAAATAAACATCATCTGCGTTTGGTGCAGAATCTGAAGGGTTTCTTCTGAGGGCGCGGTAAATGGAAAAACAATACTAAAAATGACAATCGAAAAAATATTCGGCAAGATATAAGAAGGCGCCACAAAGATGAGTCCACCCCATACAATTCCTAGTATTCCGCTTAACAACGCCCATAGTTTTGATTTTTTTGGTTGTTCTACAGCCTGCACTCACAACGCCTCTTTTCTTCTTGTTTTCCTTATTTTATCACAACCGCTCGTCCCGTAGAAGAAAACCACCAACAAAAAACACCTGCGCCAGATGACGCAAGTGCTCAATTCATTTATCCTTTTACAGCAATCGCTTGGATTTCCACAAGAGCATTCTTTGGTAAGGCCGCTGCTTGGAATGCCATGCGCGCTGGATACGGAGCCGCAAAATACTCTCCATATACTTCATTCATGTTCGCAAAGTCATTGATGTCCGCTAGGAGCACGGTTGTTGATACGACCGCATCCATTCCTACCCCTACGCTTTCTAAAATCGCACGGATATTTTTCAATGATTGATGTGTTTGGCTAGCGATATCACTTCCTGCGAACTCCCCTGTTTCAGGCACGATCGGCAACTGTCCAGAGACGACAATCGTTTCTCCTTTGTACGCTACTCCTTGTGAGTAAGGCCCGATTGCTTTTGGAGCCTGTTCTGTTTGAATTACTTTCTTTGTCATAGAAATCCTCCTAGTCTAATGGTGGCACAGTGTCCACGAATACATATTTTTTCATACGGTCAAATGCTTCAACAAGACGCGCGTACGGCAATGCGAGATTGATACGAATACATCCTTCGCCGAAGAACATCTTGCCGTCTTGCCAAGCAACGCCGACATCCCAGCCGCGTTTTTCGAGCTGCTCCAGCGTCAGATTGTGTTTTTTCAAGAACTCCGAACAGTCGATAAAGAGCATATACGTGCCTTCAGGTTTGGTCACTTCCACGCCGTCAAATTCACGGTGAATAAAGTCGCACGCATAGTCCGCATTCTTCTCGATCACTTCACGCAACTCTTCCAGCCACTCGTATCCTTCTTCTTGATACGCCCCGATTAAGGCATGCATCGACATCACATTCATCGCGTTATAATGCGGCTTCATCCCTTTTGACTCGACACGGTCTCTTAAGGCATCATTGTAAATCACATGATAACTTCCAACGAGCCCTGCCAGGTTAAACGTCTTACTTGGCGCATACATGGCAACGGTGCGATTCTTCGCATCTTCTGAAATCGACTGCGTTGGGATATGCTTATGGCCTTTAAAAATAATATCTGACCAAATTTCATCCGACACGACAATCACATCGTACTTACGGTAAATTTCCATCGCGCGTTCAATTTCTTCCCTCTCCCATACACGGCCACTTGGGTTATGCGGTGAACAGAAAATCGCCACATGAATCTTATGCGCTTTGATTTTTCGCTCCATATCCTCAAAGTCCATACGATAAACGCCCTGTTCATCTTTCACGAGCGGGCTATGCACGGCCTTCAATCCATTATCGTTTAATGACTGCGTAAAGCCGACATAGGTTGGACTATGCACTAACACCGCATCTCCAGGCGCAGCATATGATGTTAAAGTCGATACGACTCCCCCAAGCACTCCATTTTCATGACCGATATGCTTACGCGTTAACCCAGTCACTTGATGGTGGCGCGCATGCCACTGGATAATGCTCTCATAGTACTCTTTAGAAGGCATGAAGTACCCGAAAATCGGATGTTCCAATCGTTTTTGCATTGCCGAAATCACCGTCGGCACCGTTGGAAAACTCATGTCCGCGATCCACATCGGAATCACATCGAAGCCTTTCTTCGGTCTATCTGGCGACTTCCCTGGAATCAACCCCAGCCCATCAACAGCCAGCGCGTCCATTCCACGTCTGTCATATTCCGTAGTAAAATCAAATTTCATCCGCAAAACCTCCTTGAATCTCCCCACCATTATACACCGTCCCCCGCCTCCACTCAACGCCCGCTGCGGATTCAGCCCAGTGCAAGTTGTTTCATAAAAAGCGTAATTCTCGATGAAAAACAACGCTTTAACCCTTTAACTTATTTTTTATCTCTAAAATCACGGTATACTCTTCGTCTTTTTAGGAAGAAGATAATCCCTCCGATTACACAGACTCCCAATCCGATTGCTGGATAGAGTAAATTCTCTGCTGCTCCTGACATTTGCCCGACGGAAGCTTTCTGGTCATTTTCATGATACTTCTGAACCATTTCCTGAATTTCCTTTAAAGAATACCATCCCTTATTTGCTTGAACTGTCTGCTTTTCTACGTCGTATAACAATCCGATTTTTACATCTCCATTCGGAAATACTTTTGCAACAGTAATACCACCAAAAGGAGTATCATAATCCACATTGAAAACTAGTATCCCTTTGATATCACTGCTATATTCCTCTCCTAACAGTTCAGAAATTTTGTGATATTCAAAGTCCTGTGGTTTATCTGCATAGCTGCCCGACTTCGTTTGTAAACGACCGTCAACTTCAGAAATCCAAAACTCCTTATTCATTCCGTTTAATAAGGTTTG
>CAUSLX010000068.1:0-3422 GCA_963532505.1 uncultured Candidatus Saccharibacteria bacterium | reverse complement strand
GAATCGTAAAACTCATTCACTCGTCGTCTAAAATCGTCAATTCTCTCGGTCGCCAGCGTCACGCCCGCCGCCGCTCCGTGACCACCACCTTTAATAATGATGTCGTCAGCTGCGCGAACCGCGTCAGCTGCAGAAAAATCGCCAAAACTTCGCGCCGAACCTGTAGCTTCATCACCACGCTCACCGATTATAAAAACTGGCTTTTTGTATTTCTCAACCAATTTTGACGCCACAATGCCGATAACTCCATGATTCCAATTGTCGCTATTCACCACCAAAACTCGATCATTAATCATATTGTCCGCTTGCTGGCAAGCTTCGTCAAAAATCTTGTCCTGAATGCTACGACGCTTAATATTCAATTCCTCCAACTTTTCACTAGCTTCCAACGCCTCCAGCCCATCACTCGCCGTCAACATGTCCAGAGCATATTGTGCCGTCTCCAATCTACCCGCCGCGTTCATTCGCGGACCCAGACCAAACCCCAAATGTCTGGCGTTAACCTTCTCTGGCTCAATTCCCGCCACCGACATCAATGCCCTCAAACCAGGACGCTTCTGCTTTTTCAAAACCTCCAAACCCCAATAGACATTTGCCCTATTTTCATCCGCCAACGTAACTATGTCGCAAACCGTCCCTAGCGCCACCAGATCCAATAGCCACTTCTCATAACCATCTGGCAACCCGTCCAGTTCGGTTTGTAGAGCTTGTACCAGCTTGAACGCCACACCAGCACCGCAAAGATCGCGAAACGGATATTTATGACCAGGAAATTTCGGATTAACCGCGGCAACACTCGGCGGCGGAGTCTCAGCAACATTATGGTGATCAGTCACCACCGTATCAATCCCCAAACTCGACGCATATTCAATTTCCGCATGACATAAACTTCCCGTATCAACCGTGACAATTAAATCCGCGCCCATATTCCGCACCTTATCAACGGCGCCCATCGTCATTCCGTAACCCTCAACAAACCGATTCGGAATAAATGCGCCAACTTCCTTAAAGCCAAACTTGCCAAACGCGTCCAGCAAAATTGCCGTTGCACTCAGCCCGTCAATATCGTAATCGCCATAAATAACAATTTTTTCACCCTCAGCGCGTGCCTTTTTCAAGCGGTCCACCGCTTTTTTCATATCTGGCAATAAAAACGGATCATGCTTTACTGACGCGTAATTCGGATGTAAAAATTCCTCACGCGCCGCACGCGTAGTCAAGCCTCGAGCCGCTAAAATTTTCTCAAATAATGTCATTAGTCTTTATCAGCCATGCCGCGCTTTGATCGCGCTGAATATTGCTGAGATTTAATCACCATACTTTGCAATTCCTTAAAAATTGGAAATTGTTTATTAGTGAAATACGTACGTGAGTTACCTTGCTTTTCACTCTGCAAAAATCCAACCTTTTCTAGTCGCTTCAACTCTCGTTGAATATTTCCAGGATCTTCCTTAATTAGCTTTGCTAATCCGCGAACATGTGTGTGAAAATCAGGATACTTAGCGTATACTACTACAATTTTTCGCCGCACCCTAGATGTAATAAAAACGTCTAACATAACCTCCCTAACGCATCTTTCTTAATTAAAGTTTATCACAATTTTACAACACCCGACAAGTTTTTTATTTCCAATTCAAAATAACTTGATTAATTTTAGCTATCGTTTCCTCTTTAGACGGCAGCGTATTATCCTCATAATAATGATTTAATCCCATAAAATTCTCCTTCACGTCCAAGATATGCATTTCATCAACCGTCATGTGCAATTTATCCACCGCCGCCACGCCACAAAACGGCACCGCAATCACCAATTTCTCAATCCGAACAGACTTCAGAAAACTTAAAGCCACATCCAAAACCGACAAATCATCGCCAAAACCATCACTCGCTAAAATCACCACCCGATCCTTTAGCATATCCTTATCGATGATTCCACCATCACCCAAAAGCCTATTCATCTTCTGATGAGCCTCGCGCTTTTTCTCTTCCAGATAACCGTGAAATTCACTAGTATATTCATTAATTTCACCGTCAGAAAATTGACTATTATACGTAAATTGCCCAGACTGTGACATCGCCCCGATGCTTAAACTTTCCCCAGGAATCTCAATCCCCTCACTCAACAGCATCATGAGAACGCAGTGAAGCTTCACTGCAATTTGCTCACCAATCAGCACGCCACCTTCGCCAATTGCAACCACTGCGCAGTTTTCATAGCGATACTTTTCCAGTACTTGATCAGCCAGAATTGCCCCAGCCTGCGAACGACTCTCAAAATACATATGCTTATTTTAGCATTTTTTCGCGATATAATATGAATATGCATTACTATTTGGTTTCGCCAACAAGAATCGTCCGCGCCGACGCAAGTTCGTTCACATATTCTTCAGAGGAAAGACTGCCAACTGGAACGATTGTCGCTATAGAAATCGGCAAAATCAATGCTATTGGCGTAGTTCTACAAGAAGTTCGCCAACCCGATTTTGAAGTCAAGCCAATTAGTAAAATCATTGAAGAATATCCCTTGCCAATCGAACTCGTCCAGACTGCTATATGGATGAGCAAATATTACGCTACACACCAAGCAACCGTCTGGCAAGCAATTTTACCCAGCGGATTATCCAAAAAACGTCGCTCAATTAACCAGTCCACCTCAGTTAATCCAGCAGAAAATAGAACAAAAAATGTATTCACAGATGAGCAAAAATCAGCCCTCCAGACCATCGAAAATCTCCATTCCGGAACGATACTTTTACACGGCGTAACTGGCTCAGGAAAAACCCTAGTGTACATAGAAGCCGTAAAACAAACCTTAAAAGAAGAGCGATCGTCAATAATTTTAGTCCCCGAAATTGCCCTAACTTCGCAACTAGTTGCTGAGTTTTCCGCTCATCTACCAAATGTCATAGTCACCCATTCCAAACAAACCGAAGCTCAACGATATGCAATATGGAAAAGAGTCATCAGCTCAAACGATCCAGTAGTAATCATCGGCCCGCGATCTGCTCTTTTCATGCCTGTGCAACAGCTCGGACTTGTGGTGATTGATGAGTGTCACGAACCAAGTTTCAAGCAGGAGCAGTCCCCTCGATATTCAGCCCTTCGCGTCGCCTCAGTTCTTACGAATCAACATCGCGGCAAGCTAATTCTGGGTAGCGCTACTCCAGCAGTTGCAGACTATTACGTTGCAAAAAAATCAAACACGCCAATCATTACAATGACAAAACCAGCAAGACCAGACACCGTTCGCCCCAACGTGACGCTGGTCGATATGACAAAGCGCAACAATTTTACTCAGCATCAATTCCTCTCTGACCCGCTCTTGAAATCCATAAACACAGCGTTATCAAAAAATTAGCAAGTCCTTATTTTTAAAAATAGACTCTGCACATAATCAATCAAATTATGCGACAACTGCGGCT
>CAUSLX010000067.1:0-3433 GCA_963532505.1 uncultured Candidatus Saccharibacteria bacterium | reverse complement strand
ATGAAAAAGGGCGGGATTTACTTTAAGCCTCACGCAATTTCCAGATTTTGGCTAAGGAGATTGTGTGAAGTGGCGCTAATGAGTTGTTTCACAATCATTCTTTTATACGCATGGGCGCGATTTATACCGACTGGTTATCAATTGCCAATCGGATTATCGGTCTCAGATTTGGCGGCTGGCGTGGCAGGAATCGGTAGTTTAATTGTGCTGATTTTATGTTTTTGGCTTCCCAGAAAACACGAAACTGAAATCGGAATTTTTGTATATTTGTTAACCGTCGCTGTCGCCGTAACCACCATAATTACCAGTGGCGGAGTCGTTTCGCCATTCCTAGTTATGTGGATTATCGTGGCAATTTTCGCAGGATTTTTCGGCGCAATAATCTCAGGAATAATGGGGCTTTTGGTTATTTTACAGATTATAGCCACCAGCGTTCAACAGGGAATAAACATACAATTCATCATCGGCTACCTATTCTTCGGATTTTTACCTTTGATTTTTAGCCTTGTTCTATGGGTTCGCCGCCAAAAAACTGACGACAATACATCCAGCTTGGAGAATAAACTTTCCGCCGTTGAAAGTAAGTCTGATGTGGTGATTAATGCCATCGACGACGGTGTTCTGGCGATCTCCAAAGACGGCAACATCGAACTGATAAATCCATCCGCCCAACAGATTATCGGCTGGGACCAAGGCGACGCGCTCGGACTCAACTGGAAAAGCGTCTTAAAACTCGTTACCTCAGACGGAAAAGACGTAGAAGATCTCGAGAATCCAATAGCCCAATCTTTATCAAAAAACCAACCAACTCATAACGATAAATTATTCCTATTGACCAGCTCCGAAAAGCGAATTTTAGTTTCAATCGTCAGCTCTCCAGTCGGCACGGACGGCGAAGGAATTATCGTAGTTTTCCGCGACATCACCAAAGAAAAGGCCGAGGAGCGCGAGCAAGCCGAGTTCATCTCCACCGCCAGCCACGAGATGCGCACGCCAGTTGCGTCAATTGAGGGCTATTTAGGTCTGGCGTTAAATCCAGCCACCGCACATATTGACGAAAAGGCGCGAGATTTCATTACCAAAGCTCACGAGTCAGCCCAGCATTTGGGACGGTTATTCCAAGATCTCCTTGATATCAGCAAAGTTGAAGACGGGCGAATGAAAAATAACCCGAAGATCATCAACATAAACGAATTTTTGAAGGATATTTTTGATGGTTTGGCAACAAAAGCTGATGAAAAGCAGCTCAATTATATCTTCATGCCAGATATAATTGATGAGGGTAAAGAGAAATCATTGCAGCCGATTTTTTATGCCAATATTGACCCTGACCATTTTCGGGAAGTTGTCAGTAATTTAATTGAGAATGCCATCAAATACACGCCATCGGGCGAAGTTGTCGTTAATGTTACCGGCGACGATAAACAGATTTCTGTAAGCGTAAAAGATAGCGGCATTGGCATTCCAGCCGAAGATATTCCGCATTTATTCCAGAAATTTTATCGAGTGGACAATTCCGACACGCGAGAAATTGGCGGAACTGGCTTGGGGCTATATTTGAGCCGCCGCTTAGCCGAGACGATGTCTGGAAACTTGCGAGTTGAAAGCAAGTATAAAGAGGGAAGTACGTTCTATTTGGAAATTCCTCGCATGAGCAGTTCGGACGCAAAACAACGCTTGGAATCTGCGAAAATTGAAAAATCTGAAGATCCAGCGCCAGATTCTCTCTCACCAGAAAAAATTGAAATTGCCACAGAAAAGAAGACGGAAGATGTCGCAATTGAAAATAATAGCGAGATTGTCGATTCAAATCCAGCCGAAATCGCAACTTCAGAGAATTCAGATCCAATCACACCCGCAATCCCGACGACCCAGCCAGAAATTCCACAACCAGCCAGAAATTCTTCCGAGCCAACGCTGGCTGAAATTGAGGAAGAATTGCGAAGAAAGCGCCAGCAATTGTCCATACCTGGTCGCGAATAATAGCCATAAGGACTATGGATTTTTTGTCAAAACTTCAGTATAGTATAAACATATGACAAAAATTTTATTGGTTGAGGACGACAAAAGTTTACGCGAGATTTACGGTGTACGACTTTTGGCGGAGGGCTACGATATCGTTTCGGCGGGCGACGGCGAAGAAGCTCTAGCCATGGCAATTAAAGAACGTCCGCGATTAATTTTAAGCGACGTGATGATGCCGAAAATTTCCGGATTTGATATGTTGGACATTTTACGCTCGACGACAGAAACAAAAGACGTTAAGGTGATTATCATGACCGCACTGTCATCAGAAGATCAGCGAAAACGTGGCGAGCAGCTTGGTGCTGATAAATACTTGGTGAAATCTCAGGTGGGAATAGAGGACGTTGTGAGAGCAGTCCACGAAGCCCTGGGCGACCTTCCGGGAGTCGGCACAAATCCAGTGCCAGTTTCACAGCCAGCTCACACATATGAACCAGTCGCCCCAACTCCTCAGCCAACTCCAGCAGCGCCACAGCCAGTTACTAGGCCTGACGTCTCTTCATTGTCACCGCAACCAGCTGCCCCCGCTGCAACACCAATAGCTCCTGTAGTAAATCCACTTATACAACAACATCCACAACAAGCATTCGCTCCAGCGCCACAGCCACTACCTCAGCCAGCGCAAACTCCAGCGCCGCAACCAATTCCGACACCTCAGCAGCAACCAGCAAACCTACCACAACCCATGGCGCCATTTTCATCACCTGCGCCGCGACCTTCAGGGCTTGGTGATCGCATTATTCAACCTTTACCAGCTGACGATTCTCAGAATTCTGTAGATATCTCTAAACTTATGGCAGAAGAATTAGACAATACACAGAGAATTTCTCAGCCAACTCCAGAGCCTCAGCCAGCGCAAACTCCAGCGCCGCAACCAATTCCAGCGCCGCAGTCAACATCAAATCCTATTGAGCAAGTTAACTCGATGCCTCTCACCCAAACACAACCTCAAGAGCAAAGTATCCCACATCAACCGTCAGAAACTCCTCAGCCGACACAATTTTCACCGATAAATCCACAACAATGATAAACCCAGACACAAAGCAAGAATCTTGGCGCCTCAATAAATTCGTGGCGCTGTGCTTGGGTATTTCTCGCCGAAAAGCCGACGAATTGATAGAAAAAGGGAAGATTACTATTGACGGTCAGCCCGCCAGATTGGGTCAACAGATTTCTGACGTAAATAAAATTTCCTACAACGGCAAATTGCTAGAATTGAAGTCCAAACAGCTCATTATCCTACATAAACCAACAGGATACTTATGTTCGCGCGCCTCTCAGGGCGGCGTTCCGACAATCTACAAATTGCTACCAAAAAACCTTCATCACTTAAAACCCGTTGGTCGCCTGGATAAAGACAGCTCCGGGCTGATTCTCATGACGAACGACGGAGATTTTGCGCACACCA
>CAUSLX010000066.1:0-3466 GCA_963532505.1 uncultured Candidatus Saccharibacteria bacterium | reverse complement strand
TCAACTACCATAAATGGTAGAGGCGTTAGGGCTTCGCTCAGGCGGCACAGCCGCCGCGCTACGCGCTCTCGTCAATTAAGCCTATATTCTCTAATAGCATATCGCCCAAAGTTGTGGTCTGTGAATACGAAACTTCGGGTTTGTTGGTGAATTTATTATATTCTGGAACACCCAGGTCCTTGTTCATTCTAATGTTGTGTCTAATTAAACCAAGACGCTCCAGATGTTCCTTACAACTATCTTGAAGGGCACCTCTTTGCCGTTCTTCTTTATTAGAGCCTAGCACAACAACTACGGGCTCGAGTACATTTTTATGTAGTTCTCGAAATTGACTCTTGTCGTTGATCGAACGTTCATGAAAATAACGTAACCAAATCACCTCATTATCGTTAATCTCTGAGAGTAAACCTAAAAGATACTTCGCATTATTGATGTCTGCATCATCGTCGGAGATGCCATTTTGGAAAATATTTAAAATATACTTACGTCGTTCATCCGAGGCTGCGCGAGAAGCTCGTATAAAACCCTCTTCTACTAAATCAATAAACTGTTCATTGTTTCGTAGTCTTTCAACTGCCTCTTGTGGTATGCTCTCCAGTCAATCATTAAGCTCATTGACAAACTTAACAATTCGATCAATTCGTTGATTAGGAATTAAAGTTCCTGCAATTTCTGCCAAAAAGCTACCCGCCACAGGAATTGCGCCTAGACTTGCCCTAGCTGTAATAGCCGCCCAGTCTGCCTTATTGTTATCAAGCTGTTTACTCATCTTATGTCTCTCCTATAACTCATCTAGTAGCAGTTAGTTGATGAGTAGCCATATCCATAGTCGTAACTACTGCAGTGGGTCGGCGAGTAGCTATTTGTGCCGTTGCGCCCATCCATACCGTCAACACCATCACGTCCATCCGCACCTTTTAACTCATCTTTGTGCGACTGCACGTAGTTATGAATTTGGAGTGGCGTATTGAAGTACACAAACGCAGAGAATCCCGCGCTTGCAAGGCTAACTATAATGGCGATTATCGCTAGAACAACAACCCATGTTTGCTTCTTCTGCTTGGAGTGTTCTATGTGTTTTGTGGTTTTATGTGTACTATCTTTTGGCAACTGCATATATCCTCCTTAAAACCCGAGCCAATAACTTTCAGTATCTTCTGGGATATTCTTATAATCTATAAACTTTTCACAATCATCTTTTTTCGCGCTACGCTCAAAAATGAAATAATCACTCTTGATATCACCAGTTTTACCGCGCTGGACGCGCGCCTCGCAAATGAGATTTTTCTCATCTGTCTCGGCTTCCTTACGCAACTCGCTCGCTTCTCTTTCCTTATAATGCTCAGAGGTGAAATAAAATCCAGCATAGCTGCCACCCGCTAGCGCGGCGATAATAAGTCCGACAAGTAAGTATTTGTTGATTGTAATGGTATTTTTCATTACTCATACCTCGGAACAGGATTTTCACGACAGTCAAAGTTACCTTTTATATCGTCTTGATAGTAGTCGTATGGAGATGAAGTGGCTTTTAAGCCTTCCCATACACTACCCGGCATACCGCAGTAATGATAATATGTCCCACCCAGTCTGATGACCATGTACTCGTTTCCGCTGTCGTACCATGCGCCTTTAACGGTTGAGTCCGACTTGTCGAGCGGTTCAAAATTGCTCGAGGAAATGTTTACTTTATCATCACGATACTTAACCTTGACATAGCCAGAAGCAGACGAGAAAAAGAGGAAATACAAAATTGCTCCACCAATAAGAACAGCAAGTCCAATATAAACCCACGAGTAATCTTCTTTGTGCTGTGTCATTTTGTAAGCGTCCTTTTTACTCGTTTTGATACGAGGAAGTACGGAACCCAAATGAACACACCTATTACCGCCCTTCCTACATCACCACTGTATTTGCTCATCATTGACTGTATCTCGGCATTTCCAGCAAGTCCAGACGACTCAAAAACAGATGACGCAATAGCATAATCTATGATTCCGTAGACTGCCGCGAATATCAGCGTTGCTATGGCGAACGGCTTTGCTAATTTACGATTACGGAATAAAAGCACAAGCGTAGTAATAATGAGTGCTACGTATACGAAAATGGCGACATTTTCAAAAGTTGTTAGAGCTTGCAGTGTATCACCAAGACCAGCCTGATATTGATTCAGCGCGTCTATATCTGAAGACGAAGTAAATCCGTCTCCGAAAAATCTAAATACAGTTATGAGTAATGCCAAAAACTGCCCTACGATAAACAGTGCCAGCCAGCCCTCAAGTCCGATTTTATGATCTCGTCGTTGCTGTTTTGTCATTTTGTCAGGATTAGTGGTTTTTGAAAGATAAGAATCGCCAAGCGATAGTTGCTTTTTGAGTTTTTCTGCTTTAGCATACGTTTCGCCGCGTGTTTCTATCGCTTGGTTGATAAAATCAAGCGCATCATCATCATGACCACTAAAATAATGAACTAATGCCTGCAATTCGTAGAGCTTATAGCGGGCGGTACCAATTTCTTCACTGAATTGATACTTTTCTGCTAGTGAGTCAAGTCGCTTCTGCACCAGCAACAGTAGTGATTTGTTAGTTTCGCCCGATGTTGCGTCTTTTAGGTTTGCTTCAATAACTTTGACTTGCTCAATGTAAGTTTGGCGCGCCTTTGATTGTGGAAGTTGCATTATTCTAAATCTCCCCATGTTCGTTTGCCGTCATTTTCTGGCTCAATGTCTATAATTTCATCACCTATGGATTCGTCTTTCGAGTCCGCGCTATTTGCTAACGCATAGCCAATTATTCTTGCACCGTACGTCAGAACTGCTGTAAGCAATAATGTCCAGAATATACCCCAATGACCATTGAATATTGCCGCCAGCATACCAATCGGAACAACACCGACGCCGCCAAGGAAGAGCCCGATAATAACAGCAATCCATCCCCATAGTGCAAGAGTAACTGCTAGTCCATATATCCAAGCCGACAAGCCGTAGACATATGATGAAATATAGATAATCAAGCCTACGATACCTCTTGCTTTTGGTATGATTGCGAAAAACAAGAGCAGCAGATTAATAGCAAAAAGTATTCCGGCAAGCCAGTTGATGAATGGTGCGATAGTAAACGCCACTTTTGCACCAAGAGTGAAAAACAGAACAGTTGCAACTATAATCCCGATAAATATCGCGATTCCAAGCAATGTTCCACCGATTGATTTAAGTGTGTTCATAATGCGCCATCTTCTCCCTTCTTGAGTGTTAATATATGGCGATACACAAAAAGCTCGCCACGAGCGGCAGTCTTTCGACCACCCGCGAAGGTTTCCCAACGCGACCACAAAGAGAAGTACTCATGACGAGCTGTTTCTCTTTGTGGATTATTCAACCATGCCGCACAAGGTACGGTTTAGGTCTGGCGTTGAACGCTTGTCATGATTATACTATTTACACCGCATTTTTGCTAGATAGCAAAACGCC
>CAUSLX010000065.1:0-3628 GCA_963532505.1 uncultured Candidatus Saccharibacteria bacterium | reverse complement strand
AAACATGTCGTAATTATAACATTTATCGTGGTATAATGAAGGTTATGTTACCGAAGGTGTTGCAATTGTTGAAATCGCCACGAGCCATTATGAGCGTTTTGACGTTGGTGGTTTTGGCGATAATAATTTTTCTATCTCGGCATGAGCTCGTGAAAGCGTGGAATTTGTTTTTGCACGCGGATTTATGGCTATTATTCTTACTATTGCCGTTTCAGATTATCGTGTACTTCGCTGGCGGCGAGATGATTTTTTCGTATTTAAGAGAGAAGAATCTGATTCATCATATTTCCAGGCTGGAGCAGACGAGGATTGCGCTGGAGCTTAATTTGGTCAATCACATTTTTCCGTCGGGTGGAGTTAGTGGGATTTCGTATACCACGTGGCGAATGCATAAACTTGGCGTGAGTTCGGCGCGTTCGACATTTGCGCAGGTGATTCGTTACGTTACGGGATTTTTGTCGCTTTTGGTTTTGTTGGTGATTGCTGTGTTGGCGCTGGCTATTGATGGTAAGGTTAATCGTTATATCGTTGCGGCAAGTTTCTTGCTGATTATCGTGGTTTTGGCGCTGACGTTTGGTCTGATTTTCGTGTTTTCGTCAAAGCGTCGTATGCAGGCGACTGCGGCTGGGCTGTCGAGGTTTATTAATGCGCTAGTAAAAATTGCCACTTTAGGTAAAAAACGTCGAGTAATGAAGTCAAAGAAAGTCGAAGAGTTTTTTGTTGATATGCAGGACGATTTTCAAGATTTGTCCAATCATCCGAAACTTCTGATAAAACCGATGATTTGGGGAACTGTTTATACTGTTTTTGACGTAGCGATGTTTGCTGTGGCGTTTCTGTCGCTGGGTGTTTTTGTTAATCCGGCGATTTTGATGGTTGGATACGGTGTGGCGGGATTGGCAGCGATTGTCGTGTTTACTCCCGGAGGAACCGGCGTTTATGAAACTATTATGATTATTTTCTTAAGTATGGCAGGTACTCCGCCAGATTTGGCGATTGCTGGAATAATTCTGACACGAGCAATTTTACTTACTGGTACGATTATCTTTGGCTATATTTTCTATCAACACGCACTGATTAAATACGGCAAGCCAGATGATTCCCAGGTTTAGTGTTAGCAATTTCATAGCAGTTGTCAATCAAACTTTTGACGTGGCTTTCGCTGGGATGGTTGAAGTTGAGGGCGAGGTTTCTAGTTTCAAGTCTTATCCTCCGAAATACGCTTTTTTCGATCTGAAAGATGACGACGGGCTGGTTCGGTGTTTTGTTGGTTTTAGCAATTTACGTACGCCAATTGAAGATGGAATGAAAGTTGTCGTTCGAGCGATGCCGGCGCTTAGGGATAATGGTGCCTTTAGTCTGAACGTTCAAGAGATTCGCCCATTAGGCAAGGGAAGTTTGAAGCGAAGTTTTGAGCTTTTGAAGCAAAAATTGACAGTTGAGGGTTTGTTTAATTCTGAAAGAAAGCGTCCATTACCGCAATATCCTCAGAGGGTGGCTGTTATTTCCAGTACAAAAGCGGCGGGATATGCTGACTTTATGAAAATTTCCAGTGAGCGTTGGGGCGGCGTGAAATTCATAGTCGCCAACGTTAATGTGCAGGGTGCGAATGCTGCAGATCAAGCTGTTCGAGCAATATCATATTTTAATCAAATGTCAGAATCCCCAGATGCGATTGTTTTGATTCGTGGCGGTGGCAGTGCGGAGGATTTGGCGAGTTTTAACGATGAAAAACTGGTGCGCGCAGTGGCGAGTAGTCGCATTCCAACAATGACTGGAATTGGTCATGAGATTGATGAGAGTTTGTGCGATTTGGCAGCGGACGTTCGCGCAGCTACGCCGAGTAACGCCGCGCAATTGCTGTTTCCTGATAAGCGAGAAGTGATTCGGCATTTGCATTACAGGCTAATTGACGCGAAAGATTCAATTTGTAGAGCTATCGAAGAACAGTCGCTTAATGCAACAATGTTGCAAAAAGAAGCGCTAAAACAGTGGTCAAGTCGTGTGGATGCGGCTGTAAATGCAACATTGTCGCAACAAAAAGTCATCGCTGAGTATGACCCGGAAATGGCGCTACGTCGTGGCTATGCAATGATCAAGGGTGATTTACAGATTGGTAATATTGTAGAGATTACAACAAAAGATATAATTATGAAAGCGAGGATTGAGAGTAGTGAACAACGATATGACAATTGAGCAAATGATGGCTGAATTGAACGAGCAAATCGCGTGGTTTCAAGGCGATGATTTTAATCTGGATGAGGCAAAACAGAGGTTTATCGAGGCGAGAGAGCTATCGAAAAAAATTACTGCCACGCTGGAAGATATGCGACATGATATCGAGGTTCTTAGTGAGGATTTTAACGCTGAGTAAGATCTTTACATCAATTAAAGCATAAGCTATACTTTACAATATGATGACGAGAGATAAGAGTGAGCGCGGCTCAGTTAATGGCTGGATGGTCGGCACAATCGGCTGTCTGATATTGTTTTTGATTGCTGGATCTTTGGCAATTTGGGCATATATGCAATATTCCCGAGAAAAAAGCGATGTTAATAGTAAGGTGGCAATTGAAGTTGCTAAGGGTAAGAGCGAACAAGCCGAATTAGACCAGAGGAGATTTTCTGAATTAGCAAAAAACACGCGTATTGAATTTGTTGGCCCTACTGAATATGGTCGAGTATCGTTTATGTATCCAAAAGATTGGAGTGTATATGTAGCAAATGACGGCAGCGACAGAGGTGACTACAAAGCTTACTTTCACCCAGTTTTAGTTCCTTCGGTAACTAATAAGTCTAGTCGATTTGCATTAAGGCTGGAGATTATCAACAAGAATATGGATACGGTGCTGAATGATTATCAATCACGACTAAAGAAGGGTGAATTGACCTCAAGTAGTACTGAGTTTAATGGAATTTCAGCAACTCGGATTGACGGTACTTTTGAGAAAGAATTGCGCGGCTCTGTGGTTTTGATGAAAGTTCGCGATAAAACTATTCGTTTTTCAACCGACGCGGATACGTTTAAGCCAGATTTTCAGACTATATTGAGCACTGTAAAAATCTCTGAATAGAAAAACTCAGTACATGTTTGCTATACTAGAATTGTATGGCAGGTAAAGAGTGGAGTGATGCTGATTTTGGGGGATTGCCGAGCGTTTTGGTGGCGGCACACGAGCTGAAAACGCCGCTGGCTTTGATTAGGCAACTGGCGCTACTGTTGGACGACGATTTAACCAGTTCTGTCGATAAAACTCAGATCCAGCAACGAATTATTCGGACTTCTGAGCAGGCGTTACAGCTTACGATTGATTTGGCAAATTCAGCTAATTTAACGCCGTCGTTATTTCCGCTTGAACCGGTTAATCCGTTGGCTTTATGCCAGCAAGTAGCGATGGAAACAAAGTTCAATGCAATACTTTATGGACGAAAAGTTAGCTGGCCTAAGAGTAGTCGAAATAGTCAATTGATATTGGCGAACCGAACACTTTTGGGGCGAATTTTAGCGAACTTTTTGAATAATGCGCTGGCGTATACGGAGGACGGATCGGAGATTAAGGTTTCGGTTAAGGCGACAAAAGATGCCGTGAGAATGAGCGTGCGGGATTTTGGACCGATGATGAGTTTG
>CAUSLX010000064.1:0-3648 GCA_963532505.1 uncultured Candidatus Saccharibacteria bacterium | reverse complement strand
AACGGACAAATTGGCATAGAAGTAGTCGAAAAGTTTCAGCCAGATATTATTTTGCTAGATTTACAAATGCCGGAAATGGACGGCGCGGAAGCTTTGAAACGAATTAGGTCTAAAGATTGGGGAAAAACTATTCCCGTTATCGTCCTCACTAATCTCGGCGAAGAAGAAGCTCCGCACGATTTGAAGAAATTAGGAATTCATAGCTACATCGTAAAAGCAAACCTCACGCCTCGCCAAGTTGTCGAGCAAGTCAAAGCTGCCATAAAAGCTGCTTAATTTTTTGATTGATTCGCAATTTTTAGACAAGCCGTAATTACATTATCAAACAGCGCAGAAACCGTTAATGGACCAACTCCGCCTTTTTTTGGTGTAATAATTACATCATTGCGCTGACGCACTTCTTTAGATGCGTCGCCAACAATTTTTCCATTTTCCGACGCTGTTCCCGCATCGACAACCACAGCCTTAGGTTTAATCATTTGGCTTGTAATTAACCCCGGCACCCCAGTTGCCGACACGATAATATCGTAATTTATCAATTGAGATAAATCGTCACCTTTTTCAAAAACCGTCACATCAACGCCAGACTTTAGCCACATTTTCTCAAGAGGCGCACCAACCAAACGACCTCGTCCGACAATTGCGACTTTCTTACCCTTCAAGTCAATGCCATATCCAGCCAGCAGCCAGCTAATAGCCGTTGGTGTAGCCGCCTGAAAAATCGCCTTTTTACGCAGACCGTCAACATCTTTATCTTCTCGAATACTCTCGAGTAGTTCCTCAGTCTGATCAGAATTACTAATCGGCAATTGCAGAATTATTCCTTGAACATCGTCTCGATTGTTCAATTCTTGAATCACCCCCAAAGCACCGCCCGCAGGGACTCGATGAATCTCCACGTCAATCAAAATATCAGCGCCATACCTCTGCTTCAAACGCATGTACGTTTCAATAACTGGATTTTCGACATCAGTAACAATTGCCAAACGAGGATTAATGTGCCAAGCCTGCCTTAAAGCTCGCACCTGTTTTGCCTGGCGCTCCTTGATAAATCCAGCTAATTCTGAGCCATTTAGTTCTCTCATTGTCATTAAGTATAGCAATTTTACCATCTTGAGTACAGATATAGTGTGTGCTATAATTTGAGAGACTTGGATCATGGCGGATGTAGCTCAGTTTGGTTAGAGCGCTGGATTGTGGCTCCGGAGGCCGTGGGTTCGAACCCCATCATTCGCCCCAAGTTTTACGACAATTTGTTTACACCGATAAATTATTTTCAATAAAACGGTAGACATTTTTATTAATTGTTGTATAATGAAATCGTGGGCCAGTAGCTCAGCTGGTTAGAGCACCTGCCTCTTAAGCAGGGTGTCGAGGGTTCGAGCCCCTCCTGGCCCTCCAAAAAATAACCTCACTTCAATGTGAGGTTATTTTTTGGAGCTAGTTTACCACGAAGCTAGAACCTTTTTCGAGGACTGAGGCGTAGCTCAGTCCCGACGCCTAGCACACTGCCCCGCCAGCCAGCTTGCTGCAGCTCGGCGCGGTTTTTAGCATCGCGCTCCCTCCATATTGCAGGCAATCTTTTTAGGCCAGTAATCGCCTTTCGGACGGCTGGCAACAATTCTCTCGTAATTCGCGCCCATGCCAAAAATCACCGTCTATAAAAACCTCTTTCTTTCTCCTTGGCAGAGCGATATCCGGCTTGCCCGCTGTGCGAGTATAATGCTTCTGAAAGTATATTTTATTCCTACGCAGATATCGAAACGTAATCCTCTCAGCTTCCGTATTCTTAGAGCGTATGTGAGACATTATCTCGCTGCGTTTCTGGGAAGAAAACATATAAGACATACGTCAAACCTCTAATCAATGCGGTGAAATACCTTACCTGCCGGCAGTTTTATATTTGGCACCCAAAACGGATGCCCGTCCCAGCCGTTCTCTCTATTTCCATTGAGCCGGTAAAGCGTAATGACGGACACTTCTTGATATTTTCTGCCCAGCGCGCGGTCGTCGCTTGAAAGTAATGTTCCAGTTCCTTTACTAATATTGCGGCCGCGCCGAACAATTAGCTTAACGGCGTTTAACAGCTCTTTGTGCGGTTTAATGCTCTGCAGGGCGTTAATATACGCAGGCATTGACCAATCGTTGCCCGGGTCAGACTTAAATGACCGCAAAATAGTAATCGCGTCATCGATACTAATGTCGTGAACGCCCTCGCCGGCAAATGATTCCAGAATATTGTCCGTATCAATTGCGTCGCCTTGGTCTGGACGAGGAGGGAAATAATCCACGCCACCGACAATTAGGTTGTATTTTTCTTGGTCGACAACAGATTTGCGCGTTGGTTTGAGTTTGGTATTTGTAATAATTTGAATCTCGTCGATCTTACCGTCTTCAATTTGCTTAATAAGCACTTCGTTTGAGGCATTTATTTCTGCAAAGAGGAAAAATAGCGGTTCGGGAATAAATACGCGCATAAGCATAGGGTCGCGATCATAGCCGAACATGCGGCAATGCTGCCAAAATGTATCGGCTTGCGGAGTTTTCGCCGACCGGCAATAGTAAACCGTTTGCAGACATTTGAACGTAACCCCTCTTCCGAGGCTGTTGCCGCCGACAATGATACTGAAGCCGGTATCAAATGTCTTGCGCGAGCTACCATCTGGGCTGGAGTTGAGTTTATAAACGTTTATTGGCAGTGTTCTCTTACCTAAAAAGTCCATAATTTCAACAAGAGGCAGAATATCTGGCCTTGATTGCTGCAAGTCCTCCCATGCGGATTTCAACAACTCTTTTACTGTCGGCGTTTCAATATTAGCAAAGATATATTGCACGTATTTTTTAATCTTTCCGCGTATACGTTCGTGGTCGTCCTTGCGGACGCTCGGGTGTACAAGAAAATTACAGACTTTCGCGTTGTTTTTTAAGACAATATGCGCGCACGTAACAAGATATGTCTCAATTGCACGTTTCATACCATCCGGCGTGTCTTCGGTATCGAGCAGGGTGCTCAGTTCATCGTCGGCAGTGTACCGGCACGTAAATGGTTTGGGCTTACTATAAAAGAACTCTCCGCCAAGATAACCTTTACCCGGCGGGAAATAATGTACAAAACTTGGCTGCCAGCCAGATTCTTTGGTTTGCAGAAGCAGAGACTGAGGCGTAGCCGTAACTTGCAAATAAAAACTACTGGTAGACAAGCCAATAATTGCGTCAAGACGTTTATTAATCGTACTTTGCTCTTTTTTGTTAACCTGAGTGTTGAGGCTAGCCGCGTCGGCCTCATCATCAACGATAAAAATCGGACGTCCCTTCAAGAAGCTGGACTGTCGAATCAGACCTAGCCATTTTTTGAGAATACTCTGATTCTTCTTTAGTATAATAAGCGAGGGCTTGCGTTCGCCGACTTCAAGAAAACGCATCTCGTCATGCTCGTCGCAGACATTGAACGTATCCATAGCAGCAAGCGCGCGCTTGTATGTTTGTTGTTGCAGGCTAGTCATATCGCTAGTAAGCAGTATGAAAACTGAAAACGCCTCGTCCGCGTCGGCTGCTGCTGCAATAATGCCAAGCATTTGGCCGGTCGTGCGCGTTTGGGCGGGGGCGAGCCCGGTGGGGGGGGGGGGGGGGGGGGGGGGGGGGGGGGGG
>CAUSLX010000063.1:0-3847 GCA_963532505.1 uncultured Candidatus Saccharibacteria bacterium | reverse complement strand
ATCTGATTATAGCAAAAATAGGTTGTAATTTTTACTAAATAGCTTGCAAAACACTAGATATAGCGGCTATAGTTATTATTGTACGCTATATATATAGCGAGCCCATAAATAAACAAAAACACAAGCTACGAAGATAAGCCACCAGATGAGGTGCTGGTGGTTTGTTTTTAAGAGGGTAAATTAAGGAGGGTATGTGAAAGAAATTAACGTAGTCAAACGCGACGGAACAAAAGAACCGTTTGATGCTAATAAAATTAACACGGCTATTTTAAAGGCGTGCGAAGGCTTGCCGGACCAAATTTCTAAGGTCGTTCAAGTTGCGACTGAATTGCAATTGACATTATTTGATGGAATTACGACCGAACAGCTAGACGAGGCTGTCATTCAAACAGTTTTACAAAACGTTAAGGACGATCCAGATTACGATAAAATTGCGGCACGATTATTACTGAAAACTGTCTATAAGCAGATTTTGGGCGATTACGAGACGGCGGAAGAATTGAAAAAGCTTCATGCGCGCGAATTTCCGAAGTTCGTTAAGGCGGCGGTAAAAGAAGGATTGTTGGATAAGCGCATGGCTGACGGACGGTTTGATCTGAAAAAGCTGGCGGCGGAACTTGATCCAGCGCGTGATGATTTGAGTAAATATTTGGGTGTGGTGACCAATAAAAACCGCTACGCTCTTCGTAAACAAAACGGCTCACCAATTGAAACACCTCAGTTTACGCACATGCGTATTGCTATGGGGCTTAGTTATAACGAATCTGATCCAACGACTGCAGCGATTGAGTTTTATAATCACATGAGCAATTTGGAATACGTCCCAGGCGGCTCAACGCGAGTTAACGCTGGCGGTTCGTTCCCGCAGCTCAGTAACTGTTTCTTGCTTAATGTCGATGATGATATGGAATCAATTGCTAAGGCTGTTCGCGACACGATGTGGATTGCTAAAGGCACGGGCGGAATTGGCATTGGTTTTACAAAGTTACGTGCGGCGGGTAGTCCAGTTAAAACCACCAATACTGAATCGACTGGCCCAATTCCATTTATGAAGATGATTGATACGGCACTTTTTGCGGTTTCTCGTAAGGGTAAAAAGGCTGGTGCGGCTGCAATTTACATGGAAAACTGGCATCTTAATTTTGATCAATTTGTTGACCTTCGTCAAAACTCTGGTGACCCATATCTAAGAACTAGATTTGCAAATACCGCGGTATTTATCTCTGACGAATTTATGAAGCGAGTAGAGAAAGATCAAGATTGGTATTTGTTTGATCCAGCAGAAACTCCAGATTTGACGGAATTATATGGTGAAGTGTTTTCAGCACGATATAAAGAATATATCAAGATGGCAGAAGCTGGGAAATTGCGTGCGTTTGATAAAGTTTCGGCACGTCAGCAGTTTAAGCGCATTTTGACCAGTTTGCAGGCGACATCACATCCGTGGCTGACTTGGAAAGACACGATTAACGTGCGAGCATTGAATAACAATACTGGCACGATTCATCTCAGTAACTTGTGTACGGAAATTACACTGCCACAGGATAAAAACAACATTGCAACGTGTAATTTGGTGAGTATCAATTTGTCGGCATTCATCGGTGAGGATAAGACTTGGGATTGGGATAGATTGAAAGAAGCGGCTCGTGCGGCAGTGCGACAATTGGACAATTTGTGCGACATCACTCAAACGCCAATTCCAGAAGCGATGCATTCGAATCAGCAAACTCGAGCGATTGGCCTGGGAATTATGGGTCTTTCTGACGTGTTGGAGAAGTTGGGCTATTGCTACGAATCAAAAGAAGCGTATGATTTGGTTGATCAATTGACGGAGTTTATTAGCTATCACGCCATCGATCAGTCAGCTGACTTGGCGGAAAAATTGGGCAGTTATCCAACATTCGCAGGCAGTGGCTGGAGCAAGGGAATTCTTCCGATTGATACGGTTGATAAGCTGTCGAAAGATCGCGGCGTGAAGGTGAAAATAGACCAAAAGACGCGACTGGACTGGGATGGTTTGCGAAAGAAGGTGAAGAAGGGAATGCGAAATGCGACTCTTATGGCAATTGCGCCGACGGCTAATATTGGTCACGTGGCGGGAACGACTCCTGGAATTGATCCGCAATTCGCACAGATCTTTAGTCGTTCAACTTTGAATGGTAAGTTTTTGGAAGTGAACCATAATTTAGTTCGCGATTTGAAGAAACTTAGATTGTGGGACAATTTGAAGGATGAGATTTTTGCAGCGCAAGGCGATATTCAAGATATTGATGGCATTCCGCAAAACATCAAGGATGTTTATAAAACAAGCTTCCAGCTCAGTCCGTACGCGTTTATTGAGGTGGCGGCTAGGGCTCAGAAGTGGGTTGATCAGGCGATTTCTCGAAATATGTACCTGGAGACGCGAGACATTGATGAATATGTGAAGATTTATTCGGAAGCGTGGAAGCGTGGCTTGAAAACGACATATTACCTGCACGTTAAGCCGCGTCATCAGTCGGAGCAAACGACAGTTTCAGTTGATAAAATTGCAGAACAAAAAGTCCGCACAAATAGTAAAGTGCGCGGATTTGGATTTGCGAAAATTAATAAATAAAGGAGGAAATTAAGATGGGAATTTTAGGTTCAGGATTACGCGATGGATTGTCACTTCACCCAATTCGTTACCCTTGGGCGTATGATCTTTATAATCAAGCAGTGGCTAACACGTGGTTTCCAAACGAAGTTCAATTAGTGCAGGATTTGGCAGATTTTGAAAAACTGTCAGACGATGAAAAACACGCATTGAAAACAGTTATTAGCTATTTGAATCCAAACGAGTTATTGATCAATAAGTCATTGGCGTTCGGTATTTATCCATATGTGAACGCGGCGGAAGCTCAACTATATTTATCAAAACAGATGTGGGAAGAAGCCAATCACTTCATGACGTTTGAGTACATTATTGAGACATTTCCGTTTGATCGCGAGGAAATTTATGCTGCGGGATTTGGTAAAAAATCATTGGCGGATAAGGCTGACTTCCAGAATAAACATTTGGACGTGATGCTTGATCCGAATTTGGATATTTATTCGCTGGAAGGCAAGAAGGACTTTGTTAGATCTTTGGTGGCGTATAACATTGTGCTTGAGGGAATTTGGTTCTATTCGGGCTTTATGGTTGGCATGAGTTTCCGTCAACGTAATTTGTTGCGCAATGTCGGCTCGCTGCTGGACTGGATTACTCGCGATGAAAATCTTCACTTGACGTTTGGTATCAATTTGCTTTTGACAATTTTGGACGAGAACCCAGAATTGCAAACACAGGAATTTGCAGAAGAAATCCGTGGCTTGATTCTGCAGGCAGTGGAGCTTGAGAAGGCTTACAATAAGGATATGCTACCAAAGGGAATTTTGGGATTGAATGCTGATTATGTCAATCAGTATGTTATGCATATGACTGACCGTCGCTTGCAAGAATTAGGTTTTGAACCTGAATATAACGTGCCAAATCCAGCCAAATGGATGGCAGCTGCCAACGATACTCTGGAATTGGTGAATTTCTTTGAAAGCACAAACACTAGTTACGAAGTTAATACCACGAAGTAATGGGAGTTGATGATATGAACGAATTAGCGAAAGAAATATTAGATACAGTCGAAGTTGGTGCGTTGGCAACGGTGAATGTTGATAGGACACCTCTGGTAACGCCGCTGCACTTTGCGCGATTGGGTGATTCGATAGTTTGGATATCAGAGCCGACTGCGCGCCATTCAGAAAATGCATCTCGGAACGGTAAGGCAGAATTTGTGGTTTGGGATGATAAAAAGCGAGCAGTTTTTTTAAAAACTAACGTGACTGAACTTCC
>CAUSLX010000062.1:0-4070 GCA_963532505.1 uncultured Candidatus Saccharibacteria bacterium | reverse complement strand
GTGCCTCAACGGCGAACGATCGCCCCGTTGTACCAGACATGACACCCTGAGAGACGTTCGGCATCCAGCCAACGTAGCTGACGTGAGTTGCATAGTTGAGATCATACAAATCTGGGACAGGCGTATTGGCTGGGTTATAGAATGCACCGCTAGGTAGGGCGATTGAATTTTTTGGCACTATACGAATCTGGATGGCCTCAAGCTGTCTGGTTGCACCAGTTGATCCGGCTGGCTCGCCATTTTTTGCCCAGCCCATCCAGCCGACATACTGCGAATAAGCACGATACCAGATATCGTATGATTTTGCAAGGTCGCCAGTGAGCATAAAACGAATTGCTTCGACTGATTTGAACTGACCAGTAGTGCCTGATATTTCGTTTGCATTTTTCCAGTCTTGCCAGCCAACCCATGAGACGTGAGACGAGTAACGAAGATTGCCAGAAATGCCAGTTTTATTAATAAGAGAAGCTTTGACGGCTTCAATCCGACGGCTTTGGCCGGTAGTGCCGCTAATCATTTCATCAGTGACTGCTGGTTGCCAGCCAACCATGCCAACGTGCGAGCTGATTGAGGCTGCTAGCGGCGAAGAATCTCCTTTTGTGCTAATATTCTTGAAAGCTTGGCCTGAATCTTCTGGGGCGCTAGATCCTTTGTGAACAAGCCGGATTTCTAAGGCCTCTATGTTATTTCCAGGTCCGCCCGTTATGCCGGCTGGCTCGCCATTTTTTGCCCAACCCATCCAGCCGACATAGCTGACATGAGCGCGGTAATATAAGTCATATTTTGCAGCAAGCGATCCAGTTGGTTGAATTTTGACTGCTTGAATAGGTCGGTTGAGATCGGTTGTGCCAGATTGCATACTTCCATAGACAGTTGGCTGCCAACCGCGTTCCTCGCTATACGATGAATAGGTAACTTCACCGTCGATACTGAAAGCTTGCATGGATTTACTTTGGCCGGTAAATCCAGTAATACCGCGATTGTGTACTAGTCCGGTCCAGCCATAGTAGCTAATATGCGATTTGAAACTAATGATTGGACGGCTGTACTGGGTTGATCCAAACCAGTCGTTCCAAACGCGCCAAAAGTTACGATTGCCATAAGCGCTGCAGTGGTCGCCTAGCCCGTACATATTGTTAAGGGCGGCCTGATTTGGTTGATACGGGGTGTAAGTATATAGTGCAGCTGTTGCTTTGCTGGCAATATATACGTCTCCAGCGCCGCAGCCGCGCTGTACTACATTCCACAAAATTGAGTTAGTAGCGAACGGTTTTTTATAAGTCCACCAAGGTTTATCCATATTATCGAGATACCAGCGCATTAATTGGGCTCCAGATTCGACTTGCATTGAGAAGCCGGCATAATTGCGGTCGCAATTTGCGCTGCCGCCGGGGCCGCTGTCTGGACAATGCGAACCCATAGCGTAAGTATATTGGCTTTGCAAAGGCCAATTATCCGTGGTGAGCGGGCCGGCCGATTCAGTAGCGATTTTAACTAAGATAACTTTCGGATTGAGGTTATTGCGTTTTGCTGCATCGTAGATTATTTGTGCTGCGCTAACAGCTCCTGCTGGTATTGAACCGCTAAAGTTATTGGCAGGAATGTAGTTGCCTGGCGAGTATTTAGGAACTTCATAATAATCTTTTAGACAGACATAAGGCGGACCTGCCCAGCCTCGCGAAGCGGCATATTGTGCGCGTGTAATATCGCCTCTGCCTTTTTCGACAGCGCGCCCAGTTCCGTATGTGTCGCAATTTGGGTTGACGCTATTGAGAAATGCTTGAATATCGGCAACTGTCATGTCATCAGAATTAGTAAATACAAAATCGTCGACAATGTTGCCAGCGCGCCAATCGCTAGCGGTGACGGCACTCGATTGATTAGCAAAAAACACTAAACTAAAAACACCAATTGCAGCAACGGCAATGGTAGAGATAAATATTCTCGTTTTCACCATTAAATCTCCTTTATTAAAGTTTTAGTTATAGGCTTGCCGTTGAGTGGAGTTACCGATAATGAAATAGTCCATTGGCCGCCGCCGACTGAAGATACGGGTATTGAAAATCCAGCACAGGTAGAATATTCTGGCTGGTATATAATATCAGCATTCTGCGCAACCTTTTTTCCATTAGCGGCTACAGTTAGAGAGCATTTGCCTTGTGAATAACCCTGTTCTTTTAATTTTACGATAATTGTAACGTTATTCCCATCTTTATCGGCTGAGAGCTCGATTGACGAGTTGTCTGTTGGTACTGGTGCAGGTTTACTTTTCTCAACAGACTTTTCTTCGTTATCTTTTGCGGTGTTAAGGAATGATTCTTTGGTCTCTTGATTGGCTTTTTCGTCAGATTTTTTTTCTTGCGGCGTTGGCTCTTTGCTAATATTTGGTACGGTTTCTTTGGGAAGAATTGAGATAACGCCAATCTTATCAAGCGCAAAGACGCTTCCGCAAACAACAAGTGCTGCAACGATAGTAGCTACTGCTATTTGTTTTTTTGAAATATTTTTCTTTGTGATTCTCATATTTATGCTATTTTAACACAAAAAAGCACAAACAACAAAGATCAGAGTAAAAATTATTTATAAGTCCACACCGTCTCAAAAACATAAAACCCAAGCACTAAAGCTAGCCCAAAGAACATAATAAGGTTAAATACTTTTTCATTCTTAGTCCTTACATTAATATACTTCTGCAGCCATAACCCTACTGGCACTAACATAGCTGCTGTTGCTGTAAAATATCTACCCTGAACACCATCTGCATAATACGCTCCCTCGCCAAACCTAAACGGCAATAAGGCCCACGCTGTATACATAGCATACGACACTGCACAAACAAACAATCCAATTGTCGCTAAATTATACACTACCAATTTACTAGTACACTCTCCTAACAATTCCTGGTCTTTCTTGTTGTAATGAAGGAGAGAGAGGGAGAGGAGGGAAAAGAGCGGTATCAGCACAAACAAAGGCAGGTGGTATTTAAAGGATGAAAATTCACCAACACTACCGCGTAATACAGTATCCGTATACCCGATAGTTGGGCTGATGTATGTATTAAACAATATGGTAATAAACTTAATAGGGTTGCTATGTAGAGGGTTGTGAGCTGCTCCGGTGGTGAGTAGAGGCTGACCATATATTTTTTGCCAAATTAGTATGCTAATTATTGCGGCGATACCAGTTACTACCAATATAGTCCACTTCTGAATATTAAATGGCAGACGTTCGTTTTTGTTGGGTGAGAATAGACGCTTTGGTAAAAACAGAAGAGGAAATAGTAGTAAGGCATTTACAGATTTGGTTAGAGTAAGGAATACTCCTATACAGACAAGAGCGACTGTTTGTTTATGTGATAACTTATCCTTTTGAGTGAATAGGTTCAAAGTAAAAGCAGTAATTGTAAAGACTGCCACATTTGTCATGCAGTCGCTGGATAGCGACGCCGCCATGTGAATCATTAGTGGAATAAGTCCAATTACTGTAAAAGCCCACTTACCGATGCGCACCCACTTGATAATGAGATAGACAGCAATTGAATAGAAAAGTACGTTAGCAAGACGCCCAAATAAGATAGTTAGACCAGTAGATCCATTAAATAAACTTGCTATACCGATGCCGATTGTTTGCGGCAGGTGCATAATTGGTGGGTAGCCAGAGGCGCTGCTGCACTTATGAACGTCCATTATGTTTCGATCTATAGGTTTAGAATAATCAGCGGAAAAGTTACCTTCGTAAACTGCTTCAGCTCTTTTGATAACATCTTTCGGTAATGTACAGGGTGAGTTAGATTCTACGCGACCTTGAGATATTCCGTAGGCGCGCATATAGTGCATGTTCTCATCGCTAACAGATAACTGAGGGACTAGTATTGCCGACAACACTCCAAAAAACAATGACAAAGATATAAAGACATTTTCAGGCTTTTTAATAAACGATAGAAAGCGAGACCAAGAATTTTTCATAACTGTTTTTATTCTAGCACATTGTCATGATTAGGATAGCTACTTAAATTTCCACACCGTCTCAAAAACATAAAACCCAAGCACTAAAGCTAGCCCAAAGAACAT
>CAUSLX010000061.1:0-4097 GCA_963532505.1 uncultured Candidatus Saccharibacteria bacterium | reverse complement strand
CGTTCTGGCGCAACGATTTCAGTCGGTCTGTTTCGTGGATTTGACCGCGTGTCGGTTACGAAATTAAGTTTCTTCTTGGGTATTCCAGCACTAGTCGCGGCGGGGTTGTTGGAAGTCGCTACCAAATATAAACACATTTCTGGCGGCGTTGGCTGGACTCCAACTATAATCGCCACGGTAATTTCATTCGGTGTTGGCTATTTGGCCGTGTCGTGGTTGTTGAAATTTATTCAGAGTAATAATTTCCGACCGTTTATAATTTATCGATTTGTCCTGGGGCTGTTTTTGTTGGTTATGCTTAGTATGGGAATGATTTCTCACGTTTAATAAAAAATTGTGGATAAAAGAGTAAAAAATAGCTTGATTTTTAAATTAAATGCGTGTAGAATGATAAAGCATAAGTAGTTTAAAAACGATTTGGGGGTTGTTTTTGATGGAAGAAACAAATAATAGAAAACCGGCATCAAAGGCATTTGTCTTGAGTCTGTTTACTATAACAATAATATTGATATTGTTACTGTTTTTCATCTTTTGTAAGATGATGCCACGTGGCGGTTTTGACATAGATTCTATATCTGTTCGTCAGGACTCAGGCGAGATTCAGTATCAATATTCAGGCGGCGATTGGAAGAAGATTATATCTCTTGACGAGCTTCGCGGCAAAGACGGTCGTAGTGTTGAAGTCCAAAAGGGTTCTTTGTATATTCAGTGGCGATACACTGGCGACTCAGAATGGAAGAATGTCATAGCATATTCTGACCTACTTAAGGGCCAGAATGGTCAAGACGGCAAGGATGGTAAGGACGGTAAGGACGGTAAGGACGGTCGAAACGGCATTAACGGCCAAAACGGTCAAAACGGCAAGGATGGTAAAGACGGCCGCAACGGAGCTAATGGTGCTACAGGAGCTAGAGGAGCCACGGGAGCTACCGGTGCGACTGGTGCTACAGGGCCAGCTGGCCAAAATGCTACAATTTCTGTAACTAATAGCACTCAGCCTTGCTCGACTGGATTGACTATTACCGGAAATGGCACAAGCAACCTAGGCTTACAATTTACAGGCAAGAATCTTCCTGCGGGTGGTAAAACAAATCAAGTGCTCGGTAAGAAAACTGATAATGACTGTGACGTAGAATGGAAAGATACGTACGAAATTCGCGGAACTGGTATGCCTGAGGGTAATGTTAAGGCTAGTGTTGGTACGTACTATACCGATACAGCTGCTACAAACGGTGCCATTCGCTGGATTAAAACTCGTGGTAGTGATAAAACAGGCTGGAAGGTCGTATACGGCGACACTGGCTGGAGGAGTGTTCCTCAGATTCTCTCAACATCCATGAAAGCTAGCGTAGTCAAGGTTCGACGAATTAATAATACTGTTTATCTGTACGCAGCTCTTACGGGCTGGGGGTATAGCTGGAACGGTGGTGGTACAGGTACATTGCCAGATGGATTACGTCCTAGTGACCAGATGCAAGGTCCTTCCGCCGGTCGACACGGTAATTCATACTTGACTTGGATCATTCAAAATACTGGGCAGATTAATGCTGAAGCAGCTAGCGCTCAGAATCCAACACCAACACTCCCTCCGATCGTTAGCGTATCGTATGTGCCAAACGACAATGAGCCATGGCCAACAACGTTACCTGGCACAGCTATGTAAGCAAATTATTTACACTTATCTAAAACCCCGTCTGTTAAATCCGGCGGGGTTTATTTATATATAGTCTATGTTGTTATATAATTGAGACATGTTAGACATTAAGTTCATCCGAGAAAATGTCGATTTGGTGCAAAAGTCGGCAAACGATAAAGGCTATAAAGTTGATATTGCAGTATTGTTGCAATTAGACGATGAGCGTCGCGATTTACAGAAGCAGGTTGAAACGCTACGCGAACAACGCAATGTTATTTCAGCGAAAATGAAAGGCGGCCGACCAGACCAAGAACTGATTGATCAGGGCAAGCAATTGAAAGTTGAGCTGGCAGAGCGTGAGAGTTATTTGAAATCGACCGAGGAAAAAGTTGCGGCAATTCTTAAAAACGTCCCGAACATCACTTTTGACGACGTGCCTTTGGGTGGTGAAGAAGATTCTGTTGAGGTAAAAGTTTATGGCGATTGTAAAACTGGTGCAAAAGACCATTTGGATTACGCCGTAAGCCGCGGTTGGGTAGACTTTGAGCGCGGCGCTAAGGTGGCTGGTGCGAAGTTTTATTATTTAAAGGGCGATTTGGCTTTATTAGAAAATGCCGTAACTCAATTTGCCTTGGATTACGTAACAAAGCAGGGATTCACATTTATGACCGTGCCGCATATGGTTAATCTACGAACAGCTGAGGGCGCAGGTTTCACTCCGAAGGGCGAGGGTAGTAACGAATATGTAGTTGAGGGCGAAGATTTGACGTTAATTGGTACGGCGGAAATGCCATTAACCGGCTACCACGCAGATGAGATTTTGGATGAGAAGGATTTGCCGTTACTGTATGCTGGTTATAGTCCTTGCTATAGAAAAGAGGCGGGAACATACGGAAAGCACACGCGTGGTCTGTTCCGAGTTCACCAGTTTAATAAGCTGGAGATGTACGCGTTTTGTTTGCCTGAGCAATCTAAAGAGATTCATGAGAAGATCCTTAGCGTTGAAGAGGCACTTTGGCAGCAAATTGGGATTTCTTATCACGTGGTTAATATTGCGGCGGGCGATTTGGGCGCACCGGCTGCGAAGAAGTACGACATTGAATATTGGTCGCCAGTTGACCAAACTTATCGTGAGCTGACGAGTTGCTCAAATTGTACTGATTATCAAGCTCGTGGTTTGAATATTCGAGTCAGGCGAGAAAACGGCGCAATTGAATCTGTTCACACTTTGAATGGAACTGCGGTATCGTTAGCTCGCTCACTGGTGGTGATTTTGGAGAATTTCCAGAATCCAGATGGAACTTTGACTGTCCCTGAAGTACTTCGCCCATATATGAATGGCCGTGACGTGATATAATAAGAGCGTATTAGTTAGTAGGAGGAAAAATGATTAAGGATATTACAATTACTGGCGTTAAATATGAGCTAAACGCCACAACAAAAAAATACGTTGAGCGAAAAATTGGTTCGTTGGGAAAATACTTGCCGCGACATGCCCGAAAGAGTGCGTCTGCAGACGTTAAGATTAAGCAGATTGACAATCCTGGCGGCAACAAGTACGAGGTTGAAGTTGTCATCAATGTGCCAGATAAGAAAATTGTAGCTAAGGATTCAACCATGAACGTTTTGGCTGCAGTGGATATCGTTGAAGCTAGGTTGAACGGTCAAGTTCGTAAGTATAAAGACGATGTACTAGCTCATGTTGGCGGAAGTCGCGGGGTTTTGGCGAAGCTAAAGCAAACTTTCGGTCGAAAATAATTGATAGATGAAATTAGCAGAAAAGCGTTCAGATTCTGGGCGCTTTTTCTTTTCAAATTGCCCGAAAAAAGTTATAATAAAAGAAGTTTTTGAAAATGCCTGAAAGTGAGGGAGTTTTAAGGTTTATGGCAATTACACAACAAAAAGCGCTGAGTAAGATTTTTGGCGATCCACAGAAGAAGATTTTGAAGCGACTACGCAAGCAAGTTGACGTTATTAACGGTCTGAATGACAAGTACGAAAAGATGTCTGATAAAGAGCTTCGGGCGCAGACTGACGAGCTGAAAAAGCGTTTGTCGAAGAAGAGTGTGACGCTTGATACAATTTTGCCGGATGCGTTTGCTGTGGCAAGGGAAGCTGCTAAGCGTGTGATTGGTGAGCGTCCGTATGATGTGCAGCTGATTGGCGGTATGGTTCTTCATGAGGGTAACGTTGCCGAGATGAAAACTGGTGAAGGTAAAACTCTTGTGGCAACGCTGCCGACTTACTTGAATGCTTTGGAGGGCAAGGGCGTTCATGTGGTGACGGTTAACGACTATTTGGCGCAGCGCGACGCTGGTTGGATGGGTCAAGTGTATGATTTCCTAGGCCTGACTACTGGTGTGATTATTAATGAGGCGTCATTTGTTTATGATAAAGATTACGACAATGAGCATCACGACGATCCTCGAATGCGAAAACTTCGTCCAGTTTCGCGTAAGGA
>CAUSLX010000060.1:0-4102 GCA_963532505.1 uncultured Candidatus Saccharibacteria bacterium | reverse complement strand
TGCAGTGTCAATTGCGTCAACTGCGGCAACTATGGGCGCTTTGGTGGTTGACATTCCAGAGGCTGAAGTTGCAGCTGCTCCTGGTGGTATGCCGGGAATGGGTATGATGTAAATCTGCCCCGAGCAATAAAAATCCCGCCGAAAATGGCGGGTTTTTATTTTGGAGAAATGACTTAACGAGGATTTGAGAAATAGTCGATTTCTTTAATGATATCTAGTAAAGCCTGAGCACGGCGAGCTTCGTCAACAATAGCTACAGCAGCGTCGTGTGCTGGTGCGATTAGAGTTTTATCGTCCGTAGAACGAAGAAGCAATAGGTAAGTGTCAAACTTTTCTTCTGGAGAAACGTCCAGCTTGTCGACTAATGGACGCAACTCGTTCAGGGCAGTTTGCTTAATCGTATCAAGCGCAGGATCTGCAGTCGCAGTTGGAGTTGGTGCACTGATCACTGGAGTTGGCATGACTGGCTCTGGAGCGGCAGGCTTCGTTATGTCAGTAGCAGGCTCATCGTTCTGGTCTGTAGCGACAGGATCCGGTGAGATGGTTGCAGGATTAATTACAGGTGAAGCTGTAGCATTTGTCTCTTCGAATTGTAAATTATTGTCTGTACCTTGTGACACGCCAGCTAATACCTTAGCCAGTTCTTGGTCGTCACTGAATGATTGATTAGCTTGAGAATCCATTATAACCCACCTTATATATTAAATTGTTTAAGCTTATATATGTTACACTATAACATGAGTTAATCAAGGAGCGCAAGATGTTAGATGATATGAATGTGATAAAACAATATGATCCAGGCGACGTTTTAAGCGGCGTTTTGAATATTCCAGAACAAGCTCGATATGAAGTGTTGATCCACGAAGGCGCGAACCAGCGTCGAGATTTTAAGAATATTGTGATCGCAGGAATGGGTGGTTCGGCTTTAGCGGCTGACATGGTTCGAGTTTTGACCGCGGGCTGGTTGCATATTCCGCTTGAAGTGGTGAAGGGTTATGATTTGCCGGGGTTTGTGAGAGAGGAAACGTTGGTTATTGCGGTTAGTCATTCGGGTAATACTGAGGAGACTCTGAGTTGTTATCAGCAAGCATTGGAGAAGAAGGCGTGTTTGGCAGCTATGTCGACTGGCGGAGCATTGATTGAGCGAGCGAAAAATGACAACGTAACTTACGCCCAAGTTCCAGCTGGCGCGCAGCCGCGAATGTCGACGGTTTATCATCTGCGAGGATTGTTGAAATTATTACAACATTTTTGGGTGATTGATAATGATTTATATGATCAGGTGAAAAATAGTGCCGATTGGCTGGCGGGCGAGATATCTAATTGGACAGCCAAAACGCCAGAAGCTGATAATTTGGCGAAGCAGATTGCGAAATTAACAATTGGTAAGACGTTGGTTGTTTTTGGTGGTGAATTAACTTGGCCGCTGGCGTATAAGTGGAAAATTAGCTGGAATGAATCAGCGAAGAATTTGGCGTTCTCGAATCAATATCCAGAATTTAATCATAACGAGTTTATCGGCTGGTCGTCGCATCCAGTAGAGAAGCCGTTTACGGTTTTTGATATTCGTAGCAATTTGGAGCGTGACAGGATTTGTGAGCGAATGGAGCTGAGTGATCGTTTGCTGAGTGGTAAGCGACCAAAGGCGCACGTGTTGGAGCTTCGAGGAAAGACGCTTATGGAACAATTGCTGTGGGGCTTGGTGCTGGCTGACGCGGCTAGTATTTACACAGCCATTCTTAATGGAGTCAATCCTGGTCCAGTTCAGTTGATTGAAAAATTGAAAGCGGAACTTAGCTAATTTAATATCGTAGAGATTCGATTGGGTCGCGTCTGGTGGCGCGGGCTGCTGGATATACGCCAGAAATCACACCGATGATTATTGATAGTCCAATTGATAAGACGGCTGTTTGCCAATAAATATAAGGCGTGAGCGGTAAATATAAGCTGGCAATATAAGCTCCTGCCAAGCCTAATCCGTAGCCCAATATTCCGCCGAGGAATCCGATGATCGCTGCCTCGATTAAGAATTGATTGATAATATCCCAGCCTGTGGCGCCGACGGCTCGTCTGACGCCGACTTCACGCTGGCGCTCGGCGACATTGACAAGCATCACGTTCATAACGCCTATTCCACCGATTAACAGAGAAATAATGCCGATGACAGTTAAGATTATTGAGAGAAACCTCGCGACATTAGATTTCTTTTCGTTTATCTCTTCGCCAGAAACGATTCGATAATTCTTATCGCTATCATGATTCTTCTTCAAAATATCGTCAGCCGATTTTATGACTGAATTGAGATTTTTATGATCTTTGGTAGTTACGATTATTTGCTGAATTTGCGGCGTGCCTTGGGTGAATTTTTTAATCACAGACAATGGAATAATGGCAGCGTTATTAAAGTTCACGTCTAAATAACTGGCTGGATTTTCAATATTCTTCAACACGCCAACAACGGTCAATGGTTGATTTCGGATGTAAATAACGTTTCCGATGGATCTTTCGGTGCCGAACAAATCGACCGACAATTGCTGACCGACGACAACTCCGCCGATGTCGTTGATAAACTGTCCAGTAGCAATTTGCAAATTGGCGACGTCTTTTAGCGATTCCGTACTGCCGATTAACGCGGCGTTTTGGATATCGACTTTACCTTCGCGGGCGCGCAACTCGGCGTGCAGGAAAGCAATTGGCGCGGCTTTCGTATTGGCAATTTTTCCTATATCCCTGGCGTCCGTTTCAGTCAATGTGTTGACCGTCGTCGTGTTGTCGGATTCGGTCAGCAGATTCGGGACGGCTTTTTGATTACCAGACTTAACAATGGCGACAGGAGTGGATGATTGGTTGGAATTGTCGCCGAATAGGTGATTAAATCCGCCAGTTAGAGATAGCACCATGGTGATGCTGGCGATGCCGATAGCTACGCCTACAATTGTCAAGAATGTTCGTCCACGATTAGCTCGTAGCGCCTGAGTAGCGTTCTCAAAATGATTTTTTACTAATATTTTCACGATTTTTTCACCCTCGATTTCTTTGAAGACTTTTGCTTCTTAGGTTTTTCTTCTTTTTCGTCGTCTACAATTAACTTCTTAGTGAACTTGCGCTTTTCCTTATGCTCGTCAGTGTCAATTTTTCCGTCCAACATAGTGATGACGCGACTGGCGTAATGGGTCAATTCTGGGTTGTGAGTAACCATAATTATAGTATTGCCGCGACGGTGTAGGTCGGATAATTCTTCCATAATGAGATGACTCGATTTGCTATCCAAATTTCCTGTTGGTTCGTCGGCTAAGATAATTGACGGACTATTAACCAACGCTCTGGCAATTGCTACGCGCTGAACCTGACCGCCAGATAATTGATGTGGCATATAATATTCACGCTGTCCCAGATGAAAAGTTTTCAGAATGCGGCTAGCTTCTTGAAGTCGTTTGACTTTCCCGAGTCCTTTATACGTTAACGGCAGCGCCACATTTTCAATTACAGTCAGGCGAGGAATAAGATTGAAATTCTGAAAAACGAAGCCGATGTGTTTGGAGCGAATTTTGGCGCGTCGTCGCGAACTCAGATTGTCGACGGCGACATCGTCCAGATAGTATTCGCCCTCTGACGGCTGGTCTAATAGCCCAAGGGTGTTTAATAAAGTAGTTTTTCCGCAGCCGCTTGGGCCCATAATAGCAATAAACTCGCCCTTTTTAACGGTTAAATCGACGTTATCTAAGGCGCGAATCTCAGCATCACCAAAGCCAAATTTTTTGGTGATATTAATAAGCCTAATGCGTGGTGGAATAGTTTCTTTCATCTTTGACTTATTATAGAGAATGAACGTCAGTAAGTGCAACCATAAGGGGCAATAAAGTTGTGGTATAATTATCAACAAGGAAGGGTGCAGGAGTGGTTGAACTGGCACGCCTGGAACGCGTGTAACGGAGCAATCTGTTCGAGGGTTCGAATCCCTCTCCTTCCGCCAAGAGAATAATAAACCGACAGAACGTAGAGTTTGTCGGTATTTTTTTGTTGAAAAATCGTAGACAGGGACGGCTCATCTGATTATAGCAAAAATAGGTTGTAATTTTTACTAAATAGCTTGCAAAACACT
>CAUSLX010000059.1:0-4235 GCA_963532505.1 uncultured Candidatus Saccharibacteria bacterium | reverse complement strand
TTGACATTATATCACTTATTTACATCATCCGTATAGTATGATTAACTTTTAATTATATGGTCATGGCATCAACCGCTAAAATCCTTACGGTTTCACCCGTTGGATACGATGGCAGTATCGTAGAAGTAGAAAGTGATATATCAAATGGACTGCCTAGTATACGCATAGTTGGTCTCGGTAATAAATCAATCGACGAATCTAAAGAACGAGTCCGCAGCGCCATCGTCAATTCTGGCCTAGAATACCCGACTAAACGTATCACCATCAACCTTGCACCTGCCGAAATTCCAAAGGAAGGTACACATTATGACCTACCTATCGCCTTGTCTATCTTGTTATCAGCCGGACAACTCCGCGAACAAGATGTTGCAAACTCTATATTCGCTGGCGAGCTAGCGCTCAATGGAGACATCCGCCCCACTAGCGGCGCTATCAATATCGCCGAAACCGCAAAAAAATCTGGTATTAATACTATATACTTACCCTCTAATAACGCCAACCAAGCGTCTCTCGTAGGCGGCATAAATATCATACCTGTAGATAATATCAAGCAGCTTTACCTGCACTTAAAGAAAGAAAAAATCATCACCAAGGATGCTGTTTGTCCGCACATTTATTCAGAAGAAAGCGAGCCCAACAAACAAACCTTGCTCGATGAAGTGGCCGGTCAAGAACAAGCAAAACGCGCCCTCATAATCGCAGCGGCAGGACATCATAATATATTGTTATCCGGACCTCCAGGAGCCGGAAAATCAATGCTAGCAAAAACCCTACCCAACCTACTGCCTCCGCTCTCGCCTGAAGAAATGTTAGCGGCTACAAAAATATACAGCATAGAGGGTTCCTCGACAGAATCTATTATCCGTCAGCGTCCGTTTCGTTCCCCGCACCACACAGCCAGCCAGACATCGCTTATCGGCGGCGGATCAAGCCCGAAACCTGGCGAGATTAGCCTAGCGCACCTAGGAGTACTTTACTTAGATGAAATACCTGAGTTTTCGCATTCGTCTATTGAAGCCCTGAGACAACCCCTAGAAGACAAGAAAGTTACTATTACCAGATCGCGTATGCGTGCCACCTACCCCGCTAACTTTATGCTGGTTGCTACCATGAACCCTTGTCCTTGCGGGTATTTTGGCGATCAAACCAAAGAATGCTCCTGCACTCCAGCGCAAATAGCTAATTATCAACGCAAACTATCGGGTCCGCTTATGGATAGAATTGATTTAGTCGTACACGTCTCACGCGTACCGAACAGTACATTGTCTTCGTATAATTCGTTGTCTTGTAAACAACACAAAACTGCATCAAACTTGATTCAGAGTGCCCTCAATATCCAATCGATAAGATACAATTGTAGCGATAAATACAACAGTAACTTAACAAATAGAGAAATAAATACGTTTGCTAAACTTGATGAGAAATCAAAAAATATGTTGTCGCAGGCTTCGGATAAACTGAGCTTGAGTCCGCGTAGCTACTTCAAAATCATCCGTGTCGCCCGCACTATTGCAGATCTAGACAATAGCACCAAAATACAAGCTGCACATATCGCAGAAGCTCTCCAATACCGATAACGAGCTTGATTTATTATCGGTAATTTGTTACCATGTACAGCGAGTATAGACTCAGTAAAACAACTGTTCTAAAGGAGAACTACGATTAATAATTCAACTCGCATAAATAACGCTATCCGCAGCAATGAGCTTCGCGTGATCGGGGCTGATGGTAAGCAGCTTGGCGTTATGTCTTTAAGAGAAGCTCTAGATATTGCACAAAAAGCAGGCGTTGATTTAGTAGAAATATCGCCTAAAGCTAACCCTCCTGTAGCTAAGATTGTTGATTGGGGAAAATATCAATATCAGAAGATGAAGGAGCAGCAAAAAGCACGGCGCAATAATAAAGCCAACGAGCTAAAGCAAATGCGATTTGGTTTGAAAATCGGTAGTAATGATCTAGAGATCAAGCTGCGCAAAATACGCGCTTTCTTGTCGGACGGACATAAAGTAAAAATCCTTATTTTCTTCCGCGGTCGAGAAATAGCCCATAAAAATTTAGGCTATGACTTGATAGACAAGATGATGGAACAGCTAAAAGACGAAGCTACGCTCGAGCAAAAACCAACGATGGCCGGGAGAAATCTCAGCATAGTAATAAGGAGTAAATAATGCCAAAAATGAAGACCCACAAGGGCACTGCTAAGCGCATAAAGCTAACCAGTACCGGCAAACTTACCCGTCGCCGCGCATTCGGGAACCACATGCTATCCAAGAAAAGCAAGTCGCGCAAGCGAAATATTAATACCAGCGCTATTATTAAAGGCGGCATAGCAAAAAACGTTAAGCGAGCATTGGGAGTCTAATATATGCGAGTCAAACGAGGAGTCGCCGCTTCGGCGAAACATAAGAAGACCTTAAAATTAGCCAAGGGAATGCAGCATAACCGCACCCGAAGCTTTCGCTTAGCTAAGCAAGCCGTAATTCGCGCCTTGCAGTACGCATATCGCGACCGCCGCAACAAAAAGCGCGATCTGCGCAGCCTGTGGATTACTCGTATCAATGCAGCTGCCCGCCAAAATGGCACAACCTACGGTAAATTGATAGCAGGTCTTCGCGCGACCAACATTGAAATCAACCGTAAGGTCCTCGCTGACTTAGCCGTCAACGAGCCGGAAGCTTTTTCTGAGATCGTCAAAGAAGCAACAAAGCAATAAAAATTCTTCTTCTACTTAGAGCTTAAGCCTAATAAAAGACCGCGAGATCAACTAGCGGTCTTTTATTAGGCTATCTATAAGCCGGGTTCTGTTATCGGTAATCATCTATCTAGGCTGCACATTGCTGCACAGCTCAAGCGGATGTTAGTATTATCAAGCGAACAACTTATGCGATAATACACCTTGCAGCTGGCAGGGTTTACCCTCCTTCTATGTCACCATAGTCGGCTACGGTCTCTTACACCGCTCTTTTCACCCTTACTATCAGTCATCGTGCATTAAGCAGATTTGAGATAGCGGTATCGTTTCTGTGGCACTTTCCCTAGAGTTACCTCTGGTCGCCGTTAGCGACTGCCATGTCCTACGCTGCCCGGACTTTCCTCTTGTTCTGTAAAGAACCAGCGATTACCCGATAGCCTAGCGTAATTATATCACAAAAAGCCTCCAGGCTAGCGACTGATATTCCCCGCTTATTGCAAGGTGGGTTCTCTCACAATATTCCCACGAGAATACTGCTGTTGAGATCCCTATCAATGATTTGTTAGGAAAATCATATACGCTGGCGCCTAAGAGGCTAATTATATTGTACCACGACTACCCGCCAAAAACGATAGAGAATCCTTTTAGTATGTTTACGATTATAAAGTTCATATAAGTAACTATTAAAGAACTGCCAACCATAACTATGGCAAAGATTAATAAAACACCATATCTCTCTATAGTATCGAAAATGCTCCTCACAAAGTCGGGGGCAAGCGCATACAGTACTCGCGATCCATCCAATGGTGGTATCGGAATTATATTGAAAGCAAAAAACCCCAAATTCACCATTGTAAAAGCCGTTAATACAGAGTTCAACAAAGAACCCGCCTCGGACTTAGAGACTACAAGTATTGCGTACGCTACAAACGCTAAAAAGAAGTTCACTAACGGACCGCTTATAGCTACCAATGCCACTCCAATCTCGCCATGCTTTATATTGCTTGGATTAAAAGGTACTGGTTTTGCACCACCAAAGATTGGCACGCTAGCTCCAGTTGTCATGTTTGTAATAATTATTATCATCGGCAGTAATATAGTCATATACGGATCTATATGTTTTATCGGATTCAAAGTTAATCTGCCAAAATCATACGCAGTTCGATCACCCAAGCTATTTGCCACCAAGCCGTGAGCTAATTCATGCAACGTCATCGACACAAATATCACCATCAAAACAATAATTATATACAGAACATCCATCTAATTTATCATTGTACCAGCTCTTGACGAAGAATCAAAACCAGAGTAGACTAGGACAGATTGATAATAACCGTAATTAAGAAGTGGAATCTACAATGGCAGCACGATGTGAGCTGACTGGCAAAGGCAAGCAGTTCGGAAACAAAGTAAGTTTCTCTCTGCAGCGCAACAAGCGAGTGTTCAAACCCAACCTTCAAAGAAAGACTCTCGTTGTTAATGGTAAAAAAATCACCATGGTACTTTCAACGAAGGCTATACGCACACTCAAGAAAAAAGGTAT
>CAUSLX010000058.1:0-4246 GCA_963532505.1 uncultured Candidatus Saccharibacteria bacterium | reverse complement strand
TCAGACATTGCATAATTTGGAATATCGCTATATTCTTTTTGCAATTCTTCCAATTTCCACTTTTCAACCAGCGCATTTTTGAAGAAAGAACCTGCACTTGGCAATTCCGCTGGGTCTGGCAATTTCTCTGAACGAATATTAAGAACCGCCACACGAATCACCGACAAATTGACCTCACGAATATCATTTTCATCAATATATCTCTGTAAAGAGGCATAATACGGCGGTCTCGGCTCTGATTTATTTAGTCGTAAAGTAATATTCAGAATGCAATATCGCCCTTTTTCCTTGTCGCGAAAAATGCTGTTTCGATAAGAAAAGTCACATTCATCAGCAGAAATAGTTACAATTGTGTCGGTTTTTGAATCGTAAGCCTCCAGACTAATCAACGTGTCGGCGATTTCCTGTCCATATGCCCCAACGTTCTGAACCGGCGCAGCTCCAGCCGTTCCAGGAATTCCCGACATAGCCTCAATTCCCTGAAGTCCAAGCCCAATAGCCTTCTCAACAACCTCGTCCCAGACTTCGCCCGCACCAATTTTCACATCAGTTGTTTCATCAGTTTCAGAGATAACCTCAAAACCTTTAATCTTATTCAACAGTACGATTCCCTCAAAAACCTCGTCGTGCGTAATCACATTACTGCCGCCACCCAACACAAAAATCGGCAAATTTTCCTTTCGGGCATTACGATATAGCGACACAACATCACCAGCAGAATCCGCCGTCGCCATATAGCGAGTTTCACCCCCCAATTTCATAGTTGTGTATTGCTTCAGTGATATATTAGTCATGACATCCATGCATATAGTATATCATTTTACTCGGCCGTCATCTATGATATAATAACTTCATACGCACCCGTAGCTCAGCGGATTAGAGTACTTGGCTTCGAACCAAGGGGTCGCAAGTTCGAATCTTGCCGGGTGTACCAAAATAGCTCGTCATTATGACGGGTTTTTTATTTATGACTACACCATAAAAACACCAGTCGAGCAGCTGAGCTAGTTATTCAATGGCGGATTCTGAATTCCTGACGGCATTTGCGCGGATTGCGAACCTAAAATTTGGCGGATTTGTTCGGTGGTAATAATTGTAGTTGATCCAGGCGCAATTGTGCCAGCCAGCATTTGCTTGGCGACAGTATTCTCGACAGCTCGCTGGACAACGCGGCGCATCGGACGAGCTCCCAATCTTGGATCATAGCCAGCCTCGACCAACAATTTCTTGCCTTCTTCCTCGACCGCAACTTGAATTTTTTGCGGCGCCAAAGTCTTATTAACTCCCGCCAAAATCAAATCAACAACCTGCAGCAACTCATCTTTTCCTAGCGGACGGAACAAAACAATTTCATCAAAACGGTTTAAGAATTCTGGGCGGAATAAATTGGCATTAATCAGCTCGTTAATAAACGTCTGCTCGAACTGTTCCAATTGATAGCCCCGCTCAATATATTCACGAATTCTATCCGCGCCAGCATTTGACGTCGCAATTACAATCGTATCGCGAAAACTAATTTCTCGGTTATTTTCATCACGCAATATTCCTTCATCCAAAAGCTGCAGAAGTGTCGTCAAAACCTGCGGATGAGCCTTTTCGATTTCATCCAAAAGCACGACAGAGAACGGACGCTTCTGTACTTGAGCGGTCAAACTCCCTGGATCTCGCGAACCATCCGCAATTAACCTAGCCACGTCATCCGGCCTGACAAATTCGTTCAAATCCAAGCGAATCATATTGCCTTCGCCGCCAAAATAAACATCCGCCAAAGCTTTAGAAAGCTCCGTCTTACCAACACCAGTCGGACCAAGAAACAGAAATGCGCCAATCGGTCGATTCTGATTTCTAACACCTGTGCGCGCGCGGCGAATAGCGTCAGAAACAACTGTCACGGCTCGCGTTTGATTGATCATTCTCTGATGAATTAATGACTCCAAGTTTAACAATTTTTCCTTTTCGTCACTCAAAGATGCTACCGAAATTTTTATGCCAAGAGTCTTTTCAATCGCGTCATCCACAGATTGCGCGGTCACTAGCCCACCACTCGCATAACTTGCCGCCGCTTCCAAAATTTTCAACGCCTTACCTGGCATCACCAAATCCTGAACATAACGATCGCCAACACGATACGCCTCCGCCAGTGCCTGATACATATATGTCACTTTGTGCTGCGCTTCAAATAAAACCAATTGATCGCGCATAATTTTCATAGTTTCAGGTTCATTTGACGGTTGAATTGCAATTGTATTCAAAGCGTGAGCAAGCTGCGGCTTAGTCTGGGAAATTTGCAAAAATCGCTGATCGTCCATCGTTAAAATAGTCCTAAGTCTGCCCGCCTCCAGAATTGGCAATAACACATTACTCAAGTCAACCGAGCCAACGCCCTCTTCGAAGAATAATTGCGCATTGTCCAGACATAAAATCACGTTTTTCGACAGAAAAGCCTCGTTCAAAATCATCGTGACTAGATTTTCCAATTCCCCGCGACCCGACGCTACACTAATCAACGACGACGCGTCCAGCATAAAAACCTGCTGATACATCAGCGAACCAGGAACGCCTCGATGCCCGTCAATCAGCATTTCCGCAAACGCCGACACGACAGTACTTTTTCCCGCACCGTCAGCACCAACTAGCGTAATATTCTGCCGCCCGCCAGAACTAAACGTTTTAAGCATCTGCCCCAGCGCTTCCTCGTGCGCAGCTAACTTAGTTGTAAACGCGCCACCAGATACACTGACGCTAATATTCTGAGCAAATCGGCTCAGCAGTGGCGTATAACCAAAAGACCAATCCCTAGCAATTCCGCCCGTATTTAGCGGCTTCTCTTTATATTGATCAATCAGCGCCTTGATTCTCTCATACCATCGAATAGCCTCCTCGATATCATGAAAATCGATCTTCATATTCGCCAACAAAGAATCGTGTTGTGGCAATTGCTTTACTATCGCCGCCGCCAAAACCGCGCTAGTAATCTTCGGACTTTCCGTGCTCTGCCAAATTTCAATCGCCGCCTTCCAAATCTGCTCCGTTCGATTCGGATCGTCGACGGAAATATTACGCAAGAAATTCGGTGTCAACCCCAGCCGCACTGCCAAAAATTGCCCGGCTCGCGTACCTGTAATCGCCTCAGCAATATCAATCGGCGTCGGTCTACGCGGCAATTTGCCCAAAACGTCCGCCGCCATCACATCGTCAATTGTCTTAGGATTTTTACTAATTTCTGCCGTCTTAAGATCTTTTTCCCACCAAATTGACACCATAATCATTGGGCCACTCAGACCAAATAATAGCCAGCCGATCGCCCCGTGTTCAATCAATGACCACAAACCAAGTAGCACCATCATAATGCCGACGGCTATTGCCACGATATGCCACGCATTGCCAAACCTCACAGAAAATCGTGCCTTCTGAGCTCGTAAACTGTCGTAATTAAATCTCGGCTCTATTTCCATATAGAAACTCCCATTTGCCATAAAATAATTCCGATAAACGGCATCAGCGGCAGCGCCAGCCACATAATAATTCCTACAATCATCCACAAAAATCGTAGCAATATCATCAATATTCCAATAATTATCACCATGGAGCGCACCACCGCGCCAATTACTCGCGAGAACATCTTGTCAAAAAACGCAGATAGCTGCACGGATAAGTCGCCGCCAACTGGAGCGGCTGAAATCTGGCGAAACGGATTGAATAAGGTTTTCAAAAGTAGCCCGACTGAGAAAAAATCTGCGGTTCGTAAAACTCCCAGAAAACTTTGTCGGATATATTGCAACAAGCCATTGCCATACCACCACTGAAAGATACCCACCAAAAACATATTGATATTGTAGCACATCGACCCGGCAGAGTATAATAGACAATATGGCAAGACAGATGATTAGTACTATTATTGGCAAAAGCGTCAAGAAAGTCGCTAAATTACGCGGTGGCGGTTCAGCCTTGCCGGGTTTGGTGATTGAAAAAATTGACCCAAAATTTATTCAAAGAACGTTGGCAGATTTGCCGCAAGGCGTGGTGATTATCAGCGGAACGAATGGAAAAACGACGACGACAAAAATTGTCGTAGAGTTGCTGGAATCAGTCGGGCTGAAAGTCTTCACTAATCGCACTGGTAGCAATTTTTCCCGAGGTGTGGCAGCAGCACTACTTGATGAGGTTAATATCCGCGGCAAGCTGGACGCCGACATTGCGGTTCTGGAACTGGACGAGGCTTGGGCGGTTAAATTCGTGCAGATTG
>CAUSLX010000057.1:0-4344 GCA_963532505.1 uncultured Candidatus Saccharibacteria bacterium | reverse complement strand
GAAGCGAACCATGTTGGCGACCAGCGGCGATTACTACGCACTGCACGACAAAAACACAATTCCAAACATTGTCCAAAAAATCGCCACCCAAGACGCCTCCCGCTTCAAAGGCACGCCGCGCGTTACTCGCACTGATCAGCCGCAATTATTACTGTACGGCATGCTTATCATCATAATTTCCCTTATTATTATCGATTGGAGGCTTCGCATATGATAATGCAACCGATTTCGCCGTGGTATCTGCTGCTGATAATTCTGGTAGTTGCTGCAATTTTTACCGGCTGGAGGATTTTCTCCAAACCAATATCTAACCGGCGAGCGTGGCTGCGGCGGTTCTGTATTGTCTTGCTTATCATTACCGCTTGTTTTCGCCCAGCTATTCCTGGCGAAGTGAAAGAATGGGGCGCGCCGCTAGTCGATGTTTATGTTGTCATGGACACAACGATGAGTTCTGCTGCCGAGGATTATGATAACGGCCAGCCGCGAATCAACGGCATGCGCCGCGACGCCAAAGAAATTGCCAAAAAGCTGGTTGGCGCGCGATTTAGCCTAATAACTTTCAACAATAAAGCTTTCGTTGATTCGCCGTTATCGACAGACGTCAGGATGTTTGAATCGGCAGTTGACACGGTAAATATCATCAGCGAAAGCTATGCCATGGGCAGCTCAATTGATACGCCGATTGGCACCATCGTCTCGGAAATTACTCGCACCAAGCATAAAAATCCCGAGCGCACCTCGCTGCTATTTTACCTGGGCGACGGCGAACAAACCAGCGACGCCTCGCCAAAGTCATTCGCCAGCTTGAGACCGCTACTGGGCGGCGGCGCGATCATGGGCTACGGCACCGCTGCCGGCGGAAAAATGAAAACGCCAAGTTACAGCGGCGGCTTTGACGGTTTTTATTTGCGCGGGCCAGATTTGAAATATGCCGTATCAAAAATCGACGAGACAAACCTTAAAAACATTGCAAATCAAACAGGCCTGCCGTACACGCACCGGCAAACCCCAGATTCCATCGACGCCGTTGTCAAGAACGGTTCCGTCGACAAAGCTGTCAATAGCAGCCGCTCGTTTGACGGCTACAACGATATCTATTGGATAGCGATATTTGCGGCTGCTATTCTGCTGGCCTTTGAAATCAGAAACATCTATTTGCCTTTGCGCAAACTTCAGAATATAATGCCGTCGGAGGGAGAAAATCGTGAGTAAGAATCGTCCATTTGACCTGAAAAAACTAGATTTTGAAAAAATCCGCCGAGAAAAACGCCGGAAACTACTCCGTTATTCATTCCCTGCTTGTGTGGTGATTCTGCTGGTTGCGGTAAAATTGACGAGCTTCCCCTTGTTGTCGCTAGCAGCGCGCACCGCCTATAAAAACGGCGACAACAGCCAGGCTTCCTTCCGCTTATCGCCTATTTATGCCGTGAATTTGTTTGAATCTTATAAAGTATTTTTTAACGATGGGAACGCTTTATTTAAGCAAGCCCGCTACGACTCGGCAGAAAAACAATTCCGCCAAGCCCTGCAAAAAGTGCCGAAAACGTGCGAATGCCCTGTCCGCATCAACCTGTCGCTGTCAATCGAGGCGCAAGCAGACGCCCTCGCCAGCGAAAAACGCTACGACCAGGCAATCATCCGCTACGACGAAGCAAACGCCGTACTGCACGACGGCGAGGATAGTTGCGGCGTGCAATTTGCCAGCCGGACAGTTGACGCGAATAATGACGACGGCAAAACGGCAATCGTTATTGAGCAGCGAATCCGGCAAAAGTTAGCGCAAATAAAACAACTTAGAAACGGCGACCAAGGTATTTCAGTCACCAACCCTGGCGATAAAGAAAAAGTTGACGTGGGCAGCACCGATAGTAAACTCAAAGAGCTGGACAAGCGATTCATCGACGCCTACAACGAACAGCGTAAATCCCAGGAAAGAAACCAGCACCTGGAAGATTACAAAGACGCCACGCCAGATCATACGAAGAGAAATTGGTGAGAAGATTATTGAAATGAGCAGGTTTGTTTGCTATACTTACTATGTAATCGAAAGATTGGCTGTTGCATCGCACATCGTAGGCAAGTTCGCAAAATTATGACGATTTGCCGGCGAGATACGCAGCAAACATTATGCGGGTTTAGCTCAGTTGTTAGAGCGCTTCCTTGCCATGGAAGAGGCCAGGAGTTAGAGTCTCCTAACCCGCACCAATTTGTAATATCGAGCTTTAAGCTCGGTTTTTAATATATTAATGTTTTAAATTGGTGAATATAGTTCTATACTAATATTGCATGAATAAAAATAGCGAAAAACTTATCAGAAGAGAGTCCGAGTTAAAAAGGTTAAACGATTTCCTGTCAAATTCCAAAGGAGGTTCTATCCTACTTGCTGGAGATAGAGGCTCAGGAAAAACAACCCTTGTAGATATTGCAATCGCGAAATTTCGCGAGAATCGGAAGCCTAAATTTTTACGACGATTATTTTTTGACAACCAAATAGTGCTATATATACCATTAATTATTCAATCATCTAAAACTAGCAACGAGAATAGCCAAGAAGAACTCTTATACAGGAGACTTTTACTAAGAACCGTAGCTAGAAGCATGGAAAGTGAACTGATCACTAGGCGATACAGTAAAATTGACTTGCCTATGAGGTGGTTCCGCTCAATTGGCTACATACAATCAGTACGCAGGCTAAAACCTTTGGTCAATAGTACTAACCTAGTGCGTGAATTATCTGGTAAGGGCAGGCTGAAAAGTCTTGGAGGCATATCGTACAATTTGCAACAGAATATTGATATCTCTGATGCTGTCATTGAAATGAAGCTACGAGATATATTTACAACATACTCAAAAAGTAACTCAATTATTATTGTTATTGATGAACTAGACAAGCTTGAAGACGTGGGGTTTAAACCGGAAAGCATTGCACTATTACTCAAGAACCTATTCAATGACACCGGCGTACATGTCATATTTATCTCAAACACACCAACAATAAATCGTGTTCAGCAAAAAGTAAAACTAGAACCATTTTGCGCAGAACACACGTTGTTTAAGGATGCAATTCTCCTAAATCATTTACATCCGTTTGAAATGGTTAATCTTATCAATAAGGAAATCTATCATTTATCTAAGAAGAACAAGAGGCAAGCGATTGCTTCTATGAGCCTAATATCGCAATTAATGCCTTATAATATTTCACTCTTACGACAAAAGCTTGGTATTGATGGCGAGAATATTCTTTCTAAATTACAAAACGAGCTCGGAGATTATCGGTACCTTTATGAGTCAACGATTCATCTGTTTATAAACCATCTATATGAAAAACATTCCAAAAACTACGACCAATACCATAACCGCATATTATACAAGGCCTTGACCGAAGCGGGCAATAACCTATTTAATCGTGAAATACGTTACATAAATTGGGAAGCTATTGATTCAATATTCTATACCTCAAATATGTTCGCAACTCTAAAAGATGAGTTCACAACAAAATACGAAGGAGAGTACGAAGGTAAAATAGAATACCAGCCAGATATCTGTATTCAACTTCAGACTCTTAATATTCATGAACAAAAGCATATACTAAAGGCTGTCGAAGAGCTAGTGGCAGTGCTTGATAGGGCTGGTTATTTAGATATGAAATTTGGCTCGGAGAGTCTAATGATACTTGACTTTAAGGCTTTTATAAGTGACACGTTTACTATAGCTAATATTAAGGATGATATAGATGAGTATCTTACTCCAACTAGCGAAGAAAAAAAGATAGTAGACAGACTCAATGCGATAGATGTTTTATATAAAATACTTATAGGTCATTCTATATTTAAAAACCTTCTTCATATACCCGTTGCCGAAGCGACCAGTTATAACGAGAAAATCCAAACACTTGACGAAAAAAATTATCACCGCACCATACGTTCAGCTTGGAAAGCAATTGAGACTCGACTTACTGAAGCTGACAGTAAATTAATGGATAGCGTTGCGGGAACAATACGAGAAAGATTTCAAACACGAGGATACCACTCTTCCGATCCTATCATATCGATAGACGCTAAAAACTTAAGTGTAAAAATAGTCTTTAGTTCAAAAAACTATGTTGTGCATCTTGCTTATCGCCTATGTAGCCTAAATATACCTGATGATTGTGAAAAAGTATTTATTCTGTATACTGGAGATCAAGCTCCTTTTAGAGATAGCAGCTCAAGAAAAGCTCGCCGCCAAATCAATTGCCGCAGTAACTGGTCTAACCTTGAAGCTGAGCTTGTTGGTATAGTTTCTTATATAGACCAAAATAAGTAACATGTTTGGAAACTATCCAAGTTTAAGTCTAACTACAAC
>CAUSLX010000056.1:0-4822 GCA_963532505.1 uncultured Candidatus Saccharibacteria bacterium | reverse complement strand
GGAAACATACTGAGTTCGCTTTCTAGGTCTTTACAGAAATTCGTATCACCGTGCTTGATGTGATAGATGCCGCCACGTTCGTATCGTGGAACTAGAGCTTCAATTCGCAACGCCTTGCTGTGTCCGCCGTGCTTCAGTAGCTCGACATCCATGTAGACACCACGCCGCAACATCTCCTCTTCCCAGACAGACTTCAGGGCTTGCGTAAACTGGTTGTCTTCGATCCCGATTTTATGTAGGTTGTAGCGCTTCCAGTTGGTGAACATGAGGTCTACTAGGTCGGTTGCGGATAGCTTCGTGCGGTAACATATCACGTTCCATTTGCCTTCGCGGTCGATAAAGTTGAGGGTGATACCGATGTAGTCGGTGCCTTGATCAATATCATCTTTGCCGCGCGGGTCGATAGTCATGACGTTGTAGGTATCAAGTTGCAACACCTTACTGAATTCGCGGTATTTGTACCACGCCTGCTTGAACTTGCGGTTCTCTTCGTCAATTGGGTTTTGCTGATAAAGTGCCGAGAACTCGTAACTGCCCATCTCAGCACGCTTTTTTAACAGTTTCTCAAGCGAAAACTTTGCTGGCCATAGAGCTTCGCCTGACTTGCGATGTTCGTCGTCTTCAGTGGCGATAGCCTTGTATTCAATGATTTTCCAGTCGTCGTATGGTTCGCCGCGCAGTCTCGCTTCACGTGAGGCTTGTATCACGCGCCCCGCTAAATCGTCATCATGCCAACGCGTAAGAATAAATACGACCATCGAATTACCTTCTTCTCGTGTAGAGAATGTTGATTTATACCAGCCGTCACGGGCTTCACGGATTACAGGACTGTCTGCCTCTTCTCGGTTCTTAAACGGATCGTCAATAATGCCAATCTTGAAGCCACGCCCAGTTAGTGCTCCGCCAACACCAACTGCGGTGTAGCCGCCACCCTCTTTAGTAATCCAGCGCCCTTTGGCGCGGGCATCTGCACGTAGTCGTGTTGAGAACATAGCACTGTACGTATCTGACTGCATGATATCTCTGGTTTTTTGACCAAAGTCGGTAGCTAGCTCAGCAGAATATGACGATACGACAATTGGAATATTTGGACTCTTGCCCAACACCCATGATGGAAACTTCTGCGTGGCGGTGTCGCTCTTGCCGTGTCGCGGCGGCATAAATATCATCAGGCGTACATCTTCGCCCGCCATCAGCTGCTGGTAGCCACGCTCCAACTCCTTTGCAATCTCAGCGTGAAACCACTCCAACTGGTATTTTGGGTCAATAGCAATACAGTACTCAGCGAAAGAACCATTTTCGGCAATTTCTCTAAGAATCCCGACTGTTTGCTCTTGCGTTAAGCAGCTGCTCGGCTTGGCTTGCACTCAGCGTCACTCCTATATCGTTACCGTTTGTTGTCATGTCCAGCTTATCGCCGTAAACTTTCGGATTTAGCTTAGACATCAACCACTTGCGCGTATCAATTCTCAGGCGTGATCGCTGTATATTTTCACCGTTCAGTTTATAGCCTGTCAGCTCGTCAGATTCATCATGCTGTTCCATATAATCGTTGGTAGCGTCATCAGCAATCTCTATAATCTCTTCAGCATGCACAAACGACCGCTCCTCACACGCGTGCGCGTATTGCTCACGAAACTTATCATTTTCTCGTAGCCAGCGGAAAAACGTCTGCATAGAGATCATGTCCTTTTTTGCACAAATAGAACGGACCGATTGCCCTTGAGCAATCATTTGACAAATCTTATCAGCTAGTTTATCGGTATACTTTGAAGGACGCCCGTTCTTTTTGGGCGTTTTCTTTGGTGGCGCTTTAGAAGATTCAGGTTTAACCTTAGAGACTTTTTTTGCCATTAACATCCTCGCTCTGCAGAATGTAACAGCTAAAAACCCACTTTATACACACATTATACTAGAAAACATAAACATTGTAAAATGCTATCAAAATATTTTGCTTCATGATTTATCTATCTCTTCTGAAGAACCATCTTTTGTCTTTACGTGGCTCATATTGATCTTACTAAGTTCTCGATGCGACACCTCTTGAAATCGTTCATAGCTCCTCCTTTTTCATAACCTCTTCAAGTATAGTCCGCGCCTTAAAATATAGCTCATACTTCGCGTCCTGTGGTGCGTTAGACAGGTCAAGCAGTAAATCTATGCCGCATAGTTCGCCAATTTTTGGCGTGGAGTTTTTACCTTTGAAACTCCTTATCTTGGCGATTGCAGCGCTATCTAGTTTGCTCTCTAAATCTAAACTTGCGGTGACTCGGGCGACATCTTCTGGTGTACAGAGGTATACGCCCTTTCTTGCCATTTTTCTCATGATATCGCAGAGCTCATATCCAAATGGATCGTTGAGCGGCTGGTAATTGTGCAGCTCGTCGAGTATCTCGTCATACTCGATAGATTGTTTCGATTCACTCTTCGTCATTTCTCTTATTCAACTCCTTAGTAATATTGCGAATAAATCGTCCTACATGTATCCTGGCACATGTTTCGGCGTTACTCTTACTCATCTTAGTTTTCTTCCGTAGCACCTTTTGCATATCGAAAAAGAGAGGAGCAATAACGTCGGCAAAGTATTGTCCGATAGCTGCCTCTACTGCGTGCTGATCGATTACCATTTGACAGTAATTCTTATCGTCAAAGTTGCTCAGTAATAGGTCTACATATTCGGCAGATTCCATACTTGAACGTTTTGCTATCGAGATACCTTCTTCTGACAGTTTATTTATTTTGTCTAGCCATTTTTGGTCTTGGTCGGATATTTTAGTACTCATTCTCAAATCCTTTCACAAAAAACAGCCACCGTGTCATTCCAGATTTGTCGCCGAAAGCTGGTTTTTGAGGTAATATCTTTAGTAATTCAGTGGTTTTAATGTCGCGCTCGCTCCACTTCATAGCAACACAACACAGCCAGGCTTTACGACACGTAGACATTCGCTCAAGCCTTTACTCAGGGTATCTTGCCAAGTATCTTTTTCGAGCTTGCCATATTTCTTGGCGAGCCAGCTATTCTTGCCGCAGTTGATGAGGTGAGGCGGATCGAAAACGACGAAATTAAAGCACCCATCAGGAAACTTCATGTCTGTAAAGTCCAGAACTAGGTCTGGGTTGATTTCTAGTATCCTGATTTTGTCTCTATCTTTCATCTCGACAGTTTCGCGGCGACGATCTATGTACAGAATATTTGGGTGACCTTTTTCAAAGTAAAACATACGTCCACCACAGCAAGCGTCAAGTATGGATGTTGTAGTAGTTTTCATTTCTCCTCATACTCCCTAACCAGCTTCATAATACTTTCGGCACAATCGCTCTTTATACAATTAACCCATTTGCAAAAATCGTCTGGGTCAACTTGTTTATGCTCGTACATCAGGGTTAAATCGCCAATCCTGAAAGATAATCTATCTACGATAAACTTGATACGAGTCATTAAATCTTCGTCTGTCATTATTTCTCCTCCAGTAACTCAGGATTTTCGTGGATATTACCTACAACTTTTACACTAAAAAAGTCTGACTGAGCCACCAAGGCAATGCTGTTCACCGCTTCGTCTAACTCTGGTTTTAGATTAAATGCAGGATACTTCTCATCGCCGCACCATCTCCCTCGTAATCACCCACTTCATAGTTATAGATAAGATATTCATAGGCTTCTTTGTCTAAATATTTTAAATCATATTCATCTAAAGAGTCCCTGCCAACGTTATAGATTTGCATCAGTCAACTCCTAACTCTGCTATGCCAATTCGCTCTAATGCCATCTCGCTTGCCATAACGAAAATATAGGCAGTGCTAACACCAGCTGCTTCGGGAATCGGCACACCAATCAGATATTTTGTGTCATTTTCTAATTCTTTAATTTCACTGACAATCCCTAAAGCGCCGCACCATTTGTGGTTTTCATTGAATTGAATTACGTCGTTGAGTTTTAATTTTGTCATAAAACACCCTTTTCCGCCATTGCTATGGCTAGTTTTAATACAGCATCTAATGGGGCTTATGCAGCAAAGACTAGGCTACTGTCTACCGAGCATCCTTCGTCATCTCCATAAAACACCATCCAACCATCTCTATGTTGTCCTCGTCTGCTAGATAGTGTTAATGCGCCAAGACCAAGTTTGCTCTCAATAGCATCTGGCAACTTATCCAACAAATATTCCAGTGTGTACTCTGGCGCCCAATCGTAGCATGTTCGTCGAATACTATCACGATATACACGCGGTTCATCACCCTTAAACTTAATAACGTAATCACCGATAGTTAGCCAATCAGGCTTCAGCTCGTGTAGTTTGTTACATAGTTCAAATGTTTTCATTGACATCTCCTTTCTCTATGTCCACAAAACTAGTGGTTTAGTTGACATTATCTTAACTGCCCCTTAAGATAATCTTCTTACCGTCTTTCAGTCTAAAGCCACTTCTGGTAGTACCGTCAAAACGTAAACAGTTCTGTTCAAACAGACAGTTAAAGACTTGACCGAGGACTAGAGCATAACAACCGTCATCAAGACCAATTTGGTCAGCCACGTATTGTTTAGGGTCTTGGCTGTACGATATGTCAGGCTTCAAGTTCCATACTCTGTCACCAATCTTTTCTTCAGCGATTTGCTGAATCTCAGCTAATGCGTCCGCCAGGTCGTCAACATTGCCTACCTCCACTTCAAAGCAGCCATCTTGGTCATCATAAGTGCCCGTGTGCCGATATTTACGAGCTAGTCTATCAAGAGGACCAACCGAAAAATCTGCGTAGCCGTTTGATATATACAGCTCTTCCCCGCCATCTGCCTGTATTGATATTCTGAATCCCATATATCC
>CAUSLX010000055.1:0-4906 GCA_963532505.1 uncultured Candidatus Saccharibacteria bacterium | reverse complement strand
ATTCTATAACCCAGCCAATACGCCTGTCCCAGATTTGTATGATCTCAACTATTCAACCCACGTCAGCTACGTTGGCTGGATGCCGAACGTCTCTCAGGGTATCATGTCTGGTACAACAGGGCGATCGTTCGCCGTTGAGGCACTACGCATTGCCAAAGCTATATCACAACGCGACGGATCGACCATCACCATACGCTGCTCGTCAAAATCGGCTAACGATCCTTGGTCGGCAGATATACCTGTGACCGAACAACAAATCTGCGGCACTACTGGCCAAACAAAAGCGCTCAATGGCATAAAACTAACCCTCAGCGAAACAGACGCCAAGAAATATGATATTTACTACCAAACTCACCTATCATGGATTGGTTGGCAAGAGTGGAAAAAGAACGGTGAGGTCGCCGGCGATAAACCAGGATCACACATTGAAGCTGTTAGAATAAAGCTTGTTGAAAAATAAAATCTCTATTTGTATATATCAACAATCCGCTGCTCAAGCTTACTCCACTGATAAGCTTGAGCAGTTTTTTGACCATTTTTAATGATTTTATCGCGCAGTTTTTTATCGTTTAGTAACTTTTCGACAGCTGCAACGCCCGCATCGATATCGCCTTGGCGATAAAACAGACAGTTGTAATCATCTTTCAGATATTCAACATTGCCGCCGTTTGGTACTACAACAGATACGCCGCCAGTCGCCATCATTTCAAGCGGCGGATATGAAAAGCTCTCAACGATACTAGTTTTAATCAAAATATCGCAGCTTGCGTAAACTTCTCCAACTTTTTCTGGAGCAATACGATTATAAAATCTATCGACTCGGTACCAATCTTTTGGCTCCTTGCGGTATGATAAATACGAAATCTCAAATTTATCAGGGTCAAGCCTCTCAACGATACGAAAAGCTTCGTCAGTATTTTTATACTCACTTTTACTATCGCCTTCAATAAGTATCTTTATTTTGCCCGTAAAATCACGTTCGCGATATGGGTACAATTCAAGATCAATTCCATTTGAGACATACTCGGACTCTTTATGAAAGACATCTTTCAACCACTTCTGACACCATAGTGACATCGTAATATACCGTATACCAGATTGATCGCAGTAAGAAGCGTTCGCTAAAAAGCGCGGTTCGCCAGTGCCTGGTATATAAAAATCCGTTTCAAAGTTTTGCACAAAATAAAGCCGATTACGAACATTAGGCTGCTTCTTAACTAGCTCAACAGTCGACCACAACGTTGCAACCTGCGTGTCAAAAAATGCTTTCATTTTAGTTTTGTGCGTAGCAACGACATTAAATCCAGGCAACTCATATCTATAGCTATAGGTTTTCTTAGCGATTTTTAGAGCGTGCTTACTGACTGCATCAATTAGCGTCACGTCCCAGCCATGCCTTCTTAGCACATCAGCATGCTTTAAGGCGACAATTACTCCTCCTGAAATATCAGTTGAAGGCAGAACAAAACCGATATTTCGCGCCAAATGCTTTCTAATAAACGAAGCTAGGTTATAGCCAGTGTACACCGTCGAATAGTTATGAATTATCTCCTCGTGAGCTTTATCTGCAAGTTTACCGCGCAAAACCGAGTCTGATACTAATAAGTCAAGCGCTTTAAACCACTCTGCGTCAGTATTGTTTACTAGTATGCCTGTTTCGTTATTCTGAATTTTCTCTGCAAAAGCGCCAATATTGCTGGCTATGGTTGGAATCTTTACAAGAGCCGCCTCAACCCATTTATTTTCAGATTTTGCGCGGTTAAAAATCGTATCAACCAGCGGTGCCAAAACAATATCGCACTCCGCCATAACAGCTGGCAATTCTCGCCAATCAACAAATCCTGACGTAATAAGACGTTCTTTATACGGATCAAGGACGTCTGGAATATCCAGAATGCCAGCAATCTTAAGGTAAACTTGCGGATACTTTTCGAATATTTTAATAAGACTAGGAATAACAAGATCAAAATCTTCATTATGGGTAATGCTACCACTGAAATATCCGATAATAATTTTGTTATTATCTTTGCTAACCGCCTCTAGTGCTAAATTAGATAGTTTAATCATTTCATCAGATGCAACGTTGCGGTTAATCAGCACTTCACCCTTCGTGTAATGCTGTAGTTCCTCTTGCAGTTGAGCGGTCGTGGTAACAACATGATCGCACAACTCCAGCGTTTCGCGCATTCGATTAACACCGTCGTCGTAGAGCTGCTTATCATCGACACTCATCTGTTGAACATATTTAATTGAATCAGTATATTTCTGGTCAATTACCAAATCATCGATATCAAAAAAACAGGTTTTATTAAAATAATGCGCCTGCTTGATAAACTCGCGAATCGTATCAGTTATTGGGCAGCGGAAAAATACAAATCCGCGATAATACTTCAATTGGTCAAGCGATAATCTATCATAAAAAACGCTCTCAACAGTTAACCCCTGCGACATTAGCTGCTCCATCTGGTGAGCAACTCGGTAGCGCTCTGGATGCGGCAAAGTGCAGCCATTAATAAATAAAATATCTTTATATACTTGCTGTTTTTTATCAGGAAATTTCTTATAATATGCATACTTTGCTGCGCGTTTTACAAAGCGGACAGCACCATCGTCTTTGATTATTACAACACTTTTCTTTACAAGATTATTAACTTTACGTATCATTATTATTCCTCCTTAGCTGTCATATATGGATTATATAACGTTTTTAGACCTTTATCGCAAAGAGCTTTAGTTAGCAATCGGCTAGTTATTCTTGTTGATTCATCAATCGAAGCCAACTTATTCCGTTCAATAAATAGCACGGGGAGATCTATCGCACCTAGATTGTATCTAGCGGTTAGATAAATGTGTTTCGTAAAGGATCGCCGGCTTAGCGTCTGTATGCATTCTACTATTTTTTTATCTAAGATTGACGTAAGGTTTTCTATGACTCGGCTCTCGTCAGCTACAGACGGAACAACTGCACCGATGTCAAGTCGCATCACATCGCCCATATCGCTATAATTATCAATGTCTTTAATCATAGTCTCTGAGAATACTATTATATCAGCAGTTTCATCACGAATGACATCGCCCACAGTGGCTGATTCGCTAAATAATATATTTTTTATGGTAAGATTTTGCGGCGTAGAATATTTTAGCCGCCACTGAGCGCCATATATTGAATCGCGCACAACTTGAGCTTGGACTTGACGACACTTGATATCGTCATTTAAAGCCCTCTCCTGAGCATCAATAACATAAGGTTTTGCATCCAACCCTTGTGCAGTAGAATTTTTATGAACACGCCAATAGTAAAGTATTTGCGAAACATGCGCAATCTGCTGCGGCTGCAGTATTCTTGTTATGCGCAAAAAAAGCTCCCAATCTTGAGCTCCGTTGTAGTTGCCATCTTCACCTTCCAACTCCAACAAAAGTTTCCGCTGCATGACAGCAAAGTGCGTAATATAGTTGACCGACCTCAAGAAATCAGCATTCCAATCAGGTTTGAAAAATGGTTGATATTGTCGTCCGCGTTCATCAAGCTTAATCTCGTCAGTATATATAAATTTTACATCTGGCAAATTATTTATCTTTTCGACAATTCGCAATAAAGCGTCTGGGTGCAGCACGTCGTCATGATCAAGTAGCGCCACGTATTCCCCGCTAGCTTTATGGATACCGTAATTTGTCGCCCCGGCAATATGGCGATTGGCCTTAAGAAAAAAAGGCTTTATTTTTGCATTAGTCTTTGCTATAGCGCTGATTTCTTGTTTCAAGCCTGCATCAGGCGACGCATCATCAACAATAATCAATTCCCAATTATCGTATGATTGAGATTCAACCGACTGAACCATTTCCCTTAAATATTTCGTTGGAGTATTGTAAGCCGGCACAATAATCGACACCAGCGGCTGCCTATACAGCCTTTTGTTCGTACGAACAACCTTGTAATCACGCTGCCATAATTCGTATAGTTTACGCTGGCGCGAATCAAGATAATTGCGATATGGCGAAATCAGTAACAGCAAGAAAGAATAAAGTGCTCTATTGTGTTTTATCATATTTTTCAAGCGTTGCAGCATATTTTATTTCCATGTGTGATCTAGCTTCGTCACACCGCCCCAGCGGCCATGTCCATAATCGCGTTGGACTGAAAAAAACGGTCCTTCCTCGATAAAAGCAATCACCTTTGTATCATTAACCCCCATCAAACCCGCCTTGATAAAATACCTGCCTTCATTAAGATTTAACTTTACAGTGTAGTGTGCTGTTTGATCTTTGATAGCGCTAGTTTTTTCTTGGTAAGTATTCGGTCCGTAAACATACTCGCCATTTTCACGAAAAATTGCAACACCTACATGTTTAACACCCTTTTGCTGCCATGACAAATCTACCGTCATAGTTTCTTCGAAATCATACATAGTCTTTTCTTTACCATCAATACCACGCAACACTATTTTGAACGGTACCGTCCCTTCGTTATCACTGTTTAATCCAGTCGTCCGGTCATAATTCTGGCTATTACTACGACTATATGCCGCCGCAATACGATACGGTTTACCAATCATTTTAACGTGGCCGTCTTCAATAAATACTGCTTTTGTACAAAACCGCTCGACTGCCGCCATATCGTGAGTTACTAAAATTACAGTACGTTTTTCACGCTTAAGCTTATCAAAGTACGAATAGCACTTCTTCTGAAAAGCCTCGTCGCCAACCGCAAGCACTTCATCAAGTAATAAAATATCAGCATGAGCGCGAATCGCAATTGAAAAGGCCAGACGGACCTGCATGCCGCTTGAATAATTCTTAAGCCGTTCTTCCATAAAGTCTTCTAATTCTGCAAACTCAACAATCGCGCTATACATAGATTCCATTTCTTCATGACTAAACCCTAGCAGTGCACCATTAAGAAAGATAT
>CAUSLX010000054.1:0-5236 GCA_963532505.1 uncultured Candidatus Saccharibacteria bacterium | reverse complement strand
CAAGATTGTTAGATTTTTCTCATCAAATATGGCGGAATTTTCTTGCCACGCGATAACTTTTTTAGATTTTTTACCGAATTCACGGAAAGCGTCTAAGTAGGATTCTTTTGTTGGATATGTGTCTGGATGGTCGTAATCAACAGATGTGATAAGGCTGATTTCTGGAGAAAAATGCAAAAAGTTGCGGTCAAATTCATCACATTCGTATACGAAAAATTGGCTATTTTTATCAAACGTTCCGCTCGGTCCAAAGCTTAAAGTCGAACCCACAGAATAACTAACAGGAATTTGCAATTGCTCCATTGTCCAGATTAGCATGCTCGTTGTTGTGGTTTTTCCGTGGGTGCCAGCGACCGCGATAAGTTTCAGGTTTTTGTCAGCAATAATCTGTGCCAAAAGCTCATCGCGCTTGCTGGTTTTTATGCCTAATTTTCGCGCCAAGACTAGTTCTGGGTGATTTTCCGGTAAAGCGGCGGTGTAAATAAACCAGTCAAATGGTGATTTATCGTGCTCTGATTGTAAGAACGCGCCAGATTGATCAAAAGAAATATGAATTCCGGCTGATTCTAATTCGTTTGTGATTAGACTTGGTGATCTGTCGGAGCCGCAAACGTCATATCCAGCCTCTAAGGCAATTCTACTCAGTGGTCCGATACCAACGCCGCCAATTCCTGAAAAATAAATTCGCATACAAATATTATACCACCGCAGCGGCAACAATATTCACGTCATTGGGATAATTTGCTATACTAAAATCATAGAGAAGGTGGTGGGATGGCTATAGATAAGAAGAAAACCAAGTTCAGAATTAAGCGACTCAGTCAGATTAAGACTTGGCAGTTGGTTATTTTATTGATTATGTCTGGTTTTATTTCGGCAACTTTTTTGAGGCTGAATAATGTTGGTATGGTCGAGCGACGAGAATCTGTGGAGCATGCAGATAAGGCTGGAGATATGGTCAATCTTCAGCAGCGACTATACGATTTACAACGTTATGTGTCTACGCATATGAACGCTGATCCGGGGAAGATTGCACTGGATCATACGTATAAACAAATGTATGACCGGAAGCTGAAAGAGTTCGAGGAGGAGATAAAAAATCAGTCTAACAATGATACTGTGTCGAAAGTTAGGGCTGTCTGTGATGCTAGGGCGCAGCAAGGCGGTTACGGCCGATTTACGACGCAGGCGGATCCGAGGTATATCAATTGTATTAACGAGGAGTGGGCGAAATATCCTGCCGCGAAAGCCACTAACTTGCAGTTTGAAGCGCCTTCAACTGAGCCGTATTATCACACTTTCGTCTCGCCGATATGGTCAGCTGATTACGCGGGGTGGTCTTTGCTAGTGACGATATTTATTGCCATGATTATCGTAATGAGGTTGGTTGTTCTGGGGATGTTAAAGTTGATGCTTAGACGACGAAATAAGCTTTTTTAGCTTGACAGGGGTGATATAGAGATAGTAATCTATATAGGTATATCATTAATAGGAGGTATATAACCAAATGGCTTATAAACATACCAACTCAAAGGGCATCACATATTACTTGCACAAGACTGACGTAACTTTGCGCGGCGGCAAGACTCAAACTATTTACTTCTTCGCTAAGGTTGAGAAGAACGAAAAGGGTACACCATGTGATCTACCAGAAGATCGTATTGTGAAAGAAAACCCACGCAACGGCTTTTTGACAATTTCTAAGAAAAAATAGTCCTTTGCTTGCACCATAAGCACGTTTGGTGATATAGTAGAACCAAACAAACAGGTGCCATAACTCCTCTGTAAAAAGCAGGGGAGTTTTTTGTGGGGTTGATTATTTTTAATTATTATGTTATAGTATGTCCATGACAAGAGAGAAAACATACTCAGTCATAAGAGATGGCGAGAGTTTAGAATTAACCTCTGATCAGGAAGAAGAGCTCGATCGTATTGTTGATACTATGTGGTGTTCTTATGACGACGCAAGGCGAAAAATGGGCCTTCCCGTGGATGACCCAAAAGAGGTTGGAAATCTTATCAAGAGGGTACCTTCACCTAAAGAAGTTGGTGATAAGGCTGTAAAAGGTTTCTTCTGTGGTGACTGTTGTAGGAATATCAATCCTGGAGAGAAGTGTCCGCACGTGAGAATTGGTAATAGAGGTAAACGTTACGCCAACGATGATAGCAGATACTAAAGAAAAAGCCCCCTTCTGAATGAAGAGGGATTTTTCTTGGTGGCGGGGGTAGGATTTGAACCTACGACCTTTTGGTTATGAGCCAAACGAGCTACCAGGCTGCTCTACCCCGCGATACATAATTATGATATCAGCTTAGCGTAATAATTGCAACACCTTAGTGTTTATGACTATTGCCACCAAATAGAAAGTTCATCCATTGCTGGAAGTTACTATCTGTTCGCTTCGCACTCGACGCAAGTTTTTGGGCAGGCGTGGCGCTTTCGAAGGATTGGGTGATGAGCTGTTTTTCTCCGGGTAAACCTTTTCCTGTGCGCTGTCTAATGGTCAATTCTTGATACTCTTCGCTTTGATGATATTTCGATTCATACTCTAATAGTGCGACTTGTAGCTTTTCTATTTCCACTTGCTGACGTTTGTTGTCGATAGACCGTTGCAGTTCGTAGTTTTTCTGCATTGATTCAATGGAACCCCAGGCCCAACTCATAGCAATTAAAATCGCAGCAGCAATAACGACATTATTTAGGGTCAAATAGTCGTGCTGTATTCTGTAAATCAATCGTTTGAGTTTTAATTTGTTCATTTTTGCAAATTTAATATCTACTACATAATATTGTAGCAGGAATGGTAAAAATATTCATCTTATGCTTATCAATTTCAAGTTCAGAATGTGGTGGGGGCGGCTGGGATCGAACCAGCGACCAATCGGTTATGAGCCGACTGCTCTAACCCCTGAGCTACGCCCCCGTGAAACTTATTATAGCGCATCAGAGGTAATTATAGAAGTTTTCCAGCGGCAATTCGCACGGCTTCTGACCAAGAAGTAAAACAATGCGGAGTGGACGCTAGTTCTTCGCTGGTAATTTTATGTCGAACGACCAGGGCTAGCTCGGCTGCCATATCGCTAGCGTGCGGTCCGACGATCGTTCCGCCTACGACAACTCGCTTCTTATCAACGATCAATTTCACAAAACCTATTCGCTGGTCGGTAATATTGCTGCGTACAGTAGTGGTGAGCGGAACAATTGCTATTTTTGCACTTATTCCTTTCATCTTACAATCATATTCATTCATTCCAATTTGAGCTATTTCTGGCTGAGTAAATGCAACTTGTAGGCGTGGGGAATCATTGAATTTAATCTTATTATTATGTAACAAATTATGAGCCGCAATACGACTCTGCGCTAAGGCTGTGTGGGTTTGGATATTGGCGTCAGTTACATTTCCTGCGGCAAAAATATGTCGAGCGGAAGTTTGTAGGGAAGAATTAACCAAAATGCCATTTTCGGTATATTTTACGCCGGCATTTTCTAAGCCTAAATCTGTCGCGGGCAATTGTTGGTCGGCAATTAGAATCTCATCAACGCGTACAGATTTTTCTATTCGCCCCTGTAGAAAAGTGACGCGCTTTTGTATAGACGATTTTTGAATAGTGATAATCTTAGTGCGAGCTAAGATTGAAATATTGCGATTTTTTGCGTCATTCGTAACCAAAGCACTGACTTCTGGGTCAAATGTTGATAATATTCTGGACGATTTCTCTGCTACGTAAACTTTTGTTCCCAGGGTGGAGAAGATGTGCGCCAATTCTAGTGCCATAGCTCCCGCACCAACAATGAACATGGTTTTTGGCGGGCGCTTCAAGCTAAAAATAGTTTTTGGAGTGTGATAAGAAATGGCATTTAATCCAGGTATTTCTGTAATTTGCCAATCAGATCCAGTTGCAATGAGAAATTTGCGAGCGGATAAATGTCTGCGATTGACAGCTATTTCGTTCGGACTCAAGAAATGTGCATTGCCAGCAAAAACACTAATGCCTTGTTTTTCGTAATAATAGCGATTGCCGCCAGCTCCAGTTCTCTTTACAACTTTGTCTTTCCAGGAGAGCAGAGAAGGGTAATTATACCCAACCGAGTTAGTGCGCAACCCAAACTTAGCGGCATCTTTGGCTGTTTGATAAACGTTAAGAGCGTGAGTTAAGAATCCGGTTGGTACATCTCCCCAGTTTGGTGATTCCCCGCCGAATGTTGATTTTTCTACAACAGCAACTTTTTTTCCGGCACTTGCTAATATGCTGGCTGCAGGTGAGCCGCCAGCGCCGCTACCAATTACGATATAGTCATAGTCAAAAGTTGGTTTTTGCGACATCAAATCTCCTAAATTATGGTTTTATAATTTTTATATAAATAGGCTGCGTCAGGATGTAGAGTTTTCATAATGCGTTGTGCTTGGCGACGGATATCGGCAGAGGTTATTTCTGGGTGAGTTTCGCACCAATTCATAACACCCAAAGTGACGGTTTTTGCGATGTCTTGAGCTTGACCTTCTGGTGTGCGAACGCTTAGGCAGGTGGCAATTATGGAATTGTGGAGCTTGTCTGGACTAAACTCCTCTGGCGGCCGCTTTCCTTGCTTGATGACGTCAATTTGACCTGGCTTTACCATAGATTGCCTCCATAGCTAATGACGCCAATAACGCGGTCGACGAATAGGAATGCCGCTAAAATTAGTAAGCTACCACCGCTGGCGAATTGCAAAAATCTCTTATGGTCTTCTCGCCAACGTTGTAAATTAGAGATGCTGCGCCCGCTGCCGATTAAGATGATAACGACAAACAATGGCAGTGCGGACACGATGACGTAGATCGCTACGCTGATGATTTGCAAGAAGGGGTTTGGTAGGGTGATAATAGCCAGACTGGCGGCGATAATTGGCGCGATAATAAATACGATTTCTGCAATAACACTAATTATTCCCAGAGCAAGACTTTCTATGGAATTTTTGGTTTTTTTGGTGCGCTTGTTTAAATATTCTGCAAAATTGCGTGGAAGCCATAATGAAGTTCCTGGTTGTCGTCGGAAGTAGAATGCCCAAATTGCGATTCCTAATCCAAACATCATTCCTGAAGAAACTGCGGCAACGAGTTGCTCTGCGCTGGTGACGTGGTGGATGAATAGTGATAAGAAATAGGAAATGGAGCTGATAAGTAACAAGGTAATCGTTGCAACTCCAAGTACAAAACTGTTGCTCATACGAAAAATTTTTCTCTGGGCAGTTTTT
>CAUSLX010000053.1:0-5323 GCA_963532505.1 uncultured Candidatus Saccharibacteria bacterium | reverse complement strand
TTGGCTATATTGTGACAAACCTGAAGACGACACGCGAGGCGCGGGTGGGTGATACTGTAACGTTGAAGAAGTACATAGAATAAAACATAGAAGATTGTATACAACTTGTCCAACGGAACTGGAAAATACCGTGCATCAAACCCATAAATAGAGAGTCATCATCTCTAGTGATAAGACTAGGGGTGCTTAGGGTGATAGAATTAGGCGTAGGTGGTTATTTACCATGATAATATTGACGATTAGAAAAAAATATGCTATTATTAAATTATGAGTGATGGTCATCAGAATTTATTGCCTCATGGTCGCGCCGAAGCAGAGTGTCCATATGGTAGTATTTGTGATGCACCTCCTGATTCAAACGAGGGTACTGTTCTTGATCCAGATTTAGAAAGCATACTCCGCCAGAAGATGTTTCTAGCCTTTACTGATGGTAAAAATATGAGTCAAGTTGTAAAAAGACTGCGAAAAGAGAGACCTGGCGAGTTTGACTTAGCCGGACAAATGGCTGAGACTCTCCGCGTGTCTTTGGATAATTACAAAGACCCGAAGGAAAGTTTTAATCATGAACAAAGCGAGAGAATATTTGGGGTTTTTGATACTATGGCGAACCTGGCTACTCCTGAGGAGATGGAACGGTTCTTAAACAGCGATACGGCTGCAAGGTTAACGAAGGAGTGGGGTGATGACAAGCTAAATGTATTTCTGCGGAGATATGAGCACTTAGGCAGTTCATATCGTCAGGAAAAGCCGAGCGGTCCAGAGAAGCTGAAGCTATTGACCCAGTATGTTCTGGGCCAGGTAATTGAGGAGGGGAAAGAGGTGCCTTTGGATCCGCACCGGGAAGAAACTACGAAGAAGCCTGAAAGCGATCATGCGCCTTTTATCCCTTCGCAAATACGAGCAGATTCTTTTATCGGTAAAAAACCAGCTAAATCGTCTGCTTTGGATGCTGTAGAGATTGATGGGATTACGGATGTGTGTTATTCGCATGCTATGGGAATAGAAGCGGCTAAAGAAAGAATTGCTAATAATCCGCCTGATTCGGAAAAATTGTTGCAATTAGCCAACTCGTCACCTGGCTGGCGCAGAAGATTTCGCGTTTCTGATTATGCTCATAATGAACGAGAAAGAATGGTTAGGGTATTTCAAGCTGCACAGATTGTGCGCTTGAATCGAATGAAGAAAGCGCTGATAATTGGCAAATATCCCACTTGGTTTTCTTCTTATGTTATAAGCGCCTATACAGAGTTGGGCGAGTTTGATCCGCAGGCTGAGAGGTTTAATGCGCGCGAGCCTGGAAGTACAACGCTGCTGCCAGAAGTTAATACCGAGGCGCTCTATGAGGCGTATAAGGAGACGGCGAGATATTACGAATCTGGCAAATTAGAATCTGCTGATTTTAGCGAATTATATGGTAAAGAAATTGCGGCTGCGACGAGTCTAGGATTGGAACAGCGTCGGGAAACTCAGCCAGGAGAGTGGCATGTGATGTATGTCCGCCGTAAAAACCACTCAATTGACCCTAAGGATAATTCTTCTGATCAGCTACAAGCTTTGCTTGCTGGACAATGCACTGATTGGTTCCCTGGCGATACTAAATCAATAAAGGATTATTTGTTTGACAACAAAGAAATTGGCGTTATTCGCATACTGACTACTGGTGAAAATAATATTCCTCGTATTATGATATGCACCGATATGTGGGGTAGTATACAAATGATTTTGGGTATTGGCGAAAATGGCCAAGTCGAGCTAGAGATGATGGGTGAGTTGCGCGAAGCAGTGGGTGGACTGCTGGGCGGACGAGATAAAATAGAAACGATGGATAAAATAAAAGAGATTGACGAGATTCGTGCCAAGCAACAGAAAAACGAAGAGTTGTCTGCTAAGGATATTGCAAGATTATGGTTTGAGTTTGATCCTCACTCTGGCGAAAATTATTTTTGGCAGAGTGGCGGTGTAGCTAAGCTTCAGGCTGCCAGGAGCGAGCGTAATTTTATAGAGGATGTAAAAACTATTGTTGGAAGCAGAATATTGCCAATTAACTGGCTGGCTGAGATGGTTTTAAGTCAATATATTGAGCACGCGGAAGAGCTTAAAGTATTTTTCTATGATAGAGGTGTATTCTTTACAGAAGATAAGCGTTATGAAAAATGTTACGGCAGTGATCCGCTCGATAGTTACTACCGTAATCGCCTTGGGTATGGTGCCAACAGTAGTTGTACGGATATTGTTAATCGGTTGATAGAGGATGGCCGGGAGATTGATCTTTGCTTGCGCCCTGGGCTTTTTGCGGAAGGCTTGATAAAAGAGATGGGTGGTAGGTTTGACCCGCGTCTGGGTGTTCGTGTCACTAATGAGAGTTTGAATACGGAAGAATTAACCTGGGAAGTCGAAATTGATTTTACTGAGTTGGCAAAAGAAGCGAAGGAGAAAGGTTGTTTGCCGGGCTTTATCGAATTTATCGCCATAGTGAAGCCTCCGTTGGGTAGTTTTGATATAAATAACTTTGCAGATAGTTTGTTGGCCACAGAAGATCCTAAGGTTATACGACAGTTGGTTAACCTCTTTGACCACCTAAGGGCTGTTGGCTTGAGTGATAGTCTTCATGAATTTGCTGTGTGGCGACTGTGCGAACTGTGTGATAGAGTTAAGGGTCGCGAAGATAAGCTGCTGGCAAGTCGATTATCGAGGTTGTTTGATGATGATTTTTGGGCCGATATGCCAGGTAGTCTGGCTGAATGTGTAAGGGCTATGCGAGCGGGAATTGTTCCGTATGAGTATCAGTGGGTATAGCTCGCTATATTTCTTAGAGATAGCTGGTTATAATTGACATATATGCGTAACATCGATATCAATAAGTTCTTTATAAAGAATTTATGGAGTGTTGTGTTATGGAAAAAAGAAAGATTCTGGTTTGGGGCAAACTATAAAAGATACAGCAGATTTTTTATTGATCATGGTGGCAATTTATCTGTAGACAATAGGTCTCAGCGATGGACTCCAGAACACTATAAAATAGCCGAAGCTTGGCCTATATTTAGTACTTTGCTAAAAGATAAAACTATCCTTGATCCTTTTGCTGGCGCAGGAACGTTGGTTAATTTACTAGCTTCACGAGAGATCCCTAAAGAGGTGTATATGGCTGACTTGTCTTATGAAGATGGTAGAGAACTAGAGGGGTTGGGTAAGTTTTATGCTCCTAAATTAAATCGCAAAATGTGGGAATTATTGTTTGACGATTTATCATCTTGGTATAAGCCTAATCGCTCTATTATTAAAGAACCCATAGCTAGTGACGTACGAATACTACTGTTTGAAGATAAGACTATAGATTATATTGTTACTGATCCTCCGTATGGTAAAAATTGTTCTGGCGGGTGCGATTTGTTGGTAGATTCAATAAATGAAATGAGACGGGTTACTCGGGAGGGTAGTATATTGCTAATTCCAACAGATTGGGTAGATAAATTGCAGACTGCGGGTATAGAAGTCAAGCAGTTAACCCTGGATGTTTCACGGGGGTCGTCCAGTTTAGCGACTTGCTATGTTTATATTCCATCAAGTGTAAATTAATTAAGATTAAAGAAGGAGAAAACATGAATCCACAAACAATCAGCTTAACTGAATTACAAAAACACCTCGATCAAACATGTAAAGAAAAGGGGTGGGATAAAAATTCTGTCACTGAAGTATTCTTATTGTTTACTGAGGAAGTCGGCGAGCTGGCAAAAGCGATTCGCAAAGAGACGGGATTTAAGGGAGAAAAAAGACCTGATAACCATGATAATCTGCGCGAGGAGTTCGCGGACGTGCTGAACTATTTGATGGAATTGGCAAATCGGTTTGACGTCAATTTGGCGGAAGTGTATTTTGAGAAGCACAAGATCAACCAGACGCGACAGTGGAAATAATATATACTAGTACTGAAAGGCGCAGATGTAATAAAATGCACGAAATAGGTATTAATACATCTGTTGTTGGCAATTATGAGTAATTTCAAAAACTTTACAGAGAAGATTAGATGTCGCGTAATTCCGACAACACATGACCGTCGCGTGTGGCTAGATGAGAAAATTGTCGACGATGATTTGTATTGTGTTTTTATTAATGGTCGATCATACGAACTTGGTGAAGAATATGATGACTTTTTGTATGTCAACGCTGACAACTTTGCTGAACTAGCAGACGCCATCCTACGCGAATTGTATGCACGCGGATTTTCATCGTCGGGCTATAAACTAGTCAACGAAAATCATGTTTATTTAGATTATAGCTTTTTGAGCGATGACATGCCTTGGGTCGCTTGGCGTAATGTTGATGTGATAGTTAAGGGCGATATTACTGATGAGAAGGACTATCGTCGCGACAAAGCTAAGCACGGTCGGTGGATGAGTTACGCTGAACTGGTTCAGGCTATTGGCAAGAATCAAGCTCATAAGATTTTTGAGCAGTTATAGGTTAGACCTCAGTGTGTAAGGAATAATTTGCTGAGAATAAGTAGGTATACAAGGAGCGATTTACTGTGCGTTTATACAAGAACGCTGAGCTGATATAATAATACATAGTTATGACTGAAAAAATTACCGTCCAACCACTTCCAGGTTATAAAGAAGTCAAGCCCTTCGTTTATGCGGGGTTTTTCCCAGTGTCCAACGAAGACTATAACGACCTGAAAGAGGCAATTGAAAAGTTGAGCCTCAGCGATTCGGCGTTGCAGTTTGAACCAGAGAATTCGCCGGTTCTTGGCTACGGTGTGCGAATCGGTTTTTTGGGATTGCTACATATGGATATTATTCGCGAACGATTGGAGCGTGAATATAATTTGGATTTGATTGTTACGAATCCGAGTACTGATTACCAAGTTAGTTTGACGAATGGCGAGGAGTTGGATATTAAATCTGCTAGTGAATTGCCCGACCCAGCGCAAATAAAAGAGATTCGCGAGCCGTGGATTGACGGCGAAATTGTTGTGCCACAGGATTACATCGGTGCGGTGATTCAGCTGATTGTGAGTAAGCGTGGTCGCCAGAAAAACCTGAGTTACATCGACGAGCGGGCGCTGATTTCATTTGCGGCGCCACTTGCGAATTTGTTGACGGATTTTTATGACCAATTGAAATCTATTACCAGCGGCTACGGTTCGTTTAATTACGAGTTGGCGGATTATCAGGTGGAAGATTTGGTGCGCGTCGATTTTTATGTGGCGGGTGAGATGGTTGATTCACTGAGCGTAATGTGTCATCGATCGGAATCGCAGCATTTGGGGCGTGAGATTGTTAAGAAATTGAAGGAAGTCGTGCCGCGTCAGAGTTTTGAGGTT
>CAUSLX010000052.1:0-5350 GCA_963532505.1 uncultured Candidatus Saccharibacteria bacterium | reverse complement strand
CCTTAACTAATTCGCCCGCGATACCAATAACGACCCGCTTGCCCTGAACGCCAGCTTGATCCTCAGCCTCAGACAGAGCCTCCTCACAATTCGCCACAACCCCAGCAATATCAGCAATCGCACCGCTATGCATATCGCCCATTTCCTGCTGCTTTCGACCAACACCAATAATCTTCAGTTCGTCATCTTTAACTTCAGCGATTAACGCCTTAACCACCTCCGTACCAATATCTAAGCTAACCAATAGTTCGCGACTATCTTTATCAGACTTCTTCAACATGTCTTTCAATGCCATATAAGAAATATTATATAACGCTTGTGATTTTAGAGCAACAGTTAATTATCTATCTTAAAACAGCCTTGATTCGACGAATTCCAGCCGAGCTAGATTCTTCTTTGGTGATTTTGAATCGCTTGCCATCTTCAGACAAAACTCCAGTGTGCTCGACGTGTGGACCGCCGCAAACTTCAAAGCTAACAATATTATCATCTTTACCAATAGAATAAACCTTAACCTCATCACCGTAACGCTCACCGAACGCACCAATTGCCCCCATGCTCAACGCCTCATCGGTCGGATATACAGCAAAACTAACTGGCAAATCCTCATCAATCCAAGCATTAACCTGATCTTCAACCGCCTGTTTTTCTTCTGGCGTCAATTTATCGTGATTAAAATCAAAGCGCAATCGATCGGCGGTAATATTGCTTCCGTGCTGCTGTAAATCTGGCGCATTCAAAACCTTACGTAACGCTGCACCCAACAAATGCGTCGCCGTGTGATATTTCAGATGAATAAAGTCATGACCTTCCAGGCCGCCGCTAAATTGTCCCTTACGAGCCGTCTTAGAGCGCTGTCGCTGCTCATTCATTTTCGCGGTAAATTCCTCGCGCCAATTGTCCGAAAGTTTAATTCCTTGTTTATATGCCTCTTCCGTACTGAGTTCCACTGGGAAACCGAAAGTGTCGTACAAAGTGAACAATTCTTCACCAGTCAAGCCATCGTCAATGTAGCGTTGCATTTGTCGCAAACCTTTTCTTAGAGTCTGGCGAAAAGCTTTTTCTTCCTTAACGAGGACAGCAATTATATTGTCGCGATTATTCTTCACCTCTGGAAAATCAGCTTCGTACAAATCAGCAATCGTCGGCACAACTTCTTGCAGGAAATTCTGCTCGATGCCCAAATCAAAACTATAACGAATTGCCCGACGAAGCAGACGACGCATCACATAGCCCTGCTCTTTATTACTTGGCACACACCCATCAACCGCCATAAACGTCGCAGCCCTCAAATGGTCAGCAATCACTCGCATACTTTCGGTGTGTGAAGCGTAATCCTTGCCGCTCAGATCTTGCAGCTTTTCAATAATCGGCCAAAGCAAACTAATCTTAAAGACGTCAGGATCATTATTTGCTGCAGCTGCGATTCGCTCAAGTCCAGACCCATGGTCAATATTCGGCTTATCGAGTGGCTCAAATTGCCCCTCAGCAACTTTTTTATATGCCATAAATACGTTATTGCCAATCTCCATAAATCGACCACAATCACAGTTCGGATGACAATTTTCACCAAATTTTGGATCATGCTCAATGAAATCAAACTCATAAAACATCTCACTATCTGGACCGCACGGATCACCAACCGGAGTAGTTTCTGGACCGCCATTGCGACTCCACCAGTTTTTACTGCCGTCATAAAAGAAAATTCTTTCACCTGGATTTACACCACGCGCCGCGCCCCGCTCTTCGCTGCCGATATCCGCCATTTTTGCATCGATGCCCTTTTCTGCAAACTTTTTCTGCCACAGTTTAGCCGCTTCAACATCTTTCTCAATATTATATTCCGGCGCACCAATAAAACACGTTACATACAATCTCTGCGGATCAAGACCAATTTCCTCAGTCAAAAACGTCCACATCCAGCCAATTTGCTCTTCCTTAAAATAGTCGCCCAAACTCCAGTTTCCAAGCATCTCAAAAAACGTTGTATGACGATTGTCGCCAATGTCGTCGATGTCCTGCGCTCGCAAACACGTTTGAGAATCGGCAATTCTCTTGCCTTCGGGATGCGTCTCACCAAGCAAGTACGGAATCATCGGCTGCATTCCGGCGCCCGTAAATAAAGTCGTCGGATCATTAGTTAAAATCAACGGCGCACGCTCAACAACAGCGTGACCCTGTTTTTTATAAAATTCAAGATATTTACTACGTATTTTTTGGGCATTCATGAGTGTTATTATACCATAAAATAACCCCACCTTACAGATGGGGTTTATAGATCAAATCACCAATCTCAACAGATTATTCAGCTACTTCTTCAGCTGGCTCTTCTTTTGGTTGATTCTTGCGAAGCTTTTCTGGATTGCGGATAGCTTTGTGCTTGTCAGCTGAGACTTCCTTAACCCACTTTGGCAATTTAACGCCAGCTTCTTTCAATAGCTTAACTACGCGTGGTGTTGGCTGTGCGCCATTGTCCAAATATTTCTGAGCCAATTCAACTTGGATATTTGATTCTTTAGTGTGTGGGTTGTAGCTACCGACATAAGCGACTACACGACCGCTTGATGGATGACGATGTGCTTCTTGTACCGCCAAGCGATATACTGGATAACCTTTGCGACCCAAACGTTGCAAACGAATTGCTAGCATAAAATTAATTCTTCCTTTAACTCTACGTTTTATTATTCCTTACTTTAGAACAGTTTACACTATTTCTCCCATAACGTCAATCTGTTTTCACGATTCCGCCACCCAAACATTCATCGCCGTCATATATTACCGCAGATTGACCCGCGGCTACGGCACGCTCCGAAGCAGAAAGGTGCACAATATCTCCGTCAATTTTCGCGTCAAATAAAGCGCCTCGATGACGCAGTCGAACTTGCACATTCTTATCTTTATGTGGTGCTTGATCAATCCAATGAATATCCGCCAGCCTAAGTTCTTTTCGCCACAAATTACTATTATCAATTGAGCGCGACACGTAAACCTCATTTTTCTCCATATCTTTACCGACGACATAGTACGGTAATCCGCCACCAACATTCAAACCATGACGCTGACCGAGTGTATAGAAAATTGCGCCGTCATGCTTACCAACGACAGATCCAGTCTGTTGATCAATGATATTTCCTGGCGCAGTTTTAACATATTCCGACAAAAACTCACGAATTCCAACTTGCCCGACAAAACAAATTCCCATCGATTCCTTTTTGCTAGCCGTCCACAAACCGCGTTCTTTCGCCATTTCGCGAACTTCCGCCTTAGTAAAATCGCCCAGCGGAAATATGGTTCTTGACAAAGCCTCCGAAGTCACTCGATATAAGAAATACGTTTGGTCTTTATTATCATCACGAGCGCGTAATAATTTGGCCGACGAAGACGATTCATGAGCAACGCGCGCATAATGCCCTGTCGCAATATAATCTGCTCCAGCCGCCAACGAAGCCTCCAAAAATATCTTAAACTTCACTTCTTGATTACACATAATATCTGGGTTTGGCGTGCGACCCGCTTGATATTCGCGAATCATGTAATCGACAACGTTTTGCTTATATTCTTTCTGGAAATCAAAAACTCGAAAATCAATGCCCAAACCAACCGCCACACGCTTAGCATCAGCAACATCTTCCGCCCACGGACAATGCATTCCAGGCAGATCTTCCGACCAGTTTTTCATATAAACACCCGTTACATCGTAACCCTGCTCAACCAAAAGTGCCGCAGCCACAGAGGAGTCCACACCGCCCGACATTCCAACAAAAACTTTCTTACTCATCTGGACAACCCCAGGGCGAATAGCCCAATTCTCATTAATTCACCCATCGCCAACCACCAGCCCCACGGCGTTAACCACCACCACGAACTCCAGTTTTTATCAGAAGCGACAGGATGGCTCCGGATTTTGACATCGTTAAACTGCGCTGAAAATTCGAGTTGCGCCCGACGCATGTGATAACCACTCGTCACCAGAATCACATCTTCAATTTTTCGTGAATCGACAATCTTCTTCACCTCAGTGGCGTTTTGTCTGGTCGTTTCGGAAGACTCGTCCATAACAATAGCTTTCTCGGGAACGCCGCTGTTAATCGCCCGCTGATACATGGCCTTAGCGTTGGACGGGCCAGTTTTATCGGCCGCCGCGCCAGACACAACAATTAACGGCGCCCAACCTTCTTTATACAGTTTAATAGCCTCGTCAGTTCGCGCATTCGTATCGCCACCGCTGACAACAACTATTGCATCAGCCTTGCGACAATCGCCTTCGCCCACGCTTTGGCATTTTCCCAAATCATCTGGTGACAAATAAACACTAAGCCCAAAAATCACCAAAGTAGCAAAAATAATCAAGCCAACTAGTTTATGAATCATCGACGAGTCCTCTTCATTTCCGCCCGCACAGCTTCAATGATAAATTCGCCAGCTCGCTTTATATTCTCATCATTGTTCAACTTGCCTAAGGTAAGCCTTAGACTTCCGTCAATCTCTGATTCGCTCAGACCAACACTCGCCAGCACATGAGAACGCGTTCCGGAATTAGCCGCGCAAGCACTCCCCGTAGCCACTAAAACCCCGCTAGATTCTAATAAAAACACCAATCTTTCAGCATCAACTCCAGAAAATGATATATTCAAAAAACTCACCAAACTTTTTTTCATGTCTGACGATATCAACATCTCAGGAAAAGCTTGCTTCAAATCTTTTACCAAATTTTCTCGTAGTTTTCGCAGTCGCTTCACTTCGGCAGAGCGTCGTTTTTGTGCCAATTCCAAAGCCGTCGCAAAACCAACCACTCCAGCAACGTTTTCAGTTCCACTGCGCAGACCCAATTCTTGACCGCCACCAAAAATATTGGCTTTCAGCGTAACGCCAGGTCGCACCCACAGCAATCCAACTTGCTTTGGACCGTAAGCTTTCGCCGCAGATAATGTCAATAAATCAACGCCCAGCCTTTTAATTTTCACGTCAATTAAAGCCGCCGCCTGCGAAGCATCTGTATGAAAAATCAACGGTAAAGGTTCATTATTTTCTTGGCGCCTGAGTCGCTCAGCTTTTACAATTTCCGCAATTTCTTCAATTGGCTGGATATAGCCCAGCTCATGATTCACCAGCGCAACACTAACAAATCCAACATCTGGCGTTAACATTTTTTTAACCGTGTTCGGGTCTATTCGTCCATTTTTCATTGGCGGAATTAGCTTTACTTCCGAACGCGCTTTTGCGGAATTAATCACCGAATCATGTTCAATTGCCGAAATTAAACTTACGCCATTTGCTGCATTGAACGCCAGATTAACAGACTCAGTTGCTCCAGCTGTCATTATCAATTCATCAGCCATCACGCCCAAGC
>CAUSLX010000051.1:0-5374 GCA_963532505.1 uncultured Candidatus Saccharibacteria bacterium | reverse complement strand
ATGGCGAGAAGAAGGTTAATAAAGCAAAGAGTGCCGTAGATATCCTCATGGGCAAGCATAAGGACTTGCCAGATTGGGTACGGGAACGCTACTATCGGGAGTCTGGTTATACCAAGGAACAAATCGAGTACGGGGCAATGACTACTCATAAGGAAGTGAGCCTAATGGACAATTATTGGCGTCAGAAGGCACAAGAATCATCCCACGAGGAGCTGATGCAAGCACTTACTAACGGACGCCGTAAAAGTATCACCGGACAAATGTTTGCCAAGAATGGCGTCATCAATAAGTTACGAGCCGAGGGCTACATAACTAAGTGGGAAGCAAAAGCTCTCAATGCCGCTCAATTTGACGTAGATGGCAATAGGATTACTAAAGAGATGTCTGGTGGAGGTAATGGTCGGAGCGGTTCTGGACGCAGCAGGGGTGGCAGAGCTTCATCAACATCGCCATTGATATCGGCTGCTGTCAAAAACATCAACAGCCTAACCTCAGCCGCACCAAAAGCAAACCAGACCTCAGTAAAGGGCATAAATATTAACCAGATAGGACAAAACCTGATTAATAGATCGGTTACTCAGAGGCAAGTAAACGCTACTTTGAAACAATGGAACAGCACCAGTAAGAAGAATCCAAAAATACACATCAAGAAAGCGCGAGCGTAATTACTCAATTTATGCTATAATTAAGAGTAAGAAAACAGCGTGACCTAAATAACACGGAGCGTCTGGCAACAATAAGCCGGCTCCGTGTTTTTAATTCAGGAAAACGCTATGAACACTAGACAACTCGTATCAGCAGTCATGATAAAAGCTACTGGCAAAGTACGAAACCTGCCAGAGACCGACAAGAAATATCAGAAGATATTGGGTATTGCTAATTTATACATACAGCAATGGGAGAGTGAACCAAATGTGGACTGGCAATCAATGTACGATCCGTCATACTCCATCGGTATATTATCCACTAAACAGTCATACGATATCGATACAGACGAAGTGCTTAAAGTAAGCGATATACCAGGCGACACCATCAAGGTCAGGAAAGATAATCAGGTGCGAGAATACGCCACGGTCCCACCAGAACAATTAGGAATGTATAAGGGTGGCAACTACTGCACTATAGCCGGCAATAAGTTACTATTTATCGACCCGATTAGAGACGACGACCCAATGCTTGGTGGAAAAATCGAAATGCCAGTGTATTTACGCGCATCTCTGCTCACAGGAGCATCCAGAATCAATACAGCAACCTCATTGAGGAGGCTAACCAGCTGATGCAAAAGATGATTGAAAACAATGCCGCTCAGGCTAGCTATCGACCACTACATATGGTCCCAGGAGTGTCTGATATATGCTAAAGCCTGCCAAAAATATGAAGTCGCCAAAGATACAGCGCTTGGCGGTGCAGGACTGGCAGAACGGTGTAGTAACAGCCTTTGATGACGGGCGTTCACCATTAAGAGGTTTGCGGTCATGCGAAAACATGATTCTGGATCAGGATTCGGTTATTACATCCAGGTGCGGTACAGCGAAGTACGGTCCGCAACCATTAGGCAAAATATTGGGCGAGTTAGCAGAATTTCGCAGTACCACCAGTAAGAGCTCGATAAATTGGCTAGCCTGCTTGCAGCGAATTAACGATAAGACAAAATTATGTGTTGCTAAAGGCGAAGATGCTACCTGGCAAGTAATTGATGGTAAAGAATACCACGAGTCATCCCGCGGACACTTCAGGCAGATAAGTAACAAACTACTGATTATGAATGGTGAGGATACGCTAAGCTACCTAGATATTTCTGCTATGAAAATTGTAGCATTCCAGAAAATAGCCGATCCAGCAGTGCCAATACTAGAAAAGAACACGGGACTAACTGGTACTGGATTCAAGGTGTTTTACGCGGTTACTTTTAACTCTACAGTGGGCGAGACGGCAGGTTCGCCATTACTATCCACAACGGTATCCACTGACCGTGATATGTGGAATAGCGAAAAGCAAAGCTTGTCTATCAAGCGCCCAGACAGCACGGAAGCTAAATCGTGGAATATTTACTGCGGTAGCAGAGCAGATGGCGCCGGTGACTCGATACTCTATCGTCTAGCAACGGCATTACCGATGGATCAGATGATATTTATTGATAATGGCTCGCGTAGTCTTGACATGTCTATGCCATTGCCAGAAGACAATAACACCGCCGGCCCAAAAGCTACGCGCGGCGATGTAATCAACGGGCGTATTTGGTTGACTGGTGACAGAGAAAATCCATTCTACGTTTGGCGTGGCGGCGATTATGGTCATGAACTGGACTTCTCACCAGGGTACGGAGGTGGCTATACGCCTGTTGGTAGCGGCACAAAGGAAGTGCCAATTGCAGTAAGACCGTATCGTGATGGCAAGGGCGATCCAAAAGTTACCGTTCTGTCTAGTGGCACGAACGGTGCTGGTAAGCGATTCTATGTCGCACCAACGAACATATCATATGGTGATGAAAGTATCACTGTATGGCAAGTACAGGAGGACACTGGAGCCGACGGTACAGATAGCCCCGATGCTGCAGTAATTTACAACAACGATCTGCTTTATCCAAGTCGCGATGGATTCAAGACTACGGGTACGCTGCCGCAATTACAAAATGTATTATCCACCAAGAGAATAACTAACACTATTCAAGATGCAATTAGTACGCTGAATACCAAAGCTATCAAGAAAGCTGTTGGATTAGCATTTGAGGGACGTGTGTACTGGGCATTACCAGTCGCAGCTAACTATAATAATCAAATTTGGGTTTATGATGCTGAGCGCAAGGGTGCATGGATGAAGCCGTGGAATATTCGAGCCGATTGGATGACTCTGTATAACGATAACTCTGGCGTAACACATTTTCTAATTACTCAAGGAGATAAGATTGTTGAACTGTCAAAGAGTGTCAAAACGGCAGATGATGGAAGATTATTCAACACGAGCGCGCAAAGCGGACAACTTCGATTTGAGGAGACTGGCCGCGATTGGGCGCGAGTATTAAGAGCTGTATTTACCCTGCTGCGCCCACAAGGAAGAATAACGTTAAATGCTACCGTTAAAACTGAAGATGGGCTTCAGAACTTTTCTGAAACACGATATTTTGGCGCAACATCAAGCCGCACTGGTTGGAGTGAGCCGGGAGTGTATTGGAGTACACCAGGCGTGCAGTGGAGCGGAATAAAGAATGTTCCAAATATATTTAATTCAGCAAGCGAAGATATAGAGTTGGAAATTGATGAGGATGCTCAGTGGGTGCAATATGGCTGGTCGTCATCCGAATCTGGAGTAAGCTACGCGATGTCAAGGGTGGTATTTGAGTACGTCAATATTGGTACGAAAGATCTAAGCTAAAGGAGGAAATTATGGCAAGTATAGAAGATAAAATTACACGAGTAATGGACGGATCTTATCCAAATGTAGCGCACGTGATAAACCCGCGCGCGGCAGGATCCGACACATTGATGACTGACGGCTTAAGCGGCTGGAGTACAGAAACGGCAATGAACTTCATAACCTATAGAGCTGATTCTGCTGGCAACGTAATTGAGGGGACTGTTCGCGATTGGATAGGAGTAGCCAACAAGGCAAATAGCAGTATCATAAACCTGAAGCTATTAGCAGGTCCTGAAGATGATGGTAGCAATGTTGGTGATATTGTGCAGCCATGCGCCTCTGCTTCGTATGCTGATCGTCTGGCGCAAGCTCTACTAGAATCCCTTGATACAGACGGAAAATTAAAAGAGGGTATAGTTGAGACTAAAAATATAAAGGATAAAGCTATCACTCCAGAAAAGGTTGATTTTGCGTCGCTACCAGCATACGACTACAGCTCTGAGGAGGTTGATACAGGCAGGAAATGGATTGACAGAAAGTCAATCTATCAGAAATCTATAACTTTTACTACGAAGGGTTCTGGCACAGAAGAAACTGGAGCAAACAATGAAACGTTCGACTACATAGATAAGCTAATTTCTCTGGATGCTGTTCTGAATATGTCGAACGGCGAGAGATATCCAAACGGCTACACAAATCCAGGCGCGCCATCTTTACAGTATTTTCAGCTTAAATTCGCTAACTGGGAAGGTGCCCCAAAAATACGTTACCAAACAAGAACTGTTGGCGTTGTAGCGATGACTATTTTGTATACGAAGAAATCTAAAGAGGACTAGATGTCTGCGACAAACCTTGTCTGTCTATCGTATAAGTGGTAAAATATAACCATAAGTTAAACAAAGTGTGATCTCAAAAAACGGAAGCACGCGTAATCATGAAAGGCTTCCGTTTTTTATATGCCAAAATCAGATACAGAGCAAAACGAGCGCCTAGCAAGACTAGAGGTATTTAATGAGAAGGTAGTAGAACCGTCTCTTACGCAAATCTTAGAAAAGTTAGACGGACTGGTGTTAAAACGCGAATTTGAAGAGTATAAAAAATCGACTGACGACTCACTAAAGAAACTAACAGAGTTAAACGACAAACTGAATAGTAATTTTCTAATCAAGGTAATAGTACTGTCTGAAAATAAGGTATTAAACTTTTTTGCTGGCACTATTTTTACTCTGTTTATCGTAGCCACAGGATTGAGTGCGATGCAGATGGCACAGCAATTTTTGCGGCAACCAAACGTGATTAAAGAGGTAATTAATGTCAAGGAGGATAAATAATGGCAATAGATATCAACGTAGATCAGTATGCGCTCAAGCGTCTAAATATGTTCTTTCCAGCCGATACTGATAATACTGGTCGAGACGGCAATCTAACCGGTCAATGTGTATCGCTAGTCAAGTGGTTTCTAGCAGAGATGACAAGCGTACCTAATCCATTCATAGCACGCGGTCACGCTAAAGATTTTGGCGACCAGTTAGTACGAGAAGGCCACGCTTACGTAGTATCATCACCGAAACGCGGCGATATTGTTGTCTGGAAACAAGATGGCGGTGGATATGGACACATCGGTGTTGTGACGAGCGGCGATGTTTTTGAAGAGAATGTGCATATACCAGGTCCCGTCACACGTGTAGTAGATGGCGACGTAGTCTATGCTTCGCGCCTTGGCAAGATTAACGAGAGTTTTCGCCGCGGAGCACCAACGTTTTATCGAGTACGCACCTATGTCGAAAACCTGCCAAAGCCAGCAGCGCCAAATAACGCGCCAGCTATCCAGCAAGCATACAGAGAAATCCTAGAGCGTGAGGCTGATGCCGGCGGATTAAACCATTATCTATCTCAGATGAGTAAAGGCTGGGGTATCGAACAGGTACGTCAAGATTTGATGGAGTCGGCAGAGCGGCGCACGCTATTGGCTAACAAGACTAGGGCCGAAGCTGAGCGCAAAACGCGTGAGGAGACCGCC
>CAUSLX010000050.1:0-5567 GCA_963532505.1 uncultured Candidatus Saccharibacteria bacterium | reverse complement strand
CAAGCCAAAAGACAATGATGTTATTCCCTATCGAACTCATCGACGCAATTCGTGGCGGTAAAAAATAATAAGTCCAAACATTTTTTAACTCTGCTCAGTCATGCATTATCGCAAGACGATTGTTAAAATGTAGCTATCTTTATTAAATTTTTAATTAATCTAAATTATTTACAAAGTTTCTATAAATTATTATCTCTGCACGTTTTCTAAGTGATAAGCATAAACATATTATAAAATATATTTGACAAAGACAAAAAAGAAGCGTATACTACATAAATATTTATAAAATATACGGCCCACTTAGTGCGCCTTTATGTGTGAGGAGATAATAACATGACAGGACAAAACCTAGCAGCTACTGGATTGGGAGGTTCTACTGCAGCTGGACTAGTACTAGCAAATACAGGTATGAGCATCTACGGAGTAATCTTACTCGGGGTTGCGTTAATTTGCTGTGCAGCTATTCTATTAAGTCTCTTGATGGACAAAATCAAAAATGCTAGAAACACTCAATAGTATCATTACTAGCGGTCTGTTCCTTATCAGTGTTTATAGCATAATTAGATTGACTCTATATACTGTTGTTAGCAACCATTCCGCTTATCAACCAACAGAACGCCGTTATATTCGTTATCCAAAATTAACGGTAGTAATACCAGCTCACAATGAGGAGCTTGGCATAGAACGAACTTTACGTTCTGTGTTGGCGGCGGAATATCCTCGCGATCGTCTTCAGGTAGTCGTAGCTAATGATGGTTCAACAGACCGCACAAGTGAAATTGTCCAACAGTTCATAAATAAATATCATGGCTCAGCAAAGATAGAAGTGCGATCAGGGCCAAATCGCGGTAAGGCAGAAGCATTAAACCAAGCAATCAAGGAGCGTGCAACGGGTGAACTTATCATGGTGCTTGACGCCGATTCAACCATAGATAATAAATGCCTGAAAAACTCAGCCCGCCACTTCCTTGATGAATCAATTGCCGCAACAGCATCAAACGTACGAGTAGTCGGAAACGGCACTATTATTGGCTTAGCACAAAAATATGAGTATCTGATTTCCCATCACATGAAACGAACGCATACATTTCTGGGAATGGAATATATAATTGGTGGAGTTGGATCAACTTTTCGTCGCGAGATTCTTGATAAGGTGAATTACTACGATTCCGACACAATGACTGAAGATATCGACCTCACGCTCAAAATTATTACAATGGGGGGGGAGACAAGCAACCGCGTAGTTTTTGCTTCTGATTCAATCGCGTACACTGAGCCAGTTCAGACCTATAAATCTCTTGTAAAACAGCGATTCCGATGGCGCTACGGACGCATGCAAACTTTTTGGAAAAATCGCAAGATGTTTTTCAGTACCGATAAGCGATATTCAAAACTATTAACCTGGTATCTAATGCCAACAACGCTACTATATGAAGCACTTATTATTATAGAACCCTTAATTGTTTTGTGGATGGCTTGGTATAGCGTAACTACAGGCAACTACTTACCAATCATTTCAATTATGACAACCTACATCATTTTGGCTCTAGTTAGTATTTGGACCGGAAATGATAAGACTATTGCTAATAATGAACGATGGAAACTAACCCTATACTCACCCGCTGTATTTTTGCTGGTTTACATAATGGTTACAATTGAATATATAACAGCTTTTCAATCAATTATCCGCTGGAAGAATATTCCTAAGAGCCTATCAAATCGTCATACAACTTGGACGTCACCAGAGCGAGCCGTGCGATAATTTTATAATTCCTGGTGCGGATGGGGAGAGTCGAACTCCCATCTCAACCTTGGGAAGGTCACATAATAGCCGCTATACGACACCCGCGCTCGGTAAAATTATAACACCCTTGCCAGATAGCGACAACTTTAGTACAATTAAATAGCAAGTTTGTGGCTCTTTAGCTCAGTTGGTAGAGCAGAGGCCTGAAGAGCCTTGTGTCCCCAGTTCAAGTCTGGGAGGAGCCACCAAATATTGCATTTCATTCACGACTTTGCTACAATGAATCGTGAACAACATGCGGGTATAGCTCAGTTGTTAGAGCGCTTCCTTGCCATGGAAGAGGCCAGGAGTTAGAGTCTCCTTACCCGCACCACAGAGGTCTTTCATACTTTGAAAGGTCTTTTTTTATTGGCTATATCAAATCTAAGGGTATACAATAACAGACAGCAAAGCTATTATTTATGCTTGGAGGGAAATAAATAATAATATGAACAAGCCAGTTAAGAGGGCGCATTTTGTGCCAAAAGTCTACCTGAAAGGCTTTACCTACGACGAAACTCAAAGGGTTCACATTTATAATGAGAAAATAGGAGTAATCAGATCGAGCATTAAAGATATATGTATAGAAAAATTTCTCTATAAACCAGATCTTGCCCTTGACGGCGACCTAAACTACGTTGAGGATACTCTCTCAAAGATTGAATCTCTATATCCACGACTTCTTGCAAAGGTGAGAAAAAGAAAAATATTAGAAAATGCTGACATTGCCGATCTCTCTATTTTTATTGCCCTACAACACCTACGGACACCCAGCTCGCTCAACTATATTAATAATCAGCAAACTCTCGCGCTAAAAGAATTCGGAAAAGAAGAACTAAAAAGACTATATAATGACTCTAATAGAGATAAAATGTGGAGCGAGTTAAAAGCCGAGCATCCCGAGCGTTGTCGAGAGATTATTGAACAACGCCCAGAATGGAAAAACCACTTACCTAAAGAGTTAATAGATGCCATGATTAGTGAAGAAGATTTAAAGATAGAAATAGACCCGGGTAAAAATAATATCCTGAGAGCGATGCTGGATTATATACTACCCCTCGCCGATCTGTTCATTCAACGCTCGTGGCAGTTCTTTTTTGCACCAAAAGGGAGTAGTTTTATTACAAGCAGCACGCCAGCATTTGCTGCCATACTGACAGCTAACGGAGTAATTCGTTTCGGGCATGGTGGTTTTGGAAGACTAGATGCAGCGATATTCTTCCCTATGTCGAGAGATGTCTGCGCAATTATTAGCTCTAATAACTATAGCCAAGAGTTCATAACTGCCACCAAAAACAAGGTCTCAAGGATAAATCGGATAATTGCGTCCGGACCTGATCTTATCTTAATATCCTCTTCTGAAAAGCTAGTAAGAAAATATGGTAGCTATTTATCTTTACCTCAAGTACAGCTATAAATTGTAGGCTTATTATGGGACGATAATGATGTGCGCACACCCTGATGAGCGGAGACTTAGTAGAACGAATCCTATCCTATATCCTAGTCCTCAATCTTATTCAATAACCCACCATAATTATACGGCGTGAATTTGTCATTAATAAAGATCGGATAGGCCGGATTTTTTACTCCCATTTTCTCTGCCAAACTCTGGTCAATTTGCTGGAATGCTCTTAGGTTTACCTGATCAAGATTTAACCTCGTTTTATCCTCCAGAGTCATCCGATACACAAAGCGAAACTTCTCCACCTCTGAAGTCGCCTGACAATCAGCAATTTCCTTTTCAGCAAGCATTTGCAGCTTCTGGCGCCAGATTTTCACATCATTCAACCTGCTCTGCACGCTAATTTCTATTGACACGCAATTTAGCGCATACTTATTTATACAATCATAATCTGCTACAATCACCCGAGGCAAACCCAATAACCTTGACACGCCCAGCAACTCTTCATTAGCACCCTCCCCGACAAACGTACAATCATTATCCGGGCAAAACGTATTGTGAAAGTCAAGCGCAATATCATATTCCTTGCACATTTTCAGTAGTTCAATCGGGCGCTGCCGCTCGTATATGCCGCTTGATTTCACGCCGGGAAATGACCGGTTCAAGTCTTGCTCGACGAAACGCTTATTTATTTTTATAGCTTCCTCATTCGCCAGTACGCTGTCAATATTTTCCAGCGGATTTTCCTGTAAACTCTTGACCAGATCAATGCCCAGCATTTCATTCCCGTGCATGCCGCCAATTACTAATATTTTCATGCTCTTATCCTCCTTATATATTATTTTTTACCTAGATAAATCAATTGATACAAAATTCCGCCAATCAGGAACATCAGATTCGGCTTTATCAATGGTCGCATCATCACCAAAGTCTCTCATGGCTACGCGCGTCATCGCTGGCACAATAGTCCGATAAGCCACCTTCGTCTGATCTAGACGGTTAGAAAATCCGTATACCATTGGACGAAAATTCACTAGATTGTTACGTCTCGAAATCCGGCGGTTAGCAAAAACTTCGTCCAGCCACAATATCTCTGAGTTAGGAGCAGCGGTTGGCGCGTACTTCTGCTTAAGCCACGCTGCCATCTCTAGCGACCCAGGATATTTTTCCGCCGCAATCTGTATTGGATCAGCCGTCCAAGCGACCGCCGCCAATGCCAGTCCCGCTGGCGTCTCCTCGATATACCAACACGCTGGGCGCGTCTCGCCGATAGCATCAAATTTCTCGGTCAATTCCTGTTCTGTATAAGCTTCGTCTCCAGTCACGCTGCCACAAGCTTGACATATATCACCAGGATTTTGACGAGAATAGCCTGACGAGCAGCCGCCGCATTTACTTACTTCATACCAAGGCTCTGCCGCGAACGCCGCTTGATACGCGGGAATAATCGCGTCGTACTTCTCTCTCGCCTCATCTGGCGCAGCGAACCTCGCTGTTCTTATTTCACTCATAAATATCTCCAAAATTAACTAAATTGACTGTCAAAAAATCAAAACGCCAGCGTCGCGCCGGCATTCATTTGGATTTATTCACAAACTACTCAGCGCGAGCTGGCCAAACGTGAGAATGATGCTTGAAGACGTTTTTATAACCGCCAGTGCCGTTTTGCATCCAGTCGCTAATCCTGGCAACCGTACGACTACTGAGCTTCGTTGCCGCGATGATGTCGGCGTATTTTTCGCCTTTTGACAACATTTTGGCGGCTTGCAGACGTGCGCCAACTTCAATAATCTCCTTCTGAGTCATGACATCGCGAAGAAACGCTCGTATTTCATTAGGGTCACTTATACTAGCAAGAACATCCGCCAGCTGACGCAACTGTTCATCTTTCCAAATATCGTTCTTGTCATTCATATTTTCAGTTTACCAAAGTAAAGTAGGAATGTCAATAGTTTTTGCATCACTATCTAAAAACTGGAATTTTGCTCTCATCTCGCTTATACTTAAGCCATGAAAACTTGGCAAGATGTAGCCTCTCTTTATCAAATTTATCCGCGCAGTTTTCTAGATACGAATGGCGATGGAATTGGCGATTTGAACGGCATTACCGAGAAGCTGGATTATTTATCATGGCTGAGCATCGATTCGATTTGGATTTCCCCATTCTTCGTATCGCCGCTGACCGACTTTGGTTATGATATAGCAAATTATCGAGCAATTGATCCGACTTTCGGAAAAATGTACGATTTCCAAGCGCTCCTTAAAAAAGCCCACGACCTCGACATTAAAGTTATGATCGATCTCGTTCCCTGCCACACTTCAGACCAACATCCGTGGTTTCAAGAATCCAGATCTTCACGCGACAACCCCAAGCGAGATTAC
>CAUSLX010000049.1:0-5652 GCA_963532505.1 uncultured Candidatus Saccharibacteria bacterium | reverse complement strand
TTGTGTCATGTACTAATTTTAACAATTTGTTGACATTCTTCCAAATAGAGAGTATGTTTGTGATAAGTATTATGGAAACATTTCATGGATGTACTGAAAAGTTACCTCAGGATCCACTTTCCGATATCTGGGGCCGTTGGGGTCGTTTAATAGAATGTCGTAAAGAAGTTCAATGGGATAATATATTAGAACAAGTTGAGGAGCTGGAATCAAAATTTGATCGTAATCCAGACGGTAGCAATAGATGGGGGGAGATTCGTTGATAGTCCAGTTCGGGATCAGTATGGACAGTTGTGGATGATTTGGGAAAATTCCGCCACTTCATCATCTAATCCGAAGGATCGATATCAGATATATAAGATACTCAATGATGAAGATGAGTTTAGATATGCCTTCATAAAAGAGCTTGAGGTCGATCGTTACCCTAGGTATGAAAAAACCTCTTATGAATTTTTTGTTGGTCCTGATGACGCAGGCATAGATGAGACTATAACGATATTCTTTGATGATAATAGAAAAATTGAGTATGCTCATTGTTATAGCTATCTGGAGGAGCGTAAGAGGTTGTACGAGAAGTACGAAAGAGTACAGAAGAAACTTGCTGAGGCGTCAATAATCAATTCTCTGACGACAGCCACTTAAATGCTACAATAGAAGTATGAAGCGTCTAGTGGTTATTGATGGAAAGTCGGTGTTTTACCGAGGTTATTATGCCATGCCGGGATTGTCGATGGCTGACGGAACTCCGACTGGTGGTGTGTATGGATTTGTAAGTTTGGCAATTGAGCTGATTAAGAAATTGGAGCCGGATTACGTGGCGGTAGCTTGGGATAAGCGTGGTACGAATATTCGCAAGCGGCGGGAATTATATCCAGAATATAAAGCTGGTCGCAAGCCAGCGCCAGATGATTTTTACCAGCAAATTCCGATTTTACACGAGTTGCTTGATGCGTTTGGCTGGCCGCTTTATGAAATTGATGATTACGAGGCGGACGATATTATGGGCGCGTTTGCCAGGCAGGCGGAATCTCGCGGAATTGAAACGTGCTTGATAACGTCGGATTTGGACGCATTGCAATTGATATCACCGATGACCAAAGTTTACGCCATGAAAAATGGCCTAAGGAATATCGAAGAATTCACGGCGGAACATTTTGAAGAAAAATATGGAATTCGGACGGAGCAATTTTTAGACCTGAAGGCGCTGAAGGGTGATTCAAGTGACAATTTACCGGGAGTGCCGGGAATTGGTGAGAAAACGGCGGTGAAATTATTGCAAGAATATGAAACGCTGGACGGAGTTTACAAGCATCTGGACGAGCAAAAAGGCGCGTTGCGAACGAAGTTGGAGAATGGCCGCGAGTCGGCATATTTGACCAAGCAAGTGGCGGAAATTTGGACGGACGCGCCGATTGAGCTGGACTGGGATGTGGCGGACGTTAATGATTGCGACTTTACGCGAGTAACGGAAATTCTACAGAAGTTGGAGTTTAATTCGCTGATTGGACGATTGCCAAAAACAATGCAAATGGCGGAAAATGAGAAAAAAGAAGAACCGAAGTTGGATATTCCACGAATTGAAAAATTGCCCGACATGCCGATGTTTGAGGCGGAAAATATAATATATATCGATTCGTCGGAGCCTGATGTAATTTACATAAGCTCGAATCCTGAGTCAGCGTGGACGGCGAAAATTGATGAAATTAGTCAATCTGTGTGGCAATTACTGGCGCAGGGAACTGTGGTCGCGGCGGACGTTAAGCAGTTGTATCATGCGCTGGATAATCATGGCGTGGCGGTGCGTTTTCACGAAGTTTGGGATGTTGGGCAGGCGGCGTTTTTGATTGATCCGCTGAAGCGTGATCGTAGTTTGAATGCGCTGTCTGGTGATTTTTCTGACGACAATTCTGCGCCTTATCAATTAGCTCGCTTGCATAAAATTTATCGTGAACAAAAAGTTTGCATGTCGAACAATTCGCAAATTGCGCGTGTGGCTTACGAGTTTGATTTTCCAGTAATTTGGGCGCTATTCCAGATGGAAAAACGCGGGATGAAGTTGGATGATACTCTATTAAAACAGATGGGCGATGAGCTGGCGGCGGAAGTTAGCGAGCTTGAACAACAAATGTATTCTATGGCTGGATACGAGTTTAACGCGTCTAGTCCAGCGCAACTTTCTGAGGTTTTGTTTACCAAATTGCAATTACCAATTGCGGGCATAAAAAAGGGAAAAACTGGATATTCAACAGGTCAGAAAGAGCTGGACAAATTACGTGGACAACATCCGATTATCGAGTTGATTGAGCGATATCGAGAATTGACCAAGTTGATCAGCACGTACATTGAGGCGTTACCAAAATTGATGGCGACTGATGGGCGAATTCACACCACGTTTAATCAGGATATAACCAGCACGGGGCGACTGAGCAGCACAAATCCGAATTTGCAAAATATTCCGGTGCGGACTGAATTGGGCAGGAAAATCCGTCAAGCGTTTGTTCCGAGTGATGGCAAAGTTTTTGTCGGTGCGGATTATTCGCAATTTGAGCTGAGGTTGGCGGCTGTGCTGGCGGGCGACGAGAAATTGATTGAAGACTTTAATAGCGATGTCGATATTCACGCAAAAACGGCGGCGGAAACATACGGAATATCAATTGATGAAGTGAGCAAATCTCAGCGTCGAGCAGCGAAAGTGATCAATTTTGGTGTACTTTACGGAATGAGCCCGCACGGTTTGGCGGCGGCTACAGGAATGTCATTTACAGAGGCGAAAAAGTTTATTGATCATTATTTTGAGGTGCGAAAGCCGATTCGTCAGTACTTGGATAAAATTCTAACTCAAGCGCGAGAACAGGGATTTGTTGAAACGTATTTTGGCAGGCGACGACCAACGCCTGATGTAAAATCGAGCAATTTTATGGTGCGATCTTCGGCGGAAAGAGCTGCGATGAATATGCCAATTCAAGGCACGGAAGCGGATTTGATGAAATTGGCAATGATTCGATTGGAGGACAAATTGTCGGGCTTGGCTGATGCGATTTTACAAGTTCATGATTCGATTTTGGTGGAATGCAAACCTGAAGACGTCCAGAAAGTTAGCGAGATTATGAAAGCGGAAATGGAAGGTGTTTGTCCAGAATTACCGATTAAATTGAAAGTAGATGTCGGTACGGGCGTAAATTGGGGTGAAGTATAGAAAATATGGTATAATTACGCCATGAAATACACTCAACGACGAAATTCATTTTCTCGATTTGTACCAATTTTGCTGGTTATTGTTATCACGGTCGTGGCGGTAGCAGCGGTTATTGCGATTGGTCGAGCATTATTTGGTAAAAACGATTCAGGTCAAACAACGGATCAGAATGTTAATGTAGGACAAGTTGCTTTGTTGTCGACGGACGTGGGAAGTGCGGTTCGATTGACAGTGCGCGGGCCAATTGTAGCGAACGAGAATTTCCGCTCATATAGCATCACTATTTCGCCAGAATCTCGCGAAATGACGACATACGAGGGTTATTTAGATAAGCCGATTGCAGAGAAAAAATTGGACAATAACAGCAGGGCTTATACGGAGCTGGTTTATGCGCTTGATAAGCGAAAAATGATGGAAGGCACGCCGCTAACTGAGCAGCAAAACGATTTGCGGGGAATTTGTGCTAGCGGTAAAATTTACAAATTCGAAACTTTGAAGGACAATTCCGTTGTGAAGAGTTTGTGGACGTCGGATTGTAGCGGTTCTAAGGGTTCGGCGCAAGCTAACGTGAACGAGATTTTGGATATGTTTTTGAAGCAAATTCCTGATGGCAAGAAAATGGCGGCTGGAATTGGTCTAAGTCAAGAAGAAGCTTTATTTAAGCTGTAGGACTTGCCGAATGCCAGAACTACCCGAAGTTGAGACAGTTCGTCGCGGTTTGGCGGATTTGCTGCCAGGTCAGGCTGTTGTGCGAGCGACGGTATTTGATTCGCCAAAGAGTTTTCCGAATTCGCCCACTGACGTTCAGCAATTTTTATATGGTGCGCATGTAACGGCGGTGCGACGTCGCGCAAAAGTACTGATGATTGATCTTGATACGCGTTATTCGCTGGTGATACATCTTAAGATGACTGGGCAATTGATTTTTCGTGGGGCTAATAGTTTTGCTGGCGGTCATCCGAATGATAGTTTGATTGGTGAATTGCCAGATAGATCGACACGAGTGCAAATTGACTTTACGGATGGTTCGCGTCTGTTTTTTAATGATCAGCGTAAGTTTGGCTGGATGAAATTAATGCCGACTGATGAGATAGAAAATTTGCCATTTATGCAGAAAGTTGGTCCGGAACCGCTCGATAAAAAAACTGAGGCGATAGATTTTATTAAGCGAATTCGTCGTCGGCAAAATTCGATGATAAAGCCAGCGTTTCTTGATCAGTCGGTGATCGCTGGAGTTGGTAATATTTATGCCGATGAAGCTCTGTGGGCTGCAAAAATCCACCCTCAGACGCGCGTCAAAAATGTTAGTGATGACCAATTGGAAGATTTGTTTAACGAACTGCGTCAGATTTTGCAATTGAGTATTGATCAGGGTGGCTCGACGGATAAAAATTATGTTGACGCTGAAGGCAGGAAAGGAAATTATTTGTCGTTTGCGCATGTATTTCGTCGGGAAGGTCAGCCGTGCCATCGACATCCTGATCAAGAGATTGTGAAGATGAAGGTTTCTGGACGCGGTACGCATATTTGTCCAGTTTGCCAAGTGGAGGCGAAGTGATTTACCTTTTTTACGGCGAAAATGAATTCGAGAAACGGCAAGCAATTACTAAACTGATCGGCAGCGAAAAAGCGGCGCGACATGATGGCGAAGATTTGACGCTGGCTGGAATGCAGGAAATAGCAATTGGGCAGACGCTGTTTATGAACTCGTCGGTGTATTTGATTTCAAAATTGAGCGAAAATTCTGAGATTTGGTCGCAGCTTCCAGATGTGAAGTTTGATGATGATAGGACGATTATTCTGGTGGAAGATAAAATTGATAAGCGAACGAAAACGTATAAGTGGCTGCAGAAAAATGCCAAAGTTCAGGAATTTTCACCGCTTAGTGATCGTCAAAAACCGCAGCTTTTAAAGTGGTGCGTGGCGGAGGCGAAGGTTCGCGAGTGTGAATTAACGAATCATCAAGCAGAGATAATTGTTGATCGTTTGGGATTTGATCAGTTGCGACTGAGTAATTTTTTAGATCAATTGTCGCTGGCGGAAAAAGTGACGGATGATTTAATTGACAACTTTATACCTCTGGCGAGAACGGAAAATGTGTTTGATTTGTTCATTTCGGCGCTGGCGGGTGATTATGATAAGGTTCACGACATAATTAGTTATTTGGAGTCGGAAAGTGGCGTTGATGGTGCTTATCAGACGATGGGATTGCTCGCCTCGCAGGCAACTAACTTGACGGCGTTGGTTTTGGCTGACGGCGACAGTAAGTTGGTGGCTTCGGATTTTTCAGCTAATCCGTATGTTTTACGAAAATTGGCGTCTTCGACAAAAGGTGTCGATAAGAAAAAACTGAAAAGGATAAATGACGCGCTACTTCGGGTAGACTTGCAAATGAAAACAACTTCTGTAAATCCGTGGCTGCTTGTGGAGGCGGCACTGGTTGGAATTGGAAAATA
>CAUSLX010000048.1:0-5748 GCA_963532505.1 uncultured Candidatus Saccharibacteria bacterium | reverse complement strand
CAAAGAAAGGAAATATAAATATGTTGCAGTATTGTTGCTTTTAATAGTGTTTATAGTGAATATAAAAGGTGAGATATTTCGGTCAAATATAGTAATGTTTCTGTTTATCTATCTAAAACTAGTTACACAGTCAAAGTTAAGAATTGGAAGGGCATAATATGAAAAAGCAACTTGTATCAATAATAATTCCTGTATATAATATCGAAAATTATATTTCTAAATGCATAGAATCAGTAATAAGCCAAAGCTATAAGGATCTGGAAATTATACTTGTCGACGATGGTTCTAGTGATAAATCAGGGGAAATCTGCGATGAATATGCTAAATCGGACAGCCGTATAAAAGTTATTCACAAAAAAAATGGTGGGCTATCCGATGCACGAAATGTGGCAATAGATATTGTAAAGGGTGATTTTATTTACTTTATAGATGGAGATGACTATGTTCACCACGATGCAATAAGCGTATTGATTGAAACGCAAAAAGACACACAATCAGACATAGTCACAGAAGGATTCGTACCAGTTTTTGATAATTCTAACATAGATTTAGATAAAAAACTTTCCGTACTGCCAAGTAAAACTTTACAGAAAAAAGAGGCTATAGAGTCTCTAATGTACCAGAAAGATACAACAACTTCGGCGTGGGGTAAACTGTATAAAAAATCCCTATTTGGTAACGATATTCGCTACCCGAAAGGGGCGATATGTGAGGATTTGCCTACGACTTATAAGCTATTCTCTCGCACAGACAGTGTATCTTTTGTACATACACCAATGTATATGTATAGACAGCGAGAAGGTAGTATTATACAATCAGCTTTTAAGCCAGGTCGTATAGAAGCTCTCGATTTTGCCGAACAAGAGTTAAAATATATAGACAAACATTTTCAAGAGATTCGCAACGCAGCAGTAAATAGGCTATTTATGGAAGCTGTTTTTATTTGTCAAACAATATCTTTATCTAAAATAAAAGAAAACAGGCAGTATTGGGATCGCTGTGTTAATGTTATTAAAAGAACTAGACTGATAGTTTTAACCGATGTGCGATCAAAAAAGGCATATAGAATATTTGCATTACTGTCTTTCATATCGCCAAAGTTAATTTTGTATGCTATTTATATAAAAAGTAAAATGAGAAAGGTTTTATAATGATTCCTATCAAAAAGCGCTTAATTCCTTTGTATGAAAATATTGCCACAAATTTTATGGGAAAGACATTTAATCGACCGTCAGATAAAATTGCTTTTATATTTCTAGCAGGAGATTATAGCAATCTAGGCGATTTAGCTATCAGGTACGCCCAAGAAAAGTTTATTAATGATATATTACCAGACTATACTGTAGTTTCAATATCTCAGTCAGATACATATATCTATTTGAAATCTATTAGGCAGCAGCTAAACAAGAACGATATTATATTTCTGCAAGGAGGGGGAAATTTTGGTGATTTATATCCAAAAGCAGATTATGGAAGACTATTCATTTGTAATTTTTTCAATAAATCAAAAATCTGCGTATTTCCTCAAACCATACTATTCACTAGTACTAAATATGGTGATTGGCGCAAAAAATCCAACGTGAACGCTATAAAAAAGCAACCTAACCTAACTATATTCACTCGAGAGAATAAGTCTTATAAGATTGCAAGAAATCTATTCCATCCCGAGAAAGTCCAGTTGTGTCCCGATATTGTATTGTCGTTATTGCCCTCAATAAGAGAAAATAAAGATAGTATAAAAAGAAGTGGTATAATCGTAACTCTTAGGTCGGATATTGAAAAAAGTCTGTCTGAGCGAGACCGCGAACTGATAATTCAGTCGTTAATCCAAAGCGGAAATAAACTACAATATTTAGATACAGATAAGGGTGACTCCAGGGTAGTATCCATGGGAATAGGATTAAAGAAAGTTAAAAACTTTTTAAATAAGTATTCTGCCTCGGAATTGGTTGTAACTGATCGGTTGCACGGTATGATTTTTGCAACCATAACGGGCACACCTTGTATAGTTTTATCTAACTCTAACCATAAAATAGAAGGAACATACAAAGATTGGCTGAAGGACTGTAATTATATTAAATTTATCGGTGATTTTAGTATAGACAAATTTAATGAGCAAAAAAGTATACTCTTAGATAAGTCATTCAAGTCTAATTACGGTTCAGTAGAGTTGTCTTTTCAAAATCTAAAAAAATACTTAAGGCAAATCTCTAATTAATAAAATGTCCAAAACCTCGTCTCTAATAAAAAACACCATTATCATAGCGCTCGGTAAGATATCGACGCAGTTTATTAGCTTTTTATTATTGCCGCTGTACACTGCCTATCTGGCGGCTGGCGAGTTTGGCGTAGTTGATTTGATAACAGTCATAGTTTCATTAACAGCTCCAATTATTATGTTGTCGCTGGAGATGGCAGTTTTCCGGTTCTTGATCGATGGGCGAGGGGTTAAAGAGCGGCAAGCTTCGGTCATTACCAATTCGTTGCAAATGGTGGTTTATAGTACGCTTTTGGCTTCGTTGGTCTATGTAATCGTAATGCAATTCGTCGTGATACCGTACGCCTGGTTGGCGCTCTGTTCGGTGCTGGCGTCAATCGGTTCAAACTACTGTTTGCAGGTTGCCCGCGGGTTTGGCGATAATGTCAAATACGCTATTGGCAGCGTTGTTGCTGGAGTTTCAGCGATCTTGCTAAATATATTGTTTATCACCGTATGTAAAATGGGTGCAACTGGTATGCTTTTAGCGACGGTGATTAGTAATATACTATCCGCGTTGTATTTGATATATTCGCTAAAAATACAAAAATATATTAATATTAAACTAATAAACGCCGATAAAAAACGTGAACTGTTACAATATTCGCTACCGTTAATTCCGAATGGCGTATCGTGGTGGATTGTCAATGCCGCTGACCGTATGATCATCGCCGCGTTACTAGGTGTGACTGCCAATGGTATTTATGCTGTTGCTTATAAATTTCCGCAAATTTTTACCGCTATTTATAGTTTTTTCGGGCTGTCTTGGACAGAGTCGGCGTCGGTTCACATAAAATCAGCAGATCGCGACGCGTTCTTTTCCAAAGTTGCCAATATGAGTTTGCGCGTCTTCGGCAGTTTTGGCGCTATTTTAATCGTCGGGGTGTCAGTGTTTTTCAACATTTTAATAAATGCAAAGTATAGCGAGGCGCGGCTATATGTGCCGCTGCTTATCGTAGGGTCGTTGTTTAATTCTATAGTCGGCATTTACAGCGCAATTTATATTGCTAAGAAAGAAACTCGCCAGGTGCTAAATACTTCAGTCGTGGCGGCGGCTATCAGTATTGTGCTTTCTGTGATTTTGACGCCGTTGATTGGATTGTACGGACCGGCTATAGCGTTAATTGCTGCTTACCTCGGTATGGCAGTCTTTCGCCATTTTGATGTTAAAAAGTCTATTAAAATAACTTACGAGCCAAAAGCTATTATAGAAATTACCTTGTTGTATATAATATGTATAGGCTTGTATTACGCAAATTCTGCCTATGCTACCGCAGCCAATGTGGTACTAATCTGGGCGGGCGTCGTGTTTATTAATAAGGATACGCTTAAGATAGCCAAAGATACTATATTGAAAAAGACTCGCGGATTAAGGCGAAAACAAGCCGATAAGCTAATGCAAGAATGGGATTCTGAGAATGACGCAGACTAAGAAATTATCTAAAATCCACCTGCTTCTCCCACTACTTTGGATGGTGGTTATTTTCATGCTTTCGCATCAGCCAGCTTCGGTTTCTAGTGGGCAGAGCGGCGTGTTTGTCGAACAGCTGCACTACATTGCACCGAGTATTGATCAGCAGCTACTAACTTTTTTGGTTCGCAAAGGAGCGCATATTTTTGCTTATTTCGTGCTGGGTATTTTGGCGTTTAACGCCTTATGGCGGGTGGATTTAAGTAAGTTCAAATTTAACCGCCCGGCTACGCTGTCAATCATTGTTTGCGCACTTTACGCTGCCAGCGATGAGTTCCACCAGCTATTTATCATCGGTAGAAGCGGCGAGCTTCGTGATATTATGATAGATAGCTGCGCCGCAATGGTTGGAGTATTTATAATAAGTATTTTTGTAAGAATATTGCAAAAAAGTAAAAAATAAAGTATAATATATAAGATATGGTGTCTGAAGTTACTAAAACCACTAAACTAAGTGTCGGCTTGCGAAGAATTGTCGCTAGTATTTTGTTGTTATCGTTCATAGCGCTGGTGGTTAGTGTTTTGCAGGCGGGGATTGTGCCTGAGCGTTATTTGTGGATTGGTTTGCCGATTTACGGGGTGGTGACTGCTGCTATAATCTGGGGATTGGTGAGTCAGAAGCGCTTTGGTAATATTCATACTGGCGTGCTGATCGCACTTGGAATAGTGGCTTTGGCGATTACTGCTGTGAATGTTTACGCTATCAGTACAGCGCGAGCTTTTGATAATTTGACGTCTTCAGTGCAAAGCAGGAAATCGTCGTATGTTGAATATGTAATTGCTGCCTATAAGGATCGTAATACGTCGCTTAATAATGCCCAGTCGGTTGGAATACTTTCGGCCGATCCGCTTTATGATAAAGTGACTAGGGTAGTCAAGGATGAAACTCCTGCTAATCAGCAAGCACTGGATAGCTTGGCCGAGCTTAAGAATAAGTTCGAAGCGGGCGACTTGCAGCTGGTGACTATTCGCAAGGCTAATATGCCAATTATCGAAGAAGCTGATAAAACTTTCCACGATAATTTGGTAGTGTTGCGGACTGTTCGCGTGGAGGGGGAGGCTGCGAAACAATCTTCGGCGATTAATGTCGATAAGCCATATATTCTTTACATCAGCGGCATTGATACGGCTGGCAAAATATCTACCGTATCGCGCAGCGACGTCAATATATTGATGGTGGTTAATCCAGCCAAACATTCGATTCTGCTGGTCAACACACCGCGCGATTATTATGTGCAACTGCACGGCACGACTGGCTTGCGCGATAAGCTGACACATGCCGGGGTGTACGGCGTTGATATGTCGGTGAAGACATTGGAGGATTTGTATAGTATTAATATTCAGCACTATGTTCGCATCAATTTCACTTCTCTGGTAACTCTGATCGACGCTATCGGTCCGATTGAAGCTTATTCGGACTACGATTTTAAATCTTATCATAAGGGGTATAATACACTGAACAGCAAGCAGGCTCTGGAGTTTTCGCGCGAGCGCTACAGCTTCCAAGAAGGCGATCGCCAGCGCGGGCGCAACCAGCAGCACGTTATCGAGGCGATTATCGCCAAGTTGTCGCGTACCGAAAACGCCGTAAAATTACCGCAGATTGTCGATACTATCCGCAACTCTATCGAGACGGATTTATCCGAACAGTCGATCAAGGCGATCATCCGCAAACAGCTTGACGATATTCATCCATGGAAAGTCGAATCGACTAACGTCGACGGCGCAGGCGCCATGGAGCCAACTTACAGCTACAGCGGTACGCCGCTTTACGTGATGATTCCGTCCAATGAATCGGTTGATGCTGCCAAAGCGAAGATTTCGGCATACTTACAACAATAATTAATACCACTTTACTTTCTGCAGTAGGCTGCTTATTGTAACAATGTGCAATAAACTATTTCACAGCAGATTCTGGCTTGATAGCCTTCTTCATACAACTAACGATAACTTTGCGCGTGCGCTGGCGGATGGCGTGGGTGGCGGTAGTTAGCGAATGCAGTGTAACTCGCTGATTCTT
>CAUSLX010000047.1:0-5772 GCA_963532505.1 uncultured Candidatus Saccharibacteria bacterium | reverse complement strand
TACACAGAGAGTTTCTCAACCAACTCCAGAGCCTCAACCAGTGCAGACTCCAGCGCCGCAACCGATTACAGCACCTCAGCCGACGCAATTTCCGCCAATAAATCCACAACAATGATAAGCTCAGACACAAAGCAAGAATCTTGGCGCCTCAATAAATTTGTAGCGCTGTGCTTGGGTGTTTCTCGCCGAAAAGCCGACGAGCTAATCGAAAAAGGTGTGATTTTTATCGACGGAAAACCAGCCAAATTAGGACAACAAATTTCTGACAATCACAAAATCTCCTACAACGGCAAGATATTAGAACTGCAGAAGAAACAACTTATTCTACTACACAAGCCAACAGGATATTTATGCTCGCGCGCTTCTCAAGGTGGAGTTCCGACAATCTACAAACTATTGCCAAAAAATCTCCACCACTTAAAACCTGTTGGTCGCCTGGACAAAGACAGCTCCGGGCTGATTCTCATGACGAACGACGGAGATTTTGCGCACACCATGACACATCCCTCGTTTTATAAGATTAAGCGATATCTCGTCACAATTGACAAACCACTACAGCCACTTCATCGACAAATGATTAACGATTTTGGCGTGCAGCTTCCTGACGGACGCAGTCAATTGACGCTAGAAAGACAACATGAAGGCGATGATTATCGCTGGATAGTGGAAATGAGCGAGGGAAGGAATCGTCAAATTCGGCGAACTTTCGATGCGTTAGGCTACACTGTTAAGAAACTCCATCGTACGGATTTTGGCAATTATTCAATTGGCGAAATTAAGCGAGGGGAATTTCAGGAAAGCAATTTGACAACAAATTAATAATAGCGTACTATATCTTACATCATAAATATTAGGAGGATGTTATTATGAAAACAGGAGAAAAGTTTTCAATTGGCGACATAAGCGAGTCGTTACAAAAAAGAGTAGGGAAAACACTTGGCTTCATAACTGTCGCTACATTGGTTGTTTCGGGCTGTACCGCACCAACCTCAGAAACAAAACCAGCTGGCACAGAGCAAGGACAAGAAGATACACAAACAGACTCAAAAGGCAGACCCGACCTTGACTGGACGCCGGTTGACTCGGGCTGCGGGCGAGATTGCGAAAAAGGAGAGCCGGTAGGCGAGATATCAAGAGCTTGTGACGGTACCACTCTAATATACGTATACCGCGACTACAGGAAAGGCGGTATCACTGCCATCCCTAACAGTCCTAAATGCGGCTACATTCCGCCAACACCTGAAAGCAGTCACGCACCAACCGCCGAGGCAACATCCACTACAGCCAACGGCAATTAAACTTGACATCACAGTTTATCCTCGCCAAATCGCCACGCCTCTGTTATAATAGGCGTAATTATGTCTAGTAAATTACCAACAGTCGCCATCATCGGGCAAGCCAACGTCGGCAAAAGCTCACTATTTAATCGCTTGACGCGCTCTCGCACGGCCATAGTCGCCAGGGAAGCTGGAACAACTCGCGACAACGTTGTTGGTAAAGTTTCATACAAACGACGTAACGTAGATTCTACGCCGTCAGATGACTATTCTCAATTTTGGCTCATCGACACAGCCGGACTGAAAACTGCCGAGGACGAATTTGAGGCGACCATTCAGGACCAAATCGCTGACGCCTCCGCCGCCGCTGATGTAATCCTCGTAACAGTTGACTCCACTGTTTATCCTTCTGACGCTGATCGACAATTGGCCAAAAAAGCTCTAAAAAGCGGCAAGCCAGTCATTTTAATCGCCAATAAAGCAGACTTAAAAGGCTCTCTTCATGTTGACGAATTCAAGCGACTCGGCATTAAAAACATCATAAAAACTTCCGCCGAGCACAGCATTGGCATTTCGGAGCTTCTTGATAGCATTGCCGAGCTTATTCCACCAGCCACCGAAACTACACCTGACGATATCATCCGCGTCGCGCTAATTGGTCGACCAAACGTCGGCAAAAGTAATCTATTCAATACCTTGGCGGGCAAGCAGCAAGCCATCGTCGCCAACGTCGCCGGCACAACTCGCGATGTAAACCGTGTTCAAGTTCGTTATCACGGTCAGACGATTGAATTGCTCGACACCGCTGGAATTCGCCGCCAAGGAAAGCAAGAAACGGGAATTGAAAAGTTCTCAGTTCTTCGCACAATGCAAGCCATCAACGAAGCCGACGTTTGTCTGCTTCTTATGGACGTCAATGAGCTTAACGTTCAATTGGATCAGCGCCTAGCTGGAATTATTGACGAGGCGGGCAAGGGGCTTGTTCTGGTCGTCAGCAAATGGGACTCCGTCGAGGGTAAAGATGCTTACACACACGATGAAATCGCGCCACAAATCAGCTATAATTTCAAGTTCACACCGTACGCGCCATTGATATTCACCTCTTCCGTCACAGGGCAAAATGTCGCCAAGTTGTTTGACCTAGCGCTTGATATTTATAAGCGTCGTCGCCAAGAATGTAAAACTCGCGCCTTAAACGACATTTTACAGAAAGCCATCGCCGCACATCCGCCAGCTGGTCTAAAAAACTCGCACCCGAAGCTGCGCTACATTGTCCAGACTGACGTTGCTCCGCCGTGGTTTGTTATTTACGGTAGCAATCTGAAATTTGTCCACTGGAGCTATAAACGTTATCTGGAGCGAACTCTGCGTGAAGCTTTCAATTTTGCGGGAACTCCGATTAAAATGTCTTTCCGTGACGAAAAGCAATTAAAGGCCAACCGCGAACGCGTCGCGCGCGGTCTGGCGCCAGTCACCAAAGCCTACAAACAGGCCAAAAACGCCGAAAAACTCGCTTAATCCTATTTTTACGCCAATTTCTCTTGACTTAAATATTATCGCGTGATATAAATAACATTGGCTTTTGTTGACAAGTCGAGCAAATCCTTGTCCGAAAGCGTACCTTGACAAGCAGATGATTATAAGACGAAATTAAGCATGAAGCGAGGTTTTAGTTGTTGAGAGAAGATGTACTTGACAATTGAAATCTCGTTTCATGCCATACAGTCAGGCATGGAGTCTTTGCCAAAAAGCAAAGATGGTGGCAGTCGCCGCGAGAAATAGGAAGGAAGAGGAAGTGGAACGCTTACTCACCATTCACACTAGGTCTTGTGGAGTAATTTCCCGCCAAGAGGTGCCTATCGGCGGACCTAGCACTACCGGAAAATCCAACAGCAATGTAGAAACCTTCCGTGGTGCATACATCACCGTCAAGGACAAGGACAAGAATATCTTGTCTGTTCACAACGGGGAGGCGTCCGTCTACGCGGACAGCGGCGAAATTGTCGCTTCAGGTGGACGCATCACCGTCAAGGACAAGAATATCTTGTCTGTTCACAACGGCGAGGTATATACCGACCCGGACACTGGTGAGGTTATCCTCGACGGTGTTTTATTAACCGCAGATAGCGAGCAGGAAACTGTCACTGCTTTTAACGCGGATCTCATCGCCGATGAAGAAACCGCTTTACTCGAAAGCGATCACATCGAGCTTACCTACAACGATCACTCGATAGGTGTCACTGCGTCAGGTGGAAAGGACGAGGGCGATACCAAAGCCAAACTCGACGTGGATGAAAACGTCATCTCATTTGATGGCAAATCCATCGTCGTAGAGTGCGGCGACGACACAAAGATATCCGCGGAACATGCCAACATGTGCATTAACCGCGATGAAGGTAAGCTCTACCTGGAAGGTAGCGATGCCAATTTCCGTGCTGGCGTGGTGGCACACTTCACTCCAAAGGTCAAGAACGCATGCGTAGACTTTGCCACCGGCAATGTTTATTGCAATGGTAAACTGATCTGCTGCGCACCTCTACTGGGGGCGCAGCTCAGGAAGCTATTCAAGGTCGGCCCGAAGCCTGCTTCAACTCTAGCCTCTAGCATCCTGACTTCTTACTAATATTAAGAAATCAGGGCAACTGAGTAGTGACAAGCAGACGGTAATATCAAACTGATGTCGCGGCCCGACGTCTAGTATTATATCTCATCTGCTTGTATCACTATTCATTGGAAGTTATTAAGTCCCACCTGGGGCTGTTTTTTATTATATTGACTTTTTTACTTATGTGTGATATAGATAATACTAGCTTTTATCAGCATTCAGCCAGTAAAAGTTGCCCTATTCACATCTACAGGAAGAATGTAGACATGCTCAAAATTGCCTATATCCATACCATAACATGCATGATTATGGGTATTGTCGCCGGGCTTATCTCTGTAGTCGAGATTACTGTCGCTGGCCACGTATCCATATATCCAATGAGTGCTAACGTAACGGTGTTAGCTGTCGGCGGACAGGTGATGTCATTAATCGCCCCAATATCCGCTATCGTCCTGACCGCCCAAATGAAGCGGCGATTAGGAGGGACACCAGAGGAAGCGGTAAGTACAGTGACTATGTTAATCATAGTTACCCTGCTCGCGCTCACCTTGAACACACCCCCAGTTGTTCAGGCTTGCTATAACTCTACGGTGATAGCCTTGGAAGAATGGGTGTGGATAATCTTGTACACGATGGGGATTTCGATGAGCCTGCTCGCCTATGCAGGCGCCATTCGCATGTTTGTGATTCCCACGCTCATTGACGAAGATGAGAAGGGCTAACGCCCGCTAAGAAATGAAATAGCTCGCCTTGAGATTTTTGGTCTCGGCCGAAGCTCTCTTGGCGGGCTATTTCTTTTGGTTTTGAAAGTTGTTTGTTATGTGTATTGACGTTTTGGCATATTGATGATAATATATATTCCGGCTTTTGTTGACAAGTTGAGTAACTTGTCCGAAAGCGCACTTTGACAAGCAGACCTTTGAAAGAGATGATTAAATGCTTCCTCCATATTTCATGGTGGTACATCGCCCCCAAAAGGGGGTTATGGCATGGCTCCTCAGACGAGCTATGCCCCGAGACACTAGGCCAATTTTTGTTTGGCCTAAACTAGTAGTTGCTATTGAGGGATACTTTCACAGGCGATGGCTCGTTGCCATCGCAGTATTATTGATTGCCGTGACAATAGTCATAGCAAAAGCGCTCTTGCTCGTCCCGGGGCTTGATAACTCCGTAGTCGGGCTGCTGACTAGTATTTTTGAGACGTTCCTCCCCGCAAGGTGGGCGACAGGGGCTGCCTGGGTTGCTGGTATGACGGGAGTCTTCCTGATAGGAGACTTCACAGACTACACACCATCACAGAAGTCTTTACATAGTCTCAGAGCAACTAAATGGGGAGTGTATAATGCCCTATTGCTCTTCGCATTATGGGAAGAGCAAGCTTTCCGTTCTGGAAGTGAGAAGTGGAGCTGGCGCGAACGAGTGCGCGCTAGCGTGTGCTTCGGAGCTATCCACGTAGTCAACATCTGGTACAGTTTCGCAGCAGGTATCGCCCTGTCTGTGACTGGTTTCGGTTTTTTGCTGGTATACTTGTGGTACTACCGCAAATACCGTAACCAGATAGTTGCGACAGGGGCGGCTGCGACAGTACATACACTGTATAATGTCATAGTGCTCAGTCTCACTGTCGCCGCAGCAGCAGTCTACTTGGCGATCGATATCGCCAAGATGATGTAGCGATGCCAGTCTCCAGCGAACCTCTGTCAAAGTCTCTGCTTGTCATGTTCGCTCCATAGATGTGTATCTATGCTGATGAGTCGGAAACGACGAAAGCGAACTTTTATTCAAACATCATCAATTGCGCCGACAAAACTTCGCGCGTAATTTCATCCGCACGCTCACCAATTAGCACAATTTTTGCCGGCTCTCCCGCCGCAGAATTAGCTATTTGAA
>CAUSLX010000046.1:0-5823 GCA_963532505.1 uncultured Candidatus Saccharibacteria bacterium | reverse complement strand
GATGAGAAGCGCCGAAGTGTTGCCTTGACTGATGAAGGTGTTGAAAAGGTTCAGAAATTGTTGGGAATAAAAAACTTGTACACACCAGATCACGTGCGCAGTGTTTATCACATGGATCAGGCTTTGCGCGCGCAGACATTGTTTAAGCGCGACAAAGATTACGTCGTAACTAATGACGGCGAAGTAATTATCGTTGACGAGCATACTGGTCGTTTGATGCAGGGCCGCCGTTACAACGAAGGCTTACATCAGGCAATTGAGGCAAAAGAAGGTGTTCCTGTGTTGGAAGAGAGTATGACTTTGGCGACAATTTCCTTCCAGAATTACTTCCGTTTGTACAATAAATTGAGCGGTATGACTGGTACGGCGTTCACTGAAGCCGAAGAGTTTCAACAAATTTATTCACTTGATGTTATCCAAATTCCACCGAACAAACCAGTTATTCGCGAGGATAAGGAAGATCTGATTTTCAAGACTGAAAAGGCCAAACTGAAAGCTGTCGCTGAGGCGATTAAGGATTACCATAAGCAAGGTCGTCCTGTTCTGGTTGGCTCTGGTTCTATTGAAAAGAATGAGCAAATTGCCAAATATTTGGAAAAAGAAGGCATTAAGTTTGAGATTCTGAACGCCAAGAACAATGAGCGTGAGGCTGCAATTGTGGCGAAAGCTGGCGAAAAGGGCGCGATTACTTTGGCTACAAATATTGCTGGTCGTGGTACCGACATTAAGCTTGGCGAGGGCGTGAAGGAATTGGGCGGACTGGTTGTTATTGGTTCGGAGCGACACGAATCACGTCGAATTGACAATCAGTTGCGCGGTCGTGGCGGACGTCAGGGTGATCCAGGCGAGACTCAGTTTTACGTTTCGACCGAAGATGATTTGATGCGAATTTTCCAGGGCGAGAGAATTGCGTCGTTGATGGACAGGCTGGGCGTTGATGATGACACACCAATCAGAACTCGTGCCGTATCGAAAACATTGGAAGCGGCACAGAAGCGAGTTGAAGGCTATAACTTTGATACGCGCAAAAATGTTGTTCAATACGACAATGTGATTAACCGCCATCGTCGTGTCGTTTATGTTATGCGACGTAGGATTTTGGAAGGCGATAATATTAAGCCAGAAATTGAGCGATTATTGCGAGCTAAAGTTCACGAATTGACAACTCTTCCATCAAAGAATAATCCAAAGTTTGTCGATGATTTCTCGGTTATTTTCCCGGTTGATAAGGAAAAAATTGAAAAGGTTGGTAAGGAAAAGAAAGATCGTCTGCGCTACGAGAAGGCGCTGGAGCTGGCCGAAGAGGCTTACGCGGAGAAAGAGCGTGAGATTGGCGTTGATGATTTGCGCGGAGTTGAGCGCGAAGTTTACATGGCGGTGTTGGACACATTGTGGATGCAACATTTGGAAAATATGCAACATTTGCGCGAGGGAATTCACTGGCGAAGTGTTGGACAGCGTGATCCTTTGGTGGAATATCGATCAGAATCTCAGAAGTTGTTTGAAAGTTTGCAGGCTAATCTTCGCGATGAAGTTTTGACGACGATATTTAATATTCATAAAGCCGACGCTACAGTCCGTCAATCTCAAGACGACGAATATGACACTGAGCTAACTAGGTTGGCTGAAAATGCCGTTGAGCGTGGCGTAAATGAAATTGGTTCGGGCGAGGAAAATCGCGATGGTGATTTCTCTGTAAAGAAGAGTAAAACTAGCGCAGAATCTAATCGCGTTAAAAACCAAGCTCGGAAGAAGAAAAAAGCTCAGCGACAGAATCGTAAGAAAAATCGTAAATAATCAGAGAATTAGGCAATGAAACATACGGTTGAGGAAATTAGACTGAAGAATGGTGCGCGCGGCTTATTGATTGACGTTCCAGATGCTACGGTAATGAGTTTTCAGGTGCAATTCAGGGCAGGCAATCGCTACGTTCTGAATAAAGACATTTACGAAACGGCTCACATTATGGAGCATATGGCGTTCGGTGCGAATGAAAAGTTTCGTTCGGAGCACAATTATGAGCAGGAATTTACTAAGAACGGTGCTTATCACAACGCTTACACTTCTGACTATTCAATGGTTTATGAAGCGATTTGTGCGGACTTTGAGTGGGATAGGATTTTGGAGCTTCAGAGGCTGGCTATCACGACGCCGCGATTCAACGCCGATGAGCTTGAGGCAGAAAAGGGCAATGTTCGCTCTGAGTTAACTGGTTATCTCAACAATCACAACCGCGTGATGTGGCCGCGCATTCAGCAGGCGCTGGGTGAAGATATTTTGACGTATAATCAGCGCCTAAAAACAATTGCTAATATTGAGCTAAAGGACATCAAAAATCATCACAAGCGAACGCACACCTTGAAGAATATGCGGTTTGTGGTGGCTGGAAAAATGGCTGGACGAAAAGCGGCTATTAAAGAACATCTTGAGGGGTGGCAATTAGAGACGGGCGAGCGATTCGTTATTCCGCGCGATGAACCGCGCAGGGCTAATCCGGTTTTAGTAAGACGAAAAGAGGCGACGAATTTGACGTTTGGCTGGTCAATGATGATTCCGCGCGAGTTAAGCGACGAAGAAGTCACGGCCATGAACGCATTGAACCATATTTTGACTGGAACGATGAGCTCACGGATTTTTGGCGCGGCTCGTAAAAAGGGCTTGGCGTATGGTATTTTTAGCGACACGTCGATTGGTTTTTACGATTCGGCTTGGGATTTTGGCGGACAAGTAAATGTCGAAACCGCAGAAAAACTCTTTGATATTATCGTGAGAGAGTTGAAGAAAGTTTTGGCTGGATCTATTTCTGAAGAAGATTTGGAAAGTGTGAAGTCGTATTCATTGGGTCGTTATCAAATGGGTGCTCAAACTGTTGGGCAAGTAAGCAATTTTTACGTAGGGCGATATTTTGCTGATGATTTCGTGAGAGATTATGCTGCCGTTCCAGATTCTATTTTGGCGGTAACTCCTGATCAGTTGATTGAAACGGCTCGTCAATTTTTTGCATCCAACACATGGACGTTGGCAGCAGTTACTTCGGAAGAAAAAGAGCTATTAACAAAGCTGTACGATAAGCTCGACAAGCTGTTCTAGGGTGTAATCGTAAATTGCCCGTGATATAATCAGGTTATGAAAATTGTCATTGCTGGTTTTGGTGTTGAAGGTCAATCTAATTTGCGTTATTTTCGGGAGAAGTTTCCGGAAGCTGATTTTTTGGTGGCGGACGAGCGTGAGAAAGTAGATAATTTGCCGGAAAATGTGGCTTATCAGACGGGATTTTCGGGGCTGGAGAACGCGGATTTAATCGTTAGGTCGCCAAGTCTTCCGCCAAAAAAGATAAAGACTAACGGTCGAATTTGGTCGGCGACAAATGAGTTTTTCGCCAATTGCCCAGCGACTATAATTGGCGTGACTGGCACGAAAGGCAAGGGTACGACGTGTAGTTTTATCTCGTCGATTTTGCGCGCGGCAGGTAAAACCGTTCATTTAGTGGGGAATATTGGCGTGCCAGCTTTGGATATTTTGCCGAAAATTGAGAAAAACGACATCGTTGTTTACGAATTGTCCAGTTTCCAATTGTGGGATTTGCAGAAATCTCCGCACGTTGCCGTGGTGCTGATGATTGAACCTGACCACTTGAACGTCCACGCTGATTTTAATGATTATTTGGCGGCAAAAGCGAATATTGCCAAGTCTCAAACCGCGGACGATTATGTTGTCTATAATTCTCAAAATGAGTTTAGTTCGTCGATTGCAGATACGAGTTCGGCGCAGAAAAAGGAATATCCATTTGCTCTCTCGGACGATATAACTTCTGCGATTCGCTTACCGGGGAAACATAATATTGACAATGCGTGCGCGGCGATAGCGGCGGTGAAATCGATTTTACCGAACGTGTCAGATGATGAGATAAAGAGGGGGCTTAGCGAGTTTACAGGGTTGCCGCATCGATTGAAGTTTGTTGCTGAAAAATACGGCGTGAAATATTACGATGACAGCATTTCGACAACTCCGGGCAGTGCGATTGCGGCATTAAAAGCTTTTGCAGAACCGAAGATTTTAATTTTGGGCGGCTCAGATAAGGGCGCGGATTATTCAGAATTGGCGCAAGAAATTGCCCGACAAAACGTGCGACTGATAATTATCAATGGCGCTAACGCTGATGAAATTAGGGAAGTTTTAAGGGAAGAAAAAATTGATTGCGAAATTGTCCAATTGAATATGGCAGGAATGAAAGAAGTTGCCAAATCAGCCAAAAATAAAGCGCAGTCTGGCGACGTGGTGATTCTTAGCCCGGCCGCTGCCAGTTTTGATATGTTTAAGAGCTATTCTGATCGTGGCGAGCAATTTGTCGCCGCCGTAGAAGAGTTTTAATCTTGATAGACTTCTGGTTTTAAGACGCCGATGTATGGCAAGTTGCGATATTGCTGGCGAAAATCCAGACCGTAGCCAACGACAAATTCATTCGGTGTATCGATGCCGACGTAATCGGCTTTTGCGTCAACTTCGCGCCGAGCTGGTTTGTCTAATAGCGAGCATATTTTTACCGACGCAGCATTTTTTGCGGCAAATAATTCTCTTAGCGCTTGGGCGGTTCGACCACTGTCAATTATGTCCTCAACTATCAACACATATCTATCCGTTACGTCTGTATCCAAATCTTTGATGATTTTTACAGATCCAGAAGATTTTGTGCCGTCGCCGTAGCTGGAGACCGCCATGAAATCAATTTCCATATAGCAATCCATCGCCTGTATCAAGTCGATCATAAACGGCGCTGCGCCGCGTAAAATACCCACGACAACAGGATTTTTATCGTGATAATCCTCGGTCAATTTTTTCCCAAGTTTTTGAACTGCCGTTTTTATTTCTTCGTTCGTAAATAGAATTTTCTCAATATCTTTATCCATCTTTTTATTTTAACAGAGAATTGAGCGCTGAAAAATGGTACAATAAAATATATGCAACCGCTAAAAAAGAAAATTGGTGAATTAGAAAAAGAAATTGAACAGGCTAAAAAAGCGCTGAAGTTTTCTGATTTGGAGCAGAAATTGGCGGAGCTAGACGATCAATTAAACCAGCCAGAAATTTGGAATAATCCTGATTACGCCCAAGAATTAACGAAACAAGCGTCGAGCCTTCGTCAGACCGTCGAGCCTTGGCAGACTTTGACGGTGCAGGTTGGTGATATGGTGGAGCTGATGGAGCTTGGTGATGACGATTTGTTGCCGGAATTCCAAGCGCAAGTTGCGGCAATCGAGAAGAGTTTTGAGAGCCATAAAACCGATTTGCTATTCTCCGGCGAATATGATAATCGCTCGGCAATTATGCGCATTTCTGCTGGCGTGGGCGGGCTGGATGCTCAGGATTTTGCGGCGATGTTGGAGCGAATGTATTTGCGCTGGGCAGAAAAATCTGGAATGAAGGTCGATACGCTGGAACGCTCGACAAATGACGACGCTGGAATTAAAACGGTCGTTTTGGAGATTTCTGGATCTTTTGCTTATGGAAAATTGCGGTCGGAAAATGGCGTGCATCGTTTGGTGAGATTAAGTCCGTTTAATGCGGACAATTTGCGCCAGACTAGTTTTGCGCTTGTCGAGGTTTTGCCGAAAATTGACGCGCCCGATGAAATATCAATTGACCCGAATGACTTAAGAATTGATGTCTATCGTTCGGGCGGCAAGGGCGGTCAAGGTGTAAATACGACGGATTCGGCGGTTCGAGTGACGCATGAGCCGACGGGAATTACGGTGGCTATTCAGAATGAGCGCTCGCAGATTCAGAATAAAGAAACGGCGCTGAAGATTTTGCGGTCAAAATTGC
>CAUSLX010000045.1:0-5827 GCA_963532505.1 uncultured Candidatus Saccharibacteria bacterium | reverse complement strand
CCGAAGATTATCGGCAGGGATATTGGGATGGCGTGCGTGATGCACAAAATGGATGCGCAAAAATTGAGAATGACAACGGTCAAGTGAGGCTTATCACCGAGAATCAAAGCGCCGCTTCACGGCTTGCGAATACGCTGTTGAATATCAGTAATAATGAGAATCTTGATAATATAATTCCTACTAGTATTTCCACGCCTGAAGAGAGAGTAAATACGGTTGCTGCGCCTGTTGAGAATAATATTGAACGAGCATCACATATTGATGACAAGGAAAAGGAGAGGGGCCGTAAGACTACAATTAATATAGCGCTATATACGGCATCGCTACTTCTGACTGCGGGAATATTGCTTCTGGCCCAGGCAATTAATCTATCTATTCAACTTAGGTTTGGGTTGGTGTGGCTGTTTATTTTTATTTATTATATTATTGGTCAGATATTGTATGCTCGCTTGCCAATATTAAAATCTGCGTCGACAGCGCTTATTGGTACGGCTTTGGCTGCTGTGCCAATTGGCGGCTGGACTATGAATTTACTTTTAGGTATCGACCCCGCATGGTGCTGGCTTATTACCTCTTTAATTGGTGCTGTTTTGTGTGTTGATGCTACGGTGAGATTGAATAGTCGACCCCTTGCTTATGTATCGCTACTATCGATGTTTACGATGACGACTAGTTTGCCGGCTGTTGTGCATGCGCAGCTGGTCTGGTATTACGTTGTAATGCTGCTATTTGGATGTTTGATGACTGTAGCTGCATATTTTTCTAGTCGTCTTCCTCGTCAGTTCGTCGAACCGTTAAACGTTGTAAATCCGTTTATCGTGCCGATGACGATGTTTATTGCGCTTAGCTCGTCGGCATATATGGGTACATTAGATATTAGTGTACTGTTATTTGCTAGCGTTGCATATTACTTTACGGTTGCTCTTGTTGAGAAGTCTAAAAAGATGCGTACTTATGAATTGACAACAGCTCGCTTATTGTTAATGGTGATGGCTACTAGTTTCGCAATGTATTTATCTGACGATAATCAGTTGGTTGTAAGCGTGATTCTAGGGTTAGTGGCACTTGGAAATATAGTCTGGTCCGCTATATCAATGTACATTCAGGAACAGTACGATAGACATCATGAAATAGTATTGTGGGTTAGTTTTGTTGTGTCATTAAGTGCTCTGTTTGGCGTGATCGGTTCTGGAGATTCGCTACGAATGATGGTTGCTTCTACCTTTATTGGTGTTATTTCAGCGATTAGTCTTGCAATCCTTTTTTTGTTACGTCGTGTCCGCTTCGGTGTTATGGTTGTGATATCTGGGATTCTATTGGTGCCGATTGGTATAACACTATTCAATATCGATATAGATATAGCACCACGCGTACAGTATCTAATTTTTCTATTCATGACGCCACTGCCAGTTATTTGCCGATTGCTAATTTTGAAGCGTCCGAATATTAGTAAAAGTCAGGCTGCTTTAGTATATGGCGCTGCGTCAACTTGGCTATTAATGGCAATGTCTACTTCAGCGATGATAGCCACTTATGCGACAGAGGAAGCCCTGATGTGCCTATCGGGCGCGATAGCTATCAGCGCTGGCATTATGAGTGTGGCTGTATGGCGCGAAAAAGTTTATGAGTTTGTAGTTGGAGTACATACCTCTTTAATGTTGTCAGTATTTTTGCTAGCTTTAGGTTTTGCGGTGTCTAGTGAAAACATATCTATTTTAATGGCGTGGATAAATGTGTTGTCGCTATTAATAGTAGAATGGCTTTATCATCGTCATGGCAACACAGCCATCAAAAGTCGTGAGTTGTTTCTATATTCTATTATTGGCGTAGCTATCGTTGTTGTATTGTCGTCAATTCATCCGATAGTTTGGTTGCCGCTAGTGGTGTCACTATACTATGCGTTTTACCGATGTTGTAGAGAGGCTTATTTGGGTGGGGCATATCTTACGACAATCATCTTTGTTTTATTATCCCTGCATTGGTTGAATATACCGTTTAATGACAATCTTGCAATTGCTGCATGGGTGAGTCTAGTTGGTTTTGGGCCTTTGTACTGGCTGTTGCGAATGAATAGGCAATCGTCAATTATTAGTGATATGACGCTATGTGCTGCTGTAGTTCCAGCGATAGTGCTTCCGGCAATTAATCTACTGGCAACATATGATTTGTCGTTCAAGGTATTGGGATGGCTAGCAGCTGTAGCGGCTCTTTATATGGCGGTACTTGCTAAACGAGATTGGCGAATAATGACAATAGCTGCACACCCGAGTCTAGTGTTGTTACTTTGCCTTATAGCTCAATGGTTTACTATTCCACTCGAATTCATGTCAGTCGTTGCCCTGATTGTTTTTGCGGTATTTTACGGTCTGGCTATTGCTGCGCGAATCAGAAAGATGTCGAGTCTTTGGTATTACTCTTCATTCTATAGTGCCATCGGCTGGTCAGTAGTCTTATTGTCTATTGCTACACCAGTTAGCGCTACTGTGGTGTCAGTGATTCTGGCGGCGCTAGTGTGGATAATTAATGGTATAGCCTTGATTCTCGAAGGTGTTCCTAAAAAGAATATTTTATATTTTGATTCAGGTGTGATCCTGATTTTGTGCGGCGTTGTATTTACTATTAAAAACCTAGCCCTACCCGTTCACGCTATCACAATACCATATTTGTGGTCAGCGGCAATTCTTTCGGGAGCGGTGATGTCGTGGTGTTGGTTGGGGTATGTTCATAAGTCTACGACAGTGCACCTAGTGCTGGCTTTTTCTGCGCTTAGTTTGCCGACTCTTGTCTTGGCGTTCGCAGGAGATAGTGTTATGGAAATATTATTCCTAATAGAGCATTCATTGATGGTCGTTGTGGGGTTGGCGCTTAACAAACGACTGATTACGACCTGGGGTGCTGTATGTGTGACATTAGCTTTGATATATCTATTGTCGGGATACACTTATGTATTAGCTATTTTGGCTGGTATATCTATCATTGTAGCGGTGACAATTGTGGTAGCGAGAGCTCAAAGAAGCAAAAGGCAAGATATTGCAAAAAGATAGTTTTTATGTCATAATATGCCGCATGAATGAAAAGGCAACCCTTAGTGCAATAGAAACAATTGAAAATCAGTCTTCTGTAGAGGACCTTTATAGTCAGTTAACGGATTTGTCGCCAAAAATTGTTACGATGTTTACGCCGTCAAATCGTAGCGAAGAAGAGGAGAGATTCTTGTCTGGGGAGATTAGAAATCCTCAATTTGTTTATGATAAGCTCAATTCTGCTGATTTTGACGAGGCTGCAGAAAAGATACAGGAGATTGGTAATAAGATATTAAATCATCCTAGCCTGCCGCCATCACACAGAGGTATTTACGAAGAGTTCATCGTAGATTATTCAAAGAAGACGACGCTACTTAATTATGCGCAACAGTATAACAATGCAAAATCAGAAGGGGAAAAGAAAGCTGTCGCTGAGAAGTATAGGCATCTGAATATTGAATCTTACGGCGAGCCAGACGAAGATACCTATCGTTCTCTGTTGGGCGGAAAATTAAACGCTATTCATAGCAAAAAATTGACAGGAAAAGCAGATGAGCTGCGTAAAGAGTTATTCGGTATAGTTAATTTCAAGCCTGGAATGGATATTCCAGAGAGGTTCCGTCCATCAGACGAAACAGTGGAATGGATGCATAGCGTAGCAGAGTCTTTATATGGAGGCATGCTGAGTCATATTCCTAATGAGCAAGAAGAATTTGATCCGTATGAGTTGCAGAAAATATTTACTGATATTATCGAAGAAGAGTTCAACGGGCTTAATGATCCAAAGGGTTATGCTGGAGCAGCGGAGGGCTGGACGGTTTCTGTGGAGAAGGCTACTTCTGTTAATGTAAAATCCTCTGAGAAAAGAATAGTTATTCCCGACAATGGTATGATGCGATCTCGCAAAAAGGTTGAGAATTTGGTGATTCATGAAATTGGCGTTCATATGCTGAGGTCTATTACTGGCGGAGAAACGGACATGCTTCCTCTGAAATCTGGATTGAGCGACTATTATGACGCCGAGGAAGGGCTAGGCGTGGTGATGGAGCAGGCTTTGAGCGGAAAGTTTGCTGAGCGCGGTGTTGATCACTATATAACTGCCGGATTGGCGTATTATTATGAAAAAGATTTTCGTGGCGCATTTGAAGTGAAATGGAGATTGTTGCTACTCGACTCCGTTAGAGATGGAGGCGAGATTAACGATGGGCAGATGGAGAAAGCGAAAAAGACTGCTTTTACTCAGACTTTACGAAGCTTCCGCGGAACAAACGACATGCCTTTATTTAAGGATTTGAGCTATTATAATGGTTCGGTAGAAGTTTGGAGATACCTAGAATCTATAAAAGGTGATGACTTTTTACTGTCGTTGCTTCTTGCCGGGAAGGTGAATACTTCAGCGGACCATAGACGTGTAATACTTGAATCAAAAAGTGTGTAGTGGGGTTATTATACATTTGATATATATCATAAATTATGCCATAATATTGACGTATGAAAGAAAAATCCATTATTGGGTCGACTGAGTTTGTGAACTTCGGTGAGCGAGCGCAAAAAGTTCCAGCTAAAATTGATACGGGCGCCGATTCCAGTGTGGTTTGGGCGAGTAATATTCGCATTGATAAAGATGGGGTATTAAAATTTTCTCTATTTGGTGAAGGTTCACCGCATTATAATGGTAAGGTATTTAAGAGAACTGATTATTCTGTAGTCAGAGTGCGCTCCTCAATGGGTCAAGAGCAGATTCGTTACCGGACACATTTTTGGGTAAAAATTAGTGGGCGAAAAATTAAAATGTTGATGAATTTGTCTGATCGATCAAAAAATGAATTCCCTGTGTTAATCGGAAGACGGTCGATTTCTGGAAAATTCCTAGTGGATGTGTCAAAGAAAAAAGTACGTAGAAAAAAAGCACCCACAGTCTTCAGTCTTAATGAAGAGATAAAGTTAGATCCATATAAATTTTATAAAAAATATCATCAGAAAGGTGGAGAAAAATAATGCGAATTGCAATCTTATCCAACGGCAACATCAATTATTCGACGCTTCGCCTGAAAGAAGAGGCTGAAAAACGCGGTCATCAAGTTAAAGTTATTAAGTATAAAAACTGTTACGTTTCAATTGACGAAAAGCATCCGACGGTTATATACAAAGGTAAGGAAATCGGCGAGTTTGATGTGGTAATTCCGCGAATTGCGAGCCACATGACAAAGTATGGAACAGCGGTTTTGCGTCAATTGGAGATGATGTATCCGAAGGCGTTTTTCATGAATCGCTCGATTGCGATTACTAGGGCGCGGGACAAATTGCGCTCAACGCAGTTATTGGTAAAAGCGGGAGTGTCGATTCCGAAGACGGTCTTTTCTCGAAACGCAACTGACATTGATTCGCTTATTGAAGAGATCGGTGGTATGCCAGCGATTATTAAGTTGGCGCGTGGTACGCACGGAAATGGTGTGGTTCTGGCGGAAACTAAAAAGGCTGCCAAGTCTGTTCTACAGGCGTTTTATTTGACCAACTCGGACGGTACGAACGTGCTACTTCAGGAGTTTATTAGAGAGTCGGCTGGTGTCGATATTCGTGCGTTTGTGGTTGGTAGTCAAGTGGTGGCTAGTATGAAGCGTCAGAGTTTGGACGATGATTTTCGTAGCAATTTACACAAGGGCGGCGAAGGAACCAGTATAAAATTGACAGATTCTGAGCGTAAAATGTGTGTGAAAGCCGCTAAGGCAATGGGACTAACGGTTGCTGGAGTCGACTTCATGAGGTCTAGTCGTGGTGCTTTGGTGCTGGAAGTTAATGCTAGC
>CAUSLX010000044.1:0-5955 GCA_963532505.1 uncultured Candidatus Saccharibacteria bacterium | reverse complement strand
GTTGCTCTGCGCTGGTGACGTGGTGGATGAATAGTGATAAGAAATAGGAAATTGAGCTGATAAATAACAAGGTGATCATTGCGACTCCAAGTACAAAACTGTTGCTCATACGAAAAATTTTTCTCTGGGCAGTTTTTTTGCCAATTGAATGTCCGCTAAGTAACGTTAAAACACTGACGCTAAGCTGAAAACTAGCGTGAATAATCGCTGCAAAAATTATGGTGGCCAGTGATGAGATTGTTACAGGGGTCATTTTTGTGTATAAATCCTTCTCTACCAGTGTACCACAAGCGGAATGAAAAGGTAAATAATGACCGAAAAAGGTATTGCTTTTTTGTCAAATTTATGATAGTATAAAGACAGTTAAATAATTAACATAAAAAAGGAAAAAATATGGAAATCAACACCAGTGAATTAGCTGAATTTTTAGAAGTAACCCGAAAAAAGGATTTAGCAACGTGGGAGCGTCAGCGTAATTCGTGGGAATTGGATAGTTTTGTGTCACGACGATTGGCGGCTTTGGATGGTGTTCAATCTGAAGAGCTTGAGCTAATTTAATTCAGTATCTATAAAAAATTCCCCGTCGTATTGACGAGGAAAGATAATTTCTGGTAGCACCGGGTGGACCCGAACCACCGACCTCAGGCTTATGAGTCCTGCGCTCTAACCAGCTGAGCTACGGTGCCACACTGCATTGATTGTAACAGATAGTATAAAATTTGCCAAATACGTTTTAGGTAAATTGTGAGATAATAGATATGTGAGATATATTATCGCAGTCAGTGGTGGGATTGATTCGGTAGTTTTGCTGGATTTGATGTCGCGAACGGAAAAAGATTTGGTGGTCGCTCATTTTGACCACGGAATTCGTGAGGATTCGGCGAGTGATGCTAGATTTGTCGAGGCTTTAGCTGATAGATATAAAATACAATTTGTTTGTCGGCGCGAAAAACTAGGTGCTGATGCTAGTGAAGAATTGGCACGGCAAAGGCGTTATGAATTTTTGCGTGGCGTGGCGACGGATTTTGATGGCGTGATAGTGACAGCGCATCACCGAGATGACATTATTGAAACTGTAGCGATGAACCTTAAGCGTGGCTCCAGGTGGCGAGGCTTGGCGGGGATGAGTGATAGTCAAATAGTTAGGCCAATGAATGGTTGGACGAAGCAGAGAATTTATGAATATGCGATTCGCCAGAAATTGGAATGGTGTGAAGATGAGACAAATCGAAGCGACTTGTATCAGAGAAATAAATTTAGGCGTAAGATAAATCGTGAACTTGATGAATACCAGAAGCTTGGAGTATATGAGGCGTGGCGAAAACAGAGAGAATTAAGAAGGGAGATTGAGCAGGAAATAGAGAAGCTCGATGGAGAAGTCTTGAGTCGGTATTTTTTGACGATGATAGATGATAATGTCGCACAAGAATTACTATATTATTACGTTTTACGACATTATGATGTGTCGTTACTGAATTCTCAATTGGAGCGTATGCTAATTGCTATAAAAACCGGAAAAGCTGGCTCTTGCTGGCAAGTTGGTGGCGGCATTGTGATGAAATTGACGCTAAGAAGTGTTATAATAAAGAGAGTTTGATTAGTATAGGCGAAAGGATTAGTTGAGAATGGCTGTTAAGATGCCTCAAAGAAATGGAAAGAATAGAATAAGTCAAATTTTACGATTTGGATTGTTTTGGGCAATTATAATTTTTGTAGCGTTAATTTTTTACGCAACACTCTTCCCTGCGTCAAATCTTAAAGATGTAGCTTTGTCTGATGTGGTGCGTCGAGCAAATGACGGTAAAATTGCTCAATTGGAGATTCAAGGGAATGACATTAAGATTACTCCGAAAGATCAATCAAAACCTACCGAGCATTCAGTCAAGGAGTCTAGTAGCATTTATGAGCAGGGCTTGAACAAGGACGCTAAGGTTGAGGTGAAGGTTATTCCACCGTCCACAACCGGCGAAACCATGTGGAACCTGGCGGTTATGGTTGTGCCTGTGCTGATTGTCGTGGTGTTCTTTATGTTTATGATGCGCCAAGCTCAGGGTCAAAACAATCAAGCGATGGGATTTGGCAAGAGTAAGGCTCGCCTGTATGGACAAGATAAAGAAAAGGTTCTGTTTACGGATATCGCTGGAAATGATAACGCCAAGCAAGATTTGCAGGAAGTTGTTGATTTTCTTAAGCATCCGAAGAAATATAAAGATTTGGGCGCAAAGATTCCGAAAGGTGTTCTGCTAGTTGGTAATCCAGGTACAGGTAAGACGATGCTAGCCCGAGCTGTTGCCGGTGAGGCTGGCGTGCCATTCTTCTCGATCTCCGGTTCTGAATTTGTGGAAATGTTTGTTGGTGTTGGTGCTAGCCGAGTGCGAGATCTATTTTCTAAGGCTAAGAAAAATGCGCCGTGTATCATCTTTATCGATGAGATTGATGCCGTGGGTCGTAAGCGTGGCTCTGGTATGGGTGGCGGTCATGATGAACGCGAGCAAACTCTGAACCAGATTTTGGTGGAAATGGATGGCTTTGATGGCGAAACGAATGTTATTGTTTTGGCGGCAACCAACCGAGCGGATGTTTTGGACCCAGCTTTGCTTCGCCCTGGACGATTTGACCGACGTGTGAATATTACATTACCAGAACGTAAAGATCGTGAGGCAATTCTGAAGGTTCACTTTAAGAAAAAGCCAACTGATGAAACTGTTGATCTTGATAAATTGGCGGCAAAAACCGCTGGCTCATCTGGTGCGGACTTGGCAAATATGGCTAATGAAGCTGCGATCATTGCCGCACGTCGCAACAAGAAGAAGATCTCAAATGACGAATTAACTGAGGCGTTTGAGCGTGTGGCAATTGGTCCAGAGCGCAAGACTAAGATAATGAACGATCACGAGAAAGAATTGACTGCTTATCACGAAGCTGGCCACGCAATTGTTGGTCACGTCTTGCCTGATTCAGATCCTGTTCATAAGGTCACGATCATTCCGCGCGGCGGCACTGGTGGAGTGACGTGGTTCTTGCCGCCAGAAGATAAGAGTTACACAAATGTTTACGAGTTTAAGGATATTTTGGCTCGGGCAATGGGCGGACGAATCGCTGAGCAATTGATTTACGGCGATGACGGAATTACTACTGGAGCTGGTTCGGATTTGCGAAAAGCGACTGAAATTGCCCGTGATATGGTGATTGAGCAAGGAATGGGCAAGGGCTTGCGCGATCAAGTATTCCATGAAGATAACGGCGGCTTGATGTTCGATAAAATGACCAGAGAGCGTCCGTATTCTGATGAGACTGCGAAGATGATTGATGAGGAAGTCGCGCAATTGATTACCGAAGCTAAACATCGCGCAATGTTGGTATTGAAAGAGAATCGTTCATTCCTTGATAAGTTGGCCGAGGCTTTACTGAAGGAGGAAACTCTGGAAGAATCTGAGGTTGACGAGATTCTTAAAGGCACTAAATTACCAAAAGAAGCTAAACTGCATTCGTAAAATACTATGGGGCGCGTTCGTAGTACAGTTACGAAAATAAATCAGCGGCTTAATGTGAAATTGGCTGCTACGATTATGGCTAGCTCGACGTTACTGTCGAGCTTGCTGGGATTTTTCCGTGATCGTCTACTAAACTCCGCCTACATGCCAAGTAAAAATGGAGTATCGGCGGGATACCCGGTTGGACTAGACGCTTATACGGCGGCTTTCATGGTGCCAGATTTTATGTTTGCAGTGCTGGTTTCTGGTGCGCTTAGTGTGACGTTCATTCCAGTTTTTAATGAGCGCTGGGTCAAGGGCAATAAGCAGTCGGCTTGGCAAATTAGCTCTAGTATGATCAATTTTATGGCGCTAATAACCATGGCGGCGTCGGTGTTGATTATTATTTTCGCTGATCCGTTGATGAAGTATTTAATCGCGCCTGGCCTGAGTGAGTCTGGACACGCTTTGGCGGTTAGTATGATGCAGGTGATCGCGGTTAACCCGTTTATCTTTGCGGTTGCGGCGGTGATTGCTAGTATCCAGCAAGCGGTCGGGCGATTTATGTTCTGTGCGCTGGCGCCAATGCTATATAACGTCGGTATTATTATTGGTACGGTGTGGTTTACTGGTGGCGTCAATTTATTCGGCTGGCAGATTTTTGACGGTGGAATTATGGGCGTGGCATTGGGTGTGGTTTTGGGATCATTTTTACAATTGATCATCAGTGCGGTTGGCTTGGCTGGACTTGGGTTTGATTACAATTTCAAAATCTATTGGCGGAATAAGGGATTTAGGAAAGTTTTATCTTTATTGCCGGCGCGTTCTGTCGATCAAGGAATGGATTATGTGGTTAGTTTGGTTGAGGTCAATTTGGCTTCGCGCTTGGCTGATGGAACGGTTAGGGCGTACCAACAGGCTTTGACTCTTCATATGATGCCGATCAATCTTATTGGTGTGGCGATTTCAAATGCCGCCTTTCCTCAATTAACTGAGCATTTGGGCGAAGGTCGAAACGACCTATTTCAAAAAGACCTACGTTCCCTGCTGAGAATTATTTTTTGGATGGCACTTCCGGTGTCGGTGGTGATTTTCTTTACTAGGGGATACGTCGTGCACTTTATTAGTAATGGTGGTGTTCCACTAATCGCGGGAATTTTGGGCTGTTTGGTCGTAGCGATTTTGTTCCGAACTATTTACCACATGGCCGCGCGAGCATTTTACGCCCGCCAAGACACGAAAACTCCGCTGTATATTTCAATTTTTTCGATTTCTTTGAATATTATTTTGGCAATTGTTCTATCGATGGTCTTGAAAATGGGCGCGTATGGATTGGCTTGGGCTCAATCAACAGTGGCTGTTTTGGAGGTGGTTGTGCTTTTGGCGGTTATGAATCGTCAAATGCCAAAATTATTCGACATGACGTTTGTGCGAGCGATTTTTAAGATGATAATTGCGGGTACTATTACGGGCGTGGTTTGTTATATCGCCGTGCTAATTATGCCGTTTCGTTATCATGACGACAGCTTTTTTAGCGCTTTTCCGAAATTCGTTATCATTTCATTGGTTAGTTTTGGCGCGTATGCCGCGGCTTCGAAGTGGCTAAAATTGCCAGAAATTGACCCGATTCTTGCACGATTGAAAAAAGTGTTATTTGGACGATTGGAGTTTAAGGGCTAATGGAAAATATTCGGAATTTTTGTATTATTGCTCACATTGATCACGGCAAGTCTACGCTGGCTGATCGAATGATGGAGATGACTGGGACGGTAGAAAAGCGCGAGATGAAGTCGCAGTTGCTGGATTCGATGGATTTGGAGCGGGAAAAAGGCATTACTATTAAGTTGGCGCCGGTGCGAATGCGATATAAAAATGTCGATCTGAATTTGATTGATACTCCGGGGCATGTCGACTTTAGTTATGAAGTTTCGCGTAGCTTGCAGGCTTGCGAGGGCGCGATATTAGTGGTTGATGCCAGTCAGGGAATTCAGGCGCAAACATTATCGAATGTTTACCTGGCGATGGAGCAGGATTTGACAATTATTCCGGTGTTAAATAAGGTTGATTTGCCGGCCGCTGATGTGCCGCGAGTATCCAGGCAAGTCATTAATTTGTTGGGCTGCGACGAGCGCGAGATTATTCATATTTCTGCTAAAACTGGTCAAAATGTAGACAAGGTTTTGGATGCGGTTGTTGATAAAATTCCGGCGCCAACTGGCGAGGCTGATGATCCGACTCGGGCGTTGATTTTTGATAGCTATTATGACGATTATCGTGGCGTGATTTTATACGTGCGGATGGTTGATGGGCGAATTAAAAAAGGCGAATCTATCCGAATGATGGCGACTGGCGCAAATGGACTAGCTTTGGAAGTTGGTCATCTTAACCCAGCCATGCAACCCGACCCTTCGCTTGAAACTGGCGAAATTGGCTATATTGTGACAAACCTGAAGACGACACGCGAGGCGCGGGTGGGTGATAC
>CAUSLX010000043.1:0-6267 GCA_963532505.1 uncultured Candidatus Saccharibacteria bacterium | reverse complement strand
GTTTTTATCTGGTTTGATTATGGCGACGATTGGGTTTTTTATGAATCGTGGTTATATTAAGCTTGGTCAAATTCGCTCTGCTCGGATATCTGGTTGGATACTTTCACTGTTTGCGATTTGTATGATAGGAGTGGCGCTTTGCCCGAACGATACGATGCACGCGGCGCATTTTGTTTTCTCGCGCGGCATCGTGATATTGATGGTGTTTTTAATGTTTCTTTTACCATCAAGTTTGAGCTATTTAACTTATCGTGAGCGAATCTCATCTTTCAGTTTTCCGATTTTTGCGGCAATTATAGCGGCGCAAGGTTACGCAATGGGCAAGTTTTGGTTTGTGATAGTAGAAGTTTTATTGGGGATTTTTGCGACGATATGGCTAGTTCTGATTTGCCGTAGGATGGAACTTAAATTGTCCGACCTGAAAACTTCGTAAAATGCTATAATTACTTCAAAAGGAGTAATTATGAATCACACAATTTTTGACGACATCGTATCTGGAAAAATGAAATCTTGGAAGATTTGGGAAGATGAGAAATTCCTAGCATTTTTAACACCGTTTCCGAATACACCAGGTTTTACTGTGGTGATTCCGAAGCAGAATCCGGGCGATTACGTATTTTCTTTGGATGACAATTTATATTCCGAAATGATGCTGGCAGTGAAAAAAGTTGCTGGTATTTTGAAAGCGGTAAGTTGGACTTTTTGGAGCAGTTTTAAGGAGCTATTACACACGATAATAGTAGTAGCTCAAAAACTTGTAATTAAAGAGGCATTTCTGTGTGCCGATAGAGAATTTGTTGCAGCGAGAGAGATCTCTAAAAAAGATAGGAGGAGGTAAAATGGATACACAACAATTTGATGCACTCATCATTGGTTTTGGCAAAGCTGGCAAAACATTGGCGGTAGCGCTGGCAAATGCGGGAAAAAAGGTAGCGCTAGTGGAGCGGTCGCCAAAGATGTATGGCGGCACCTGTATTAATATTGCTTGTATTCCTACTAAGGTGCTAGTCAATGCAGCCGAACATCATCAAAGTTTTGATGAGGCGATGACATATAAGACAACAGTGGTAGCGCGGTTGAATGAGAAGAACTATCATATGCTTGCGGATCGTGAAACAGTGAGCGTCATTGAAGGTGAGGCATCGTTCGTAGATGATCGTACTGTGAAGGTTGTGGCGGGTAGCGACGAGCTAGTAGTTAGTGCACCGCAGATTTTTATTAACACCGGTGCGGAATCAATCATCCCAGATATTCCAGGTGTTGATAAGCCGTTTGTGTATACTAGTACTGAATTGCTGGATAGAATGACGCAGCCAAAACAGCTAGCTATCATTGGTGGCGGTTATATTGGGTTAGAATTTGCCTCAACTTATGCCAAACTTGGTACAAAAGTAACAGTATTTGAGAGGGGCGATGCTCTGCTTGCACGTGAAGATCCAGCAATTGCTCGGGCTGCTACTGAAGCATTGCAGGCACAGGGTATTGAGATTGTGCTTAGTGTGGATGTGACAGCGATTGAGGGTGAGTCTACTGCGACGATTCGCACAGTAAATCATGATGATTACGCTGGTTATGATGCGGTTTTGATGGCTACGGGCCGTCGCCCGGCAACGATGAGCTTGAATTTACCAGCTGCTGGTGTAGCGACGGATGAGCGCGGGGCAATTGTGGTTGATGAAACACTTCGTACTAGTCGGTCGCATATTTGGGCAATGGGCGATGTAACGGGCGGGCCACAATTTACCTATGCGTCGCTGGACGATTTTCGGATTGTGAGAAGCCAGTTGCTGGGTGACGGTCTGTACACTCGCGCCAAACAAAAAACCTTGCCGTACGCGGTCTTTATGCAAACGCCGCTAGGTCGGGTGGGTATGACAGAGGCTGAGGCGCGTGCGACGGGGCGCGAAATTATCGTAAAAGAGCTGCCTGCTATGGCGATTCCACGCCTGCATGTTGATAATGCTACAACAGGATTGCTGCGTGCGGTGATTGATGCAAACACTGAACAAATTTTGGGTGCTAGTTTATTGTGTCGTAATTCACCAGAAGTCATTAATATTATCAAAACTGTAATGGATAATGGCCTGCCATATACTGTGCTGCGTGACCAAATATTCACTCATCCAACGGTGAGTGAGGCATTAAACGATTTATTTGCATAAAGGAGTAATTATGAATCACACAATTTTTGACGACATCGTATCTGGAAAAATGAAATCTTGGAAGATTTGGGAAGATGAGAAATTCCTAGCATTTTTAACACCGTTTCCGAATACACCAGGTTTTACTGTGGTGATTCCGAAGCAGAATCCGGGCGATTACGTATTTTCTTTGGATGACAATTTATATTCCGAAATGATGCTGGCAGTGAAAAAGGTTGCAAATATCTTGGAAAAAGCCTTTGATACGCCGCGAGTGGCATTGATTTTTGAAGGCACGGGCGTGGCACATGTGCATGCCAAATTGATGCCGCTGCATGGTGATTTGGCAAAGGGGATTGGTTCGCCAGTGTCACACGAGCAGGCATTTTATGAGAAATATACTGGTTGGCTAACTACGGCTGACGGTCCAAAAATGGATGACGCTCAATTGGATGAAATTCAGGCACGAATTTTAGCCGTGCAAGGTAAATAGTAATTTTCTATTTTGATCCTAATTTTACGTCTTTTCCTTCGTACATATTCAAATAGAACGGATATAATTTGTCGGCGTGCTTTTTAACCTCGTCTTGGTTTAAGGCTACAATGTCGTGACCGATACCAAATGAGGCCGGAATTGAATAATATTGGAATTTGGCGCCAGAAGCTGCAGCCATTTGCTTAGATATGTTGACCGCGAGATTTTTATCAATTGCGGTGTCGTTTTCGCTCGTTACAACCCCGACATATTTTAACCCTGGAGCTTTTAGGTCGGATTTATAGTTCTTGGCGATTATTATATATTTTCCAAGAGCACGATATGACAAATTGCTACCCGTAAACGAATCTGGAAGAATATTACGTCCATAAAGATTTCGTAAAAGCGGAATTTTCCAGGAAGGAGTTTCTGACGCTGAAGGCTGATAAAAAGGTGATAGAAGTAGCGCTCGTGATATGGTTTGGCTATTGTGCTAAGTAATCCAGGTCGCCATATTTGCGCCGCCAGAAAGTCCGATAACTCCCGTTTCATCACCCAATCCGCTAATTATGCTGGTGCTGGAATTCATAAACTGCGCCATTGCTGGAATGGTAATTTCTCCATGTCGTTTGTTGTCTGTTAGACCGTGGCTGGGGACACGGGGAATGTAGACGTTATAGCCGGCGTTAAAAAAGGTATCGCCCAAGTCTGCGAATTGCTGTGGACATGCGCTTACGCCATGAATCATCATAACGGCTTTGGCGGTTCTTTTGCCGTGGGTTTTGATGATCGATCGGCATTCTGGTCTAACGTCGGCATTTGATGAATCCCTGTTAATGGTACGTATTGCAGCGGCAACGGACTGGTCGTAATTTAATTTTTCAGAGTTCGATGATTGTAGTTCTTTAAACGTTGCCGGCCAAAAGAAGACTGCGACTGCAAGTAGAGCCATGATGAGAATGATTGAGCAGACTACCCAGATGATAATTTTTATAATGTGATTTTTTCGTGAAGTGTCCATGGATGTATTATATTGGTTATGCGTGTAACTGTGAAGTCTGTACACTTATGTTATATGCAGTAAAAGCCAAATGTTCTCCCTCCCGTAGAAGATGAGCTAGCCATCGAAAACGCCTGCAAATCACTGACTAAACAACAACTCCAGTACATTTTCGATCCGTTTTATCGGAGCAATGCCACCACGAAGCAGCACGCTGACAGCAGTGGCATCGGCCTCTACACCGTGAAAATGCTACTTGACGCCAAGGGTTTAGACTATGAGTTTGCGCCAGTGAAGCATGGCGAGCATTTCACAGTTGAGTTTACGGTCAATGCAGGCTAAACTTGACTTGTACTTACCTCCAGTGTTTGCTATAATAGCATTGCTATACCTCTACAAAGAAGCATACTCTGATAGTGTTTCGAAACGCTGATGCGACCATACGCACAGATAAAAGATTAGTGGCTAGCATGTAGTAGGTTTTGATGTACGATCGCATAGTAAAATTAATACAAGAAGGTGAAATGAAAACTATCTACATTGATATCGGATCATCAACTATCAAAGTGTACACTGTCGAAGAGAAAGCCGTAAAGCTCCAAGAAACGAAAAGTCTACCGTTTAAAAAAGAAATCTCTCCCGACGCTGGCCTATCAGAGAATCTCAAGAAAGAATTAATTGACTATGTCAACTCAGTTAAAGATAAATATGAAGCTGATAGAATCAAGGTTTTTGCAACCGCTGTCTTTCGCAAGCTAAGTATGCCAGCCTATCGGCGTCTAGCGGACGACTTCTTTGAGCAAACTGGTTTATGCTTTACCGTCGTTCAGCATGAACTTGAGGGGTTTTATTTAGAGCAGGCTTTGTCTTCTGAGTATATATCGAACACGCCACTACTGCTAATCAACATTGGAGGTGGATCGACGGAACTGGTTGTCAAAGAAAGCGGAAATATCGTTGAACGATATAACTTAGATATTGGCGTTGGCACTGTATTGCAAGATTTTCCATTTTTGAACGAAAAGCACTCGCAGCATAGTTTGCGTGACGTTGTTGATAGTATAAAAAACAAGTTACCAATCATCGAAAGCACTACTCCAGTGGCAATCTATAGTGGTGGTGAATTAACTTACATGAAGCTGGTCGGATATAATTTAAAGCCTAATGATGTATTTGATGATGCAGATCACCCAAACACTATTACTCCAACCGATTTTGCAGCAAAAAATGAGGAGGTGTATGCAAAGATATCTATCAACGAGCTTGAGTCTTTGATGCCAGACGATCCGTTATGGATGCATGGTGCACGAGCTTGTTCGGCAATTGCACAAGCGGTAATTGAGCGGTTTGGAGTTCAGAAGTTAGTACCTTCTGATTCTAATATGATTCACGGCACCGCTAAGCAAGAATATCGTTCAGTTGTTCTATCTGGCAGTTTCCGTAAACACCTCCCGCATATTTTGGAAATTAAAAAAACATTATCAAAGCGTGGAGTTGAAATTCTTAGCCCAAGGTTTGAGGAGCCAAAAAATCCAGGCGAGGAGTTTGTTATATTCTCTGGCGAAGAGGGAATGTCCCCACTTGAACTAGAGCGATATCATCTAAACATGATAGACAACTGCGACGCACTGATTGTTTGTTCTGCTGGCGGCTATGTCGGTGCGTCAGCACTGATTGAAATCGGCTATGCACAGGCAATAGGAAAAAGGATTATATTTACCGAAAAGCCAGAAGAGTTCATGTTGCAAACCCTGCCTGCGGAGTTTGGTTTATGAGAGAGGCATACGTTGTAGGATTTGGCGGCGCTGCTGGTAGTGGTAAAACAACTTCTGCCAACATGTTGGCAGAAGTTGCTCAGCCAATGCAATCAGAGCACTTTGAGTTTTCAGACTCTATTATGCAAATCGGGAGATCACTACTTGCTGATATATCAAACAATCAGAACTCTCGGCCAGAAGACTACAAGGATATATTATCAGATAAACTAAGTGAATACGGAATGAGTGTATCGTCCGACCAAAATATTCCACAATTATCAGATGCTTATATAAAATATCTATGCTCTGGTGAATTAGCTGAGCTAACGCATGAGACAAAGAATCAACACCGTCCATTACTGGAGTGGCTCGGCAAAAGCGCCATCGTTATGGTTTCTCCAACGGTTTGGGGAGACATTTTAAGATACAATGTAGACACCTCCCTACAAGCAGGCAACAGACTTATCACGATTGGCGGTGTACGAACAATAGCGGATAGAGCTTTAATACGTGAACTCTCTGGAGTGATGGTCAGAATGGTCAGAGATCTTCCGGGAAAGGTACAGCTTGATACAGAAGATCAATTATCAGAATGGTCAGCAGACTATACTATCTTTAATGAAAACACTAAAGATGAATTATTTGAAAAAATCAGTCGAGTTTGGGCTGATATTGTTGAGAATAATACACAGGATATTGCGTAATAAATCAAATAACACAATCGTCCTAGTGTTATCGGCATATCACATGTCTAGACCCGCATCTATTGTGTATGCTAAAATAAAACCACAAACAACATCCGCGCGCCGTTTCGCAGCAAGAGGATGCTTATAATCTGAAAGAGGTGACTTTTATTAAATCCATCATCTGTAAAGACGTCTTCGGTAATCAATA
>CAUSLX010000042.1:0-6459 GCA_963532505.1 uncultured Candidatus Saccharibacteria bacterium | reverse complement strand
TGTCAGGCCACTCACCCTCATATATAGATATTTTCGTTTCACTGGCAATATTATCTTTAATTGATTCATTTAAATCGCGTAGTGAAACTGGCTTCTCTATTGGATGAGCGTCAATCTTAAACAAACTCTTCACAATCAAATCAACTCTCGGATCGTTTGCTGGCATAGTCTCTGGAAGGTCTTCAATACACTGCACCAGTTCAGACGACTTTCCAACGTCGAAAAGCGCCAACTTATCAGCATTTTCGTAAACCAAATCACGCGAATCAACCTTGCATTCTTTCATTGTCACTATATAATACAATACTGAGAAATATTTGTCAATGTATGATATAATTTTATAGATATGGCGAAGATTTCTTTAGATATGGATTCTCTGAAAAATGAACGAGCTGATTTGAGCAATTTTTTAGCACAACCTGACGCTTACAGCTCACCAGATTTTACAGTAAAAAACAAACGATTTTCAGAATTAGAAACGCTTATTTCCAAGGGTGAAGAGCGAGAAAACCTGGAAAAAAACTTAGTAGAAGCCAAAAAATTAGCCAACGAAGGCGGCGAATTGGCTACCCTGGCGAAGCTTGAGATTGCTGAAACCGAAGCTCGATTGACCGAATTAGAAGAAGAATTATTCATCCTTCTCACTCCAAAAGACCCCAACGATGAGAAAAATATCATCATGGAAATACGCGCTGGCGCGGGTGGCGATGAAGCGTCATTGTTTGCGGCGGAACTATACCGCATGTATTTACGTTGGTGCGAGTCTAACGGCTATAAAGTAGAATTAATTAGCGAATCAGCCAATGATTCTGGCGGCTATAAAGAAGTTATTTTCATGATCAAGGGCGACGCGCCATACTCTAAATTGAAGTTCGAAGGTGGCGTACACCGAGTTCAACGAGTTCCAGTCACCGAAAGCCAAGGTCGCGTCCACACTTCAACCGTAACGGTAGCAGTTTTGCCAGAAGCAGAAGAGGCTGACATTGAGATAAATCCGAACGATTTGCGCGTTGATATTTACCGCTCCAGTGGACACGGCGGACAGAGCGTGAACACCACAGACTCGGCAGTGCGAATCACCCACTTGCCGACTGGAATGATAGTTACAAACCAGGATGAAAAGTCACAAATTAAAAACCGCGAAAAAGCCATGAGCGTGCTTCGTTCACGATTGTTACAGATGAAAATTGACGAGGAAAACGCCAAATTAAGTGCCGAGCGACGCTCGTTGGTTGGAACTGGCGACCGTTCGGAAAAAATCCGAACGTACAACTTCCCGCAAGACCGCATCACCGACCACCGCATTCACTACAGCCGCAGCAATATCCCCGCTGCAATGAACGGGGATATCGACGATTTGATTGAAAATCTACAGAGATATGAGCGTGAGCTGAAAGCTCAGAATGCTAGTAATTAAACTTAAAAACTTCAGCTGACTCCAATAATTCTGCTAACTTACTTATCTCTTCCACACCGACTGACTTAGGGTTATTATAATCATCATAATAATCGCACTTTACTACAAAGCTATCGTCATTTATATAATATTCATGACGATTTTCTTTATCTCCGCACATAAATGAAATATCTATAATTTTAAAGCCGTCATTCAAAAGAGCCTTCCACACTTCAATAACTAACATAGAATCATCAGTATGCTGAATACTCAACAGCAACCTAGACTCAGTAACCATATTTGGGAATGACATAATATATCTATCATATACTACATCTTCTTTAAATCTAAGTAATATCGACTGAACCAAATCATCAAATTCTGCTGCCGCCTGCAACTTTTCTTCGGTCGTCAGCTCAGGATTAAATCCTTTTGCAGGCTCTATTTGATTTGTGTTTTCACTGTTAGCGTTATCTGACATCTCCATTGCACATTTATCTCTTTCACTAATGATATGCAGCCTATAATACTCTCTCTCTCTTGATTTATCAATACTTTTTACCATTTTTCTCAGTTTTTGCAAGCATTTTACTTTTTACATTCTATAGATATATGTTATAATTAGCCACATGATTATCTCTGAATGGCTAAAAATTGCCACAAAATCCTTAAAAACGGCAAACATCCCGTCCGCCAGATTAGACGCTGAATTGATATTAGCCAACACTTTACGAAAAAACCGCACTTACCTGCACGCTCATCTGGACGAAGAAATTGACCCCAGAAGATTTGATATCGCAAATGCCAGATTAGATCTAAGATTAGACCGCGTGCCAATTGCCTATATTCTGGGCTATAAAGAATTTTACGGCCGCAAATTCACCGTATCTCCTTCCGTTTTAATTCCCCGCCCTGAATCCGAAGATCTAATCTCATTGTTCTTAGAACTGACCGCCAGCGAAATTGCCGAAAAAGTTTTAATTGACGTTGGCACAGGATCTGGCTGTCTGGGAATTACTGCCAAATTAGAGAGGAGCAACTTGTCGGTAATTTTATCCGATGTCAGCAAACCAGCCTTAAATATTGCAGAAAAAAATGCGAACGCCTTAAATGCGGACGTCCATATTCAACAGCAATCATTACTTAATGGTCAACTCAAACCAGTCGACTATATATTTGCCAATTTGCCTTACGTTGACAAAAATTGGGACGTATCTCCAGAGCTCCAATACGAACCAGATATTGCGCTTTTCGCCGAAGACGAAGGATTGAAATTGATATTGCAATTGATCTCACAAGCACCACGATGCCTCACTCCAGAAGGCTTACTACTTATCGAGGCGGACCCTCAGCAACACAATAGAATAATTGACGAAGCCGTGAAAAATGGTTTTATAAAAGAGAGAGTTCTCAATTACATCCTGGTCCTGCGTTTCACTGGCGCTAAAGATTAAATCACTACAGAATTTAAGAACACTAGCATCACTAAGATAATTCCGATAGTAAGAATCACCGGAGCGGATATGTCTGAGAATCGAATAGCTTTGTGTTTGTTGTAAGATTGGTAAGCTTTACTGGCGACGAGCGAGAATAGCAATAAGATTATCGTAACCTGTGAAACGCCGCCAAATAATGACTTTCCGTAGCTATAAGTCCAATAATATGACAGCCAACCCAGCTCAGCAAAGACGAGTCCCCAGATTGCCGAAAGTAAAACCGTTTGTTCTTCGTCATAACTGTGTAGGAAATGGCGCGCAGAACTATAACCGATCAAGAACATCAGAATAACAACCACAGAAACTGGCCACTCGTATGACACCACCATAAGCGCAGTTACACCGACAAAAATAGCGATCAACGACTGCATCGCAACCTGCCAGCGCTTAGACATCGGCTTAATCACGACTAGCCAAATTGCATATAATACAGCCAAAGCTACACGGAAATAAAACACTGACGTAGGTAGATACATCAGACCAACAACACCAATTCCGACCGTTAAGTCAACCAAGTTAGCCTGAATGTTTGCCCACCAAAAACGCGGACGAACAGCAATTATGCGCCATTTGCTCAGCACAACAAGCGCTAACGCTGGAAATGGGGTCTGAAATGCTTGAGCAATAACAAGCAATGCCGCCGCCAAGCCAATATTTAAGACATAGTAAACTAATTCGCTCCAAAACGTTCTTCGTTTAACAGTTTTCAGTAACTCCATAACTTACTCTATTATACCAAATTATGAGCCAGTTCCCACAACAACGATAAATTGTGCATCAACATTCAAATTATACTTCGAGGAATCTGATGAAACCGAGCCGTACAACTCCTTAAATTTATCTTTTGTGGCGGTTTTTTCTTTACCGGCTGGCAATTGATAAACTTGAGTCTTCCCCAGCTTTTCATTACCTGGAGCATTGCCGACATGAATAACCTTCATTCCTAATTCTGTCAATTTGTCCGCTTCTTTCTGTGCTGCACCAGCCACGCCAGAACCATTCAAGACGGCAACTGTGGCTTTTTCCTTAGACAATGGCGTTGCGTAAATCTCAGACTTTATATAAGCGCGAATGTCGTCATAATTATACAATCCCGCAGCCGGCTGAACTATACTTGCGCCACCCGCCGTGCCAGTAGTCATAAGTACGTTGCCTTCCTCCACAAAACTCAATCTGTGAATATCAGATTCTTTTATCTCTGAGCCAAGGTTCATAATTGTGCGGATTTCTTTCGTGTCAATGTTTGTGCGCAAGTTTTTGCCCATAGCATCCATCAGAGACGTCACCTTACCAAAGTCAGTCAACGTTCCCGTGGAAGTAGCCTTGTTTTTCAGGGCCATAAGTACCAATTGCTGGTTTTTCTCTCGGTCAAAGTTGGATTGTTCCAATCCGTAAGTTGGCGCCACCAAACCACGCGCTCGAGAGAACCACATCGCTTTTTCGCCGTCCATTTCGTGCTTGCCGTTAGTTAATTGTATATAGTGACCTGTTGGGCATCGTTCGCGACGCTGCTGATAATTCAACTCCTTCGCTCGGCACATCCAGTCCATGCTTGGATCAAGGATTCCCCGCGGATCACGACTCTGTACGTCAACAGTAACTCCGCCGACCGCATTGACAGCATCACGAATCACCGCAGTATTAATATGCGCCACGTATTGAATATCCATACCGAATATATCGCCGATGAATTTCTTAGTCTTATCCATTCGTTCAGCTTCTGCCTGCGCACTATCTCCGTTATTCACGCAGCCAAAATATTCATTGATTTTACCAGCGTAGCCAGAATTACACGCCATACCAAATTTTACATACAAGTCACGCGGAATGCTAAACATATACGCGTCTTTCTTTGTCTGATTGACGCTAAGAATCATCATTGAGTCGGTCAATGTCGCACCTGGATGGTCCGGATCGTCATCTGTTGTACCTAAAATCAGCACATTGCTTCGACCATAAGCATCCTCTTTCAGTTTCTGCTGCGAAAATAACCCTAATATTCCGCCGTTATGGAACACCGAGTTCATCGTCTGCCATAATTTTAATAGCAGCCAGCCTGCCACAATTGCAATAATAATTCCGATAATCGCAAGAATAATCCTGGTAATTAACTTTTTCTTACGCTTCTGCTTACGCTCCTGTCGATGAGAAGGCTTGGTGTTTTCATCAATCGCCGCCAACGATTCGCTAATATTCTGCTTTAATTTATTAGCAGAAGTTGGTTGCTGAATATTTCTTGTCGCATTATTCGACACCTGCGGACTATCTTCGTTACTACGAGGATGCCCGAGCGTAGTCGTTTTTTTGCTAGTAATTTCCCCCAACGAAGTTCGCTGTGGTCGCTTGGCGACAAATCCGTCCATCGACTGTTTGCGTGGTTTCATATCTATTGATTATAACACACAAAACGCTTATAATTGAAACAATGGACGCTACTTTTATGGATCGTCATCCGAAATTACAAGATGGCCTGGGAATGGTCATTTTCGTTGTTGGCGTGGTGATCGGCACACTTTTATTGAACACATTTGTATTTCAAACTTTCAATGTTGAAGGCGCCAGTATGGAAACGACGATGTACACCGGTGATCGCCTGATCGTCAATCGATTGCCCGTTACTGGTTCAAAATTACAAAATAAAAATTATATTCCAAAGCGCGGACAAGTAATTGTATTTAAGAATCCGAATTTTAACGCCTCTACAGGCAAAGACGAATATATTGTTAAGCGTGTAATTGCCTTTGCCGGTGAACGAGTTACTGTAAAAAACGGCACCGTAACTGTTTACAACACAGAAAATCCCGACGGATTTAACCCTGACACCTCAGTCAATAAAAATGAGCCAGGACAACCTACTTCTGGAGATGTCGATACGACCGTACCAGAAGGCACAATATTCGTCATGGGCGATCACCGCCAAGGAAGCTATTCTTGCGACTCTCGAAACTGCATGGGACCGATCCCCCTTTATGACATCGTTGGGCCAGTTAGCCTACGAATATTTCCATTCAATAAAATTCGCTCGTTCTAATAAAAATTACTTTTCGAGCAATTCTCTTATTCGTTCAAATTCAAGATTATCCTTAAACTTGATACTAATCTGACCAGCTCCACGACCGTTTGTACGAATTTTCACCCCTGTTCCGAATCGCTTTGAAAGACTTTCAACAGCATCTGCGTGCGGCATATCTGCTGGACGTCGTTTGTTCTCGATTGGACTAGCCTTCGCCTGCTTCCACAAAGTAACAACCTGCTCGATCCGTCGTGCCGACCACTCCTCGCGAATAGCTCGCTCCATAATATCTTCCGCAGCGTCATCAGGCAAACCGATTAGAGGTCTTGCCTGCCCTTCATTTAATCGCCCCTCAAACAACGCCTGTTGCACAGACTTCGGCAATTTCAGCAGCCTCAACGTATTACTGACCGCACTTATAGATTTGCCGCCCAGACGCTTGCCAATTTCCTCCAGCGTCATATTGAATTGGTCGCGCAATTTTTGATAAGCAGTCGCAGTTTCAAGCGCATTCAAATCATGTCGTTGCAAGTTTTCAATCAAAGAAGTCTCCA
>CAUSLX010000041.1:0-6908 GCA_963532505.1 uncultured Candidatus Saccharibacteria bacterium | reverse complement strand
TTCGGTAACATAACCTTCATTATACCACGATAAATGTTATAATTACGACATGTTTATAGCTATTCTTGGCCGTCAACCAGAAATCTCTATCGCTGAATTAGAGGCGGTTTACGGTGCTAAAAATGTCCAAAAAATCTCCAACCAAGCCGCCACGGTTAATTGCGACAATTTTTCAATTGACAATCTCGGCGGAACGATTAAATGTGGACAAGTCATCACGAAGATAAAGTCGCAAAAATCGGACCGCAATACCCTGCTCCAAGCCTCAAAAATTATTGTTGAAAAATACACGAAAAAACTTTCGAATAGTCAGAAAAAAATAACCATCGGAATAAGCTTTTATGGCAATAAAACAGATCCGAGAAACGTCCAAAAAATCGGAATTATCTTAAAAAACAACTTGAAAAAATCTGGCGTTAGTTTGCGCCTAATTCCTAATAAAACCGCCGCTCTGTCCACTGCGACTTCTCACAACAATAAGCTCGGCAGATCTGAGGCGAAAATTGAAATTATCATAGCTAAGAACGTATACGGAGATTTGATAATCGCTGAAAGTCGTGGCGCTCAAAATATCAATTCGTATACTCAGCGCGACCGCGGACGACCAAAGCGCGACGCCTTCGTAGGAATGCTTCCGCCCAAGCTTGCACAAATTATGATTAATCTATCTGGCGCAAAACCTGATGATTACCTCTGGGATCCGTTTTGTGGCACAGGAACGGTACTACAAGAAGCTGCACTTATCGGCGTAAATGCTTATGGCAGCGATTTGAGCGATAAGATGATATCTTACACGACTGAAAATATGAACTGGGTGGAAAAAACTTTTTCGACAAACACTTTCTGGCAAGCGCATCAGGCCGACGCTACCTCTGTAAAATTGACAAGTGAACAGAAGAAACAGATTTCTCAAGTTGTTTGTGAAACATATTTGGGTCAGCCGTTTTCCGCTCCGCCAAGCCCAGAAAAACTTCACGAAGTAGTAGGAAATTGCAATCACATAATTAGCGATTTTCTGCAAAATATCCATTCGCAAATCCGCCCAGGCACGACGCTTTGCATAGCCGTTCCAGCGTGGCAAAATCACGAAGGTAAATTTACTCACTTGCCCCTGATAAAAAATCTTAAAAAACTTGGATATCAGCAAATTATCGATAAAAATCTCTTATATTACCGCGAAGATCAAGTTGTTGCCAGAGAAATATTGGTGTTAAAACCGGCAGATATAGCCAAAACCGCTTGACAACTGGCTTTATTTTCGATAAACTAGAACAGATTGTTTTATAGAAACTATAAGGAGTAAAGAATGTCAAAGGTTAAAGCTGGTGGTTCTAGTAAGAACATCCACAACAATGCTGGTCAACGTCTTGGCGTTAAGAGATTTGGCGGTCAAAAAGTTTCCGCTGGAGAAGTTCTAGTTCGCCAAACTGGTGCCACAAAGATCGCTGGTGACGGTACATACGTTAGCCGCAATTTCACCATCCACGCTGCAAAAGATGGCGTAGTTGGCTTTAAGTCAGTCAAGAAAACCAAGTTTACCGGCAAATCAGAACGCCGAACGCAAGTTGTTGTTCTTTAATCGGTAAAAACTTTTTATTAAAATAGCTCCGGTAAATACGGAGTTATTTTAATATTAATAATTATTTCTTACATATTCGAGAAGTGCCCTTGCAGAATCCCTATGCATACCGCTTCTCTCCTTGCCACCCCTGTAATGAGTAACCACTTCGTCTTGTCTGTCTACATTAAATGAGCCATCCATCATAGCAATTGCCAGCACTACAGTATATTCACGACTGCGTATTTTACCCGCACAATAATCAGTATCACACACTTAGCATATCGCCAGCAATCCAGCCTCCATCATACCTGACACCTTTTCTGTCTTAACCACTGCAGATAACAGTTAGTGGAGATGTTGTAATATCTGGGTCAGCATCAGCATGAAAAGTTGCAGCTACATAATCTTCCAGTGTTTTTGGTCGTTCTTGTTCGTGATTTTGTGTTGGTTTTTTCTCTACCATATACAGGTGTACTATACCAAAAAACAAGCAAAAAGTCAACCCCTAAGAGGCTGACCTTCCGCTCGATTTACTTCTCTATTGAATACCCAAATGATGCTTTACACGCGCCACAACGTCACCAATTACAACCTGAGATTTCACCAAATAATCATCAACACCCAAGCTCTCAGCGCGCTCCTTGTCCTTTGGCTGGCTAAGCGCTGTTAACATGATAATCCTCACGTTAGCAGTTTCTGGCGTATTGCGAAGAATATCCAAAACATCAAAACCGCTGATTTTCGGCATCATCACATCCAAAAGAATCAAATCTGGACGATATTCAACAGTGGCAGACAGAGCGTCTTCTCCATTGTTAGCCTCCCTAACGTCAAACCCTTCAATCTCCAGCCGCGACCTATAAACCGCAGACAGAGCCATGTCATCCTCAACTAGTAAAATCTTCTTTTTTTGTCCGTTCATACTATCTCCATTCTATGTCGTCCAGCCCAAAAACACAAGCTTTATAACGACTTCGCCTTATCCATCTGCGGATCTACGTTATTATTGACATCGTCCGACGAAAGATCAACTTTTACATCAGGTTCTATACCAGTTTTATCTATATTTTTACCTTTCGGCGTATACCATCTAGCTTCAGTAACTTTCATTTGCGACCCGCCAGGCAGCCCAAGCACAATCTGCACGCTCCCCTTGCCATAACTCTTCTGTCCAACCAGCGTAGCTTTTCCGTATTCACGAAGCGCCCCAGCCGTAATTTCGCTAGCACTAGCACTGTTGCCATTAATAAGCACCACTGTCTTCATATTGCCCAGAATTGGCGCTCCAGTTGTACGTAGAGTTTTAACAATTTCAGAACCTCTACGCTCGGTCATGGCTATTTGATTATCCAGCCAAATACCCAATAACCCCTGAGCAGCTCCAACCGTTCCGCCAGGATTATTCCGTAAGTCCAAAATCACCTTTTTAACACCTTTCTCAACAAACTCCGAAGCGTATTTTCTGGACAAGCTCACTGTATCATCGCCAAATCGGTTAACTTTCAAAATACCAATTTCTCCATCAATTTCCGACTCTACTGCCGGAGAAACTATATTCTGACGCACAACCGACACCTCACGCGTTTGGCCACCGCTTAATAACGTCAATTTAACGGACGTACCAACTTCTCCGCGAATTTTACTCACAACTTTTTCCACTGACCAGTCAGAAGAAGCCTCGTCATTCACCTTAACAATCGCCTCGCCAGCCTTAATTCCCGCCTTCTGAGCTGGACTGTTTTCCAGAGGTCTTATGATAGTTGGCTTATTATTTCTAAGACCAATCTCCGCACCAATTCCACCACCAATTTGACCACTTAATGACTTGTCAAACTCCTTCGTCTCGTCAGGATCCATATACGCCGTATGCGGATCGCCAGCCGCCTCAACTAGCCCACGATTGGCGCCATAAATTAACTTTTGAGTATCCAATTTTCCGTCATAATTAGCAATCAATTCTTGATATGTTTTTTGAACGCTAGATAAGTCAATCGTCTTATTTGAAGTTCTAACGCCAAATACCGACGCCACGTTAGCAAACAGCGCATCAGAGCGAGCTCCCGCCACAAAGCTAACAATAGCCACAATAACAATCGTCAAAAACCAACTTAATTGCTGTCTTTTCTCTCCCGTAACCATATGCTTATTATACTACAAAACGCCCGTTTAACACGAGCGTTTTTGTGTATCACTATGCTGATTAGAAGTAAACGTATGTCAATCCTGAAGCTGAGCGTGTGTAATGCCTATATAAACCATCCCAGGCAAAGTTGTAATCGCTAACGGTAATAGTTCCGTCGCCATTGACAGATTCAACATACATAACGTGTCCGTAATATCCAATATTCATTACAGCCGCCGAACCAACCTTTGGAGTCGATCCGCTAGAAATACCGTGACGCGCTGCAGTAGATGGCCACTGGTTTGCATTACCCGCACCACCAAAATGCGGAACATATCGTCCAGTACTATGAATTTTCCAAGCCACGTAGCTCACACATTCACGCGTGTATAGTCCCCATGGATCGATATAAGCATCAAGTGGAGCACTCGCCCAGGCGCCAGGATAACCGCCACCGCCAGGTACGCCGCCTGGAATTGAAACATTACTACCACCAAGAGCTCGTCGGTTAGCCGCAGCCTGCTCTTCTCGCAACTTCGCTACCTCAGAATTGCGCTTCTGAGCCAATGCAGCATAGTTATTTTGGTCATTCTTCGTGTCAGTAATCAGTTTTGCCTTCTCAGACTGTTTGGCTGCCATTGCATTACGTTGCAATTCTTGGTCGCGAAGTGTATTCTCGACAGACTTCTTATTCTCTTCCAGCTTTTTCTGCAAAGACTTAATTTCTTTGATCTTATCATTCAATGAAGTTTTCAAAGAATTACGCTGTTCTTGCTTATCTATGTAATCGCTAATATTTTTTGAGCTAGCAAGCATCTCCAGCGGCGAAATCTGATCATCAACATACAAATCCGCCAAAATTCGTCCCATCGCTTTACGATTGTGCTTAATTAGCTCTTCGTTCTTTTTTATCTGATCATTAAGACTATTAATCTTCTTTTGACTATCAGAAATCTGTGTCTGAATGGCCGATATTTGTCCGTTTATCTTATCAAGCTCTGCCTGCAAACTATCAGCCATCTCACCCAAGCGTGAAGCCTCAGAATTATAGTTATCTGCTTCTTGTTGTTTTGCCTGAATTTCGGCGTTATAGTCGCGAGCTAATACGTGTGATGCCAAGCCAAAAATGCCCGATCCAGCGAGCAATGCAGACATCGCCACCAGAGACGCTCTGCTGACTAATGATGCCGAAACTGGTGTGGTGGACCGTAGTTTCATATGTCTATGTTAGCATAAGCATAATCAGTATGTCAAGGACTTTTACAACTTAAGATATTTGCGAGTTGCTACCCAAGATGACGCCACACCAATTGCCGCGCCAACCAGAATCATACTAAAGAAAACCAGCACGCCGTACATTTTTAGATGATTCAAAAGATTATCGATAGGAATTCCGTATTTTACCATCGGATCATGTGCAAAAATTAACAGTCCATACCCAACCACCGTTGCGATAATTGCCGCGATAAATCCGTACATTATAGCCTCAACGATAAACGGACCTCTAATGAAACTGCGTTCTGCGCCAATCAACTTCATCATCTCAATCTCGTCTTTACGGTTAAAAATTGCCATGCGAATAGTGTTAAAGACCACAAGCGATGAAATCACCACGAAAACGACCGTAGCAATCGAGCCGCCAATACTCGCCAATCTCACCCAACTACCAACTGTTTTAATAGCTTGCTGGCGCTCACCTGAGAATGATGGTTCCCTGTTAGGATCTTTGTACTTTTTATACAGATCATCAGTTTTAACAAAATTGTTCAATGATTGCTGGTTGTTCAATTCTTTCACGGAAACACGAAGCGTTGCCGACATCTCATTACTAGACTCACGAATCGCCTCAAGCGTGTCTGGGTTGTCCTTATATTGCTCGGCTTGCTTTTCGCGCGCTTCTTCCGCGGAAATATACTTAACACTATCGACATTATCTAATTTTTCAATTCGAGATTTAATCGTTTTAATCGTTTTTTCTGGCGTATCACCCTTTAAGTAAATTGACATATCGGCACGCTTGGAGACATTTGAAACGGTATCAACCAAAACTTGACGCGCTGATAATGTTATAAACACGATAATCAACGTGACGCTCATCACCGCGGTCGCAGCAATCGTTAGCCAGGCATTACGACTAAAGTTATTGATACCGTATCGGCACATTCTGACAAACGTCAACCAACCTCGTCGACGCTGACGTATACGGATAGTTTCTTTGTTCTTGTTGGATTTACTAGCTGATTTCATTACTGTTTATAGCTCCCTCTCGCCTGATCAGAGGTGATTTTACCATGATCAATTGTAATAACGCGCCGCTTCAATTTGTTAACAATCTCCACGTTGTGAGTCGTCAAAATAACCGTCGTGCCATACTTGTTAATCTTTTCCAGCAAGCGAACAATATCCCAACTGTGCTTCGGGTCCAAGTTTCCAGTCGGCTCATCTGCAATCAGAATCTTCGGCTGACGCACCACCGCACGCGCGATTGCTACACGCTGACGCTCACCGCCAGAAAGCTGATGAGGAAAATGTTTTTCCTTCCCCTTAAGACCAACCAACTCAATAACCTTCGGCACAGTCGCCTTAATTTCCCGATTTGTCATTCCAGCAATTTCCAGCGCAAACGCCACATTTTCAAACACTGTTCGATTCGGAAGCAACTTAAAATCCTGAAAAACCACGCCAATTTTCCGACGCAACAGCGGAATATGTTTGTCCTTCAAATTGTCATAGTCAATTCCACCAACCACAATTTTTCCAGAGCTCGGCTTTTCTTCGCGAGTCAAAAGCTTCAAAAGTGTCGATTTGCCAGCACCCGACGTACCAACAATAATCACAAATTCACCAGCGCCAACATGAATGCTTGCTCGATTCAATGCCGGCTTGTTACTTTTTCCGTAGTTCTTCGTTACCCTATCTAACAGAATCATTACTAGTATTATACCATAAGCTAAATATTTTTAGAATTAGCATTTTGTTCTAAATACGCCGTAATAAATTCGTCAATATCTCCATCCAAAACGCCTTGAGTATTGCGGTTTTCGTGCTTTGTGCGCGTATCTTTAACTAAGGTATACGGGTGTAGGACATAATTTCTAATTTGGCTGCCCCAATTTGCCGATTCGCCAGCCCTAAGATCAGACTCAGTTTCGGCGTGTTGCTCTAATTTCTTCGCTAGAAATTTTGTGCGCAATTTCTTCAATGGCGTTTCTTTGTTCTGAATCT
>CAUSLX010000040.1:0-6922 GCA_963532505.1 uncultured Candidatus Saccharibacteria bacterium | reverse complement strand
GCAGGAATAAGAAGGAGTGAAGAAAATGAGCAGGGCGGGCGGTCTGTCATGGCAGGTCACAGAAATGTTTGATAATGCGGGGATGTTAGACATCGGGCGCAGCAGCGATCACAAAACCAAAACAGAATACCGCCAAGAATTGATGGCAGATAACGTCAAAGGAGCGCACCATCTATCACAGAGGACACCAGTGACGAATTCCGCGACGTGGGACAAGATCAAAGGTAATATCATCGAATTAGGCAAATATCAACGCGCAACAGGCGCGGGAAATCGCCTGACAGAGATCACAGACGGCACGATTAGGGGCTTTTTAGCGTCTAAGCAGGGAAGCGTCTCAGAAAGCACGCTGAACGGCATCCGGTACTCTCTAAATAAGATGGGCGCGTGTCTCGGCGCGGAGCGCAGCGCGTCAATTTTCAAGGTCACGCAAGAATTTAAGGGCGTGGGCGTTGAAAAACCGCAGGAAAAGATACGTTTCAACAATCCACAAGCCGTAATAGACAAAATAAGCGATCCCCGCTGCCAAGAAATAGCGCAGCTGCAGCTTGACACAGGCTTGCGGGTCAATGACGCCAGGTACATCCGTCTCAATGGGGACGGTCACAGCATCGAGATACACAGCAAAGCAGGGCGCGTGGTGAAAGAATTCGAGGTCGGAGCGCAGCACTATCAAAAATTAGAGGAGTTTTCCGGCGGGAAAATGCAATTCAGCCTATCGACAATCAATCATTACAGATATGAACTGAAGAAAGCGGCCAAAGCCGTGGGTGAAAAAATGAGCAGGACGCACAGTTTCCGGCACAATTTTGCGAACAAGTTATATCACGATCTGCGCAGCCAAGGTTACGGACACAACGAAGCGCGGGCGATTGTGTCGGAGACGCTATTTCATGAGCGGCTCGACATCGTTGACCGCTATATTGATAACTAATTGAGAATGATTCACAATTAGCAGTCAAGAAAACCACAATATATTGTAGTCGTTCAGCTCGGACGAATACAATAGATTGTGGTTTTTCGCGATCTCTCAAAAAAGGGCGTTTTTAGGCACTTTTGGAAATCCTTATAGGGTATAGGTCATAACAAAAACCGAAAAGCCCGTTTTAGGGCGAATTTGAGGGGGTAAGCCCGAAAACCCAGTAATATCAAGGGTTTACGGGGTATAAAAAAAGCCCTCAATTCGAGGACTTTTTCCCGATTCGTACCAAAAATCGTTTGCGCGAAGGGTTGAGACAGCGAAAAACAAACTTAATAAAGTCTGTCTAACCCTTGCTATTACTAGTGTAGCAGGGTTTTTTCGATTTTTGAAATCAAAATCTAAAATCAAAAACATATTTCAGAATGTAAATCTAAAAGCATATTTTAAAAAACTATTTTAAAAAACTTTTTTTAAAATATATTTACCACAATATTCAGAAATCAAAAAAGTCGCGATATTTCTTTGCATCGGCGCAAAAGCATGCTACAATCAAAGAGAATTGAATACGGAAAATGAGTAAAACAACAGAAACCCCTAGGAATTAGCCGTTCCTAGAGGTTTCGGACACTCACAAATTGCGCAGCGACCGCAAAATGTAAATGCTGTTGTCTTGTAATTCAATTACAAGACGAATTATAGCAGGAATAACCAAAAACATCAAGGAAAACGCGGTCTGTGGGGACGGCGTTTTATTTATTTTCCTCCAATCGACAAACGGAGGAAGAAAATCATGGAAGTAAAGAAAATCTATGAGCCGATGCGGCTGCCAAAAACACGTAAAAAGACAGACAGAGACAGGGATTATCAGGGGGATCTGTCTTGGCTGTGGGCAAAAATCGGCGAATTAGAACAAGCCGGATGGAAACGGGAAAAGTACGGATGGTATATCAGACCGCGTCGCAACGATCAAAGAAAAAAAATCGAAGAATCACAGGAATATATAGTGCTCTCCCGTACTAAAAATTTAGTACAACTAGTGCAAGAAATTAGTACAAGCGACAATGAAAAATTGTGCCACTTTGCAAAGTGGCACAATTTGAAAAACCGCGAACCCTTGATATATCAGGGTTCTAGCACGGGTACAAATTCATGTATGGGTGTGCAATCCTCCGTTTTGTACCCCTCGCTTTGTTCCGCCGAAAATCTGCCGGAGTTCTCGGCGCTTTCGGATGCCGAAAAATTTGCCTCTCTGGCGATTGTGCGCCGAGGACTCCCCGAAACCTTTTGCATTTCTTACGATTCGGAATGGTGCAAAGCGCCGAGCGGTGCTGATACGATAGTCTCTCATCAGTTTTCCTTTGTGGACGCTGCGCGTGGTGACCTTATTACTTATGTTTTCTTGCCTGTGACGGGTCGATCCCTTGATATCCGCATCGTTATCGGTTATATCCTTGGTTATTTTGAAGGTCGTTACAAGTCTTTTCCCTCTGAGGATTATTACGTATATGACTGCTGCACCGCTTGGGACGATGATCGCAACAAGCCTATAATCACGACCTATAAGACGTTCGCGGAAGCCAAAGCGGGCGGATTCGTGTTTATCCACGACGGGAAAAAATGGTTGAAAAAACCGTATTGGGAAATGCCCGTAGAGGAGCAAAAGGCAAGGAGATCTTGCCGTTCATGGGCTTTCTTCAATCGGCGATTGTCCGACGAAGTGCAGAAAAACCGCGTAAAAATAGCGATCATCGCTCATTTTGGCAAGGTTGATCTGCGTAATCTCTGTTATGACGATGGTTATAACATCCTGCGCCACTGCAGCGAGGTGCAGGGCGGGCTTGTAACGCTAGAAAAGCCTATCATCTTGGACGCTGTGGACGTACGCAATACGACAACGCACGGATATAAGCATTTTCCTGTGTCTCTATCAATCCGCGACACAATGTGCCACGCGCCGAGCGGGGAGAAGTCCCTTGACGCTCTGGGCAAAGCGATAAAATATCCAAAAGTCGAAATCCCGAAAGAGGATAAGTCCAACATGGGCGCGTATCTAATGCGTGATCCCGTTGGTTATCTACACTATGCCGCGACTGACAGCGAGGTAACACTGCTCTACATATCGTCTCTGTACGGCTACAACGTCCTGCCGCCTATTACCGTGACGAGTGCTGCGGCTAAATTCTATCTATACAAACAGGCTGATTACTTAAACTTGGTGAAGGGTGGGAAAATTGATATGATCGGATATAACAGAGTTGCGCGTGGTCTGCAGAAAGTGGGGAAAGGTCTTGTCCCTGCCGAGGGACGCGCTGAATTCATTACGGCCACGAACCTTGAACCTGTCTCCAACGATGCGAAAAACGTGCAAGAATTAGCGTCCTGCGCTTATCACGGCGGCCTAAATTGCTGCACGATGCCTGGCTTATACAATGGACTGACAACGTACGACGTTGATCTGCAGTCTGCCTATCCTACGCCGATGGTGCTCATTCCTGACATTAACTGGGATAATCCGATACTGGAGGAGATCAGGGAGCGAGAATTGACCATAGAAAAGTTTATGGATGTGACCACTGGGATAATATCGCCGATGCCGTTATTCGTTGGGTGCTGCCGTTTCGAATTCCCTGCGACGGCCTATCAGCCTTGTTTGCCCGTTCCTCATGATGGATCTCTCGTTTATCCGCTCAAATCCGATGAGGAGGTCTATCTGGCGGGTCCTGAGGTCATTCTTGCGCTCAAGCTGGGGGCGAAAATCTACTGTGTCGAGGGGTATTTTCTCCGGCCACTCATGCGTCCCGATCCTGATAATCCGCTCCGGATGGATCTGTCATACTCTATGCGATCTGCCGTGATGTCGCTTGTGCGCGAACGCAATACCGCAAAAAAGATGTGCGGCCTAAAGTCACTTGAGCAGTCTTTGCTCAAACTGTTTTCCAACGGTGGTTATGGCAAATACGCTCAATCCGTGACGGGCAAAAGGGCTTGGCGTATTGCGAAACAAGAGATGGAAGCACTGGGTCCTAGTCCGATTACTAATCCCGTGACAGCGTGCCTTATTACCTCAACGGTACGCGCCGTACTCCTCGCCGCGATGAATCAAGTCAATGACGCGGGCTATAAATGGATGTCTACGACTACGGACGGCGGTATCACGACTGCGCCGCTCGATGTGATTGACGGCCTAGACCTCTACGGCCTGCGGGATTATCTCGGTTACGGGCGCAAGATGATAACTGAGGGACAATCCGCTGCACTGTGGGAGGTTAAGCACGCGCAAGATGACCTTCTCAACCTCACCAGGCGCGGGAATGTGTCGCTCTATACCTCTGATAATCCATACACCGCGCCAAACGGTAAATCATATCCAGGTGTTTGCGCTCGTAATGGTTGGCGGTCGTTCGCCGATCAGGAAAAGGGTTCTATTGAGGATCGTCGGGAGTTCCGGACGCTCTGTTTGACGCGGACGGGACGAATCACGGCCAATAAATCAGGGTTTACATCGCTGAAAGAAATGACGTTGAACGATGCAAAGAAACGTAAACCGCTGCTGCACGAACATGCCGAATCAAAATTACGCATGGACTATGAGTTTTCGCGAAAGCCTATCCGAGACAGTTTTGAATATCCTGCTGAAAGTGTTGATGGTGTTGCCTATGAAGTCGCGACGTTTGGCACTGAACCTTTTGCAGACGTACACGAATACGCGAAATATCGAGCAAAAAATAGTACTATGACTTGTCTCCGGACACAAAACGACTGGGATCAGTTTTGGACTAAAATTGACCTCGATGCAGGACGCGCAAAGCCGCGAAATGAAGCATTTGCAAGGGTTTTCTCCTGTGTCATGGGGTGGCGAAAAGGTCTGTTTGACGTGCCTTTCCTCGCCTCTAAAAAATATTCCGTCGCTCAAAAATGCGATATCCTTAATCAGTTTTGCGACGACTGCAGAACCTTCAAGATTTCCGACTGGAAAATCAGTAAATCACCTGCCCGTCAGGCCAACATGCTGCCGTTCGAGGAAATAGCCGAAGTGCTCGAAAAGTTACAAGCTATTCCTGCCGATCCGTGCGGTGGATCGTTAGAATAAAGATAGATGTTATTGTTCTGCTTTTGAAAGGATGATCAAAATGACGCTGAACGTCGAAGTCTCCAAAAAGACGATTGAGAATATCGCCGAGATTAAGCGGATCGTCTCGATCCTCGATAATTCGGATCCGTCCGATGGCGATATCATCGCTCTGGCGATCGGCGATTATCTCGCTGCGCTGCCGGATGTGGATGCGCGGATGCAGGAAGATCCCTGCATTATCGTCTAATCGGTCACAACAGACGCGCCAGGAAGCCCCAGAATCGCTTATTCGATACCTCATGTGATGGATATGTCATATTGAGGGGTAAACGCGAAATAACGGCTTCCAGACGTAAAATACGCGATATTGCCCATTTTGGGGGGTATAAAAAAAGCCCTCGAAATGGGCTTTTTCTTTTCAAAAATGTTATTGAGAATGAATATCTTTCTTAATTATCCATGCTCTCGCAGCCACTCGTTGTAAACTCTGGAAACAGTTTTGTAATGCACGACCTCACCGTGCAGCGCCTTTTTATGACGCTTTTTTAACATATCGGGTATGTCTTTGTATTGGATCGGATCGAGGTTTCCCGCATCGTCGCGACGGGTTCGCATCGCGTGGATTTCTTCGCAATAGGATTTCAGCCGTTGCTCTACGGTGATTCGCTTGATTTTCGTCTCGCGTACAGTTTCCCGTTCATCGAGCATTCGCCCGTACAAGCGCGGTGGGAGCGTACCGCACGCCATTTGTGCGCGGAATAGGACGATGGCAATAAGCAGGATATACCGTTGATTCGTTTCAATGAGTTTACGGTATTGGGATAGGCTTTCGGCTTCGCGCACTTGCATTTTGATTTTACCCATAATCGAGGTTATATAATCCGCCTGCAACTCATCCACATTTTCAGCGAGATAGTTTAAGCATTTGCGGGTTATTCCTTGTTCGCTCAATATTTTCTTGATCGCTCGTTCAACGTCGACCGCATTTATTTTTCTACGCACTTTCATTTTTTGACTTCTCCTTTTTGGCGTTTCTCCTGCGCGGCAGCGCGGCGGGTGGGAGGGGCGCGATAGCGTCCCGACCGTCTCTCTCGTGCGGCGTAGGAGCATCGCCGCAAGGCGATGAGCGCGGAGCGAGCGCGTCGCGGCAGCGGCGTGCGGAGCGGAGCGGCTGCGGTGTGCTTGCGATTGCCGCAACCAGCGCCGTTGTTGGGGTTCTGCCGCTTGCGCAGCCTGTGTCTGCGGGACATCGCAGATTCCAGCAGACACAGGCGGAGGTTCCGGATTCCGTTATAGATTATATCGGTATTATTCGTGTTCCTGGCATTTTAAGGTTATAGTCTAATCAGTCTCAGGACATTATCTATCCAGTGGGCTTTGATACCTCAACGGGTCACTGTACCGAGAAAGGACCAAGAACAATGCAAGCAACGCTAGATGTAATCCGCGCGATAAGTCACCGGCTTAGATCCGTGCAATAAGTCACGATTATGTGTAGCGTCTGTAGGGGGTAGCGTCCCCGATGATACCAACACCGCCAAAGTACCAAAATCGAGCGCGTCCAGAGAGACAAGCACTGTACCAATTATCGAGAGCGCGTCCAAGAGACAAGCGCAAGGTCAACCCTCTATCCCGTCCTTTAAATGGGACGTTAATATAATGTGTCGGCGCATTGTGTAGTGTCCAATGTTGTCGAGCCGTAGCGATCCTACGGTCTAAAGGTGCTGCTGCAAGCGCCTTTCCCTGTCCGCTATCATCAGGGTTATCAAAAGAGGTAGTCCACGCAACGCCGGAAGGTGTTGCACGTCCCGCAAGGGACGAAGGTTTAACGGCCAATAATAGACATACGGTAGGTATGTATAAGTCGGTATAAGCAGGAATAAGAAGGAGTGAAGAAAATGAGCAGGGCGGGCGGTCTGTCATGGCAG
>CAUSLX010000039.1:0-6965 GCA_963532505.1 uncultured Candidatus Saccharibacteria bacterium | reverse complement strand
CCAAGCGTTGCAACGCCAACGCCATTTTTTCCTGGTCAGCCTTTGACTTTGGCTCAACAGCAATCGATACTGGTGGTTCTGGGAATTCAATTGACTCAAGAGCAATCGGATGAGCCACGTCAGACAATGTGTTACCAGTCGCAGTAGACTTCAAACCAACCACAGCGGCGATGTCACCAGCTTCAACCTTGCTAATTTCTTCACGCTTGTCAGCAAACATACGAACAATTCGTCCAATTCGCTCTTTTTCACCAGTTGTCGTGTTAAGCACGTAGCTTCCTGAGTTCAGAACACCAGAATAGACACGAACGAAGATCAACTTACCAACAAATGGATCGGCAGCAATCTTAAACGCCAAAGCAGACAAAGGCTCCTTGTCTGATGGCTTGCGGCTAACTTCGTCGCCAGTCTTTGGATTCTTACCCCAAATTTCATCAACGTCTAGAGGGCTTGGCAAGAAGTCAACCATCAAGTCAAGCAACTTCTCAACGATCACACCGCGACCGTCACCACCGGTAACTAGGTAAAAGTCACCGTCCAAAACACGCTTACGCAGAGCCATCTTTAGCTCGTCAACGGTAATAGCTTCTTCGCCTTGATCCAAGAACTTCATCATCAATTCGTCGTCAGCCTCAACGGCGTTTTCAACCAACAAAGAACGTGCGTTCTTAGCTTTTTCAAGCATGTCAGCTGGAATCTCGCCAACCTTAAGCTCGTGGTCTGTGTAGTCGTCGTAGGTATAAGCCTTCATGTCAATCAAGTCGACAACACCGTTGATAGTCTTTTCAAAACCAATTGGCAAGTGAACTGGGAAAGCCTGTTTACTCAAGCGGTTGTGAATTGACTCCAGAGACTTGTAGAAGTCACCACCAGTCTGGTTGATCTTGTTAACGAAACAAATACGTGGTACGCCGTACTTATTAGCCTGGCGCCAAACAGTTTCAGACTGAGCCTCAACGCCCATCTTACCGTCAAAGACTGTAACCGCACCGTCAAGCACGCGCAAACTACGCTCAACCTCAGCGGTAAAGTCAATATGCCCTGGAGTGTCGATGATGTTAATCTTGTGATCTTTCCAGAAACAAGTCACAGCAGCTGACGTAATAGTGATACCACGCTCTTTCTCCTGCGCCATCCAGTCGGTGGTAGCACCATCACCTTCACCACGAACCACACCGATCTTATGTGTCAAACCAGTGCGGTACAAAATACCCTCAGTTGTCGTCGTTTTACCGGCGTCAATATGGGCAATAATACCAATATTTCTAAAATTCTTTAGCGGAACATGCGTCTCTGCCATAAATTTTCCTTTATATTACGTTAATTTGCCGAGATTTTTGGTCAATTTTTTGGCACCAAAAAACTACTCTTGCGTTTTATTATATCAGTTATCTATGTTTTTGACTAGCTCTGAGCCGGAGGATTTTTAGACTCGTTGTCGTTCTGAGCTGGCGCTGCAGGCGGATAGTTAACTGGAGGCTGTTGCATAGGTGGCTGCGCGTACGTTGGTGGATATTGAGCAGGTTGCTGCGGATAGTAGTTCTGCTGCGGATATTGAGGTTGTTGCGGATACTGAGGCTGCTGTGGGAATTGTCCAGCGACAGGATATGGATAGGCATTCATCTTACGTCGATTACTGGCAGAAACAGCAATTGCGATAATTGACACTGTTAAGAATAATGCTCCCGTTGAAAGAATCACCACAACCACGATTATAACTGTAGTGTTATTTTCTGATTCGCTCGTTCCAGCTTCTGCGCTAGATGCCTCGCCTTCCGTAGAATCATCTGGAGTATTGGATGAAACCTCGATCATCTTCGCCACCAAATAATTGTCGGGATATTTTTTATCCAATTGCTCAAATTTAGCTTTTGCCTGAGAATATTTACCTTGAGAAAAACTCTCCAAGCCATCTTTCCAGAGCTTAGTCAATTCGCCGTTCGCCGATAACTCAACATTATTTTTCTTCGCCATAGTTTTCAGATCAGCGATATCACGAAATATTCCCTCTCCAAAGCAAGAATTGTTGTGTTCTCTCCTATTCGCGCAGGACGAGCCGCCGTAAGTATTCAGTCCAATCTGCTTGCCATCATCATCGAACGCTGGACCACCACTGTTACCCGCCGCAATTTGCGCGCTCATTGAAAACAGCTTATGACCACCCGCGTCACTAGCTGAACCAGAAACATCACCTTGCGTAACGGTTGGCACAGTCTTGCTCTTCTTCGTATTTACGCCGTCATCGACAATTGCTGGATAACCAATCGCCGTCACTCGATCACCTCTAGAAATCCTAGAACTATCACCCAATTCCACCGCTGGAAATCGCCCTTCGACCTTCAGAATCGCCACGTCACTTTTGTCGCTATTCAGATCCATCCCGCGACCCTTCAAATCAACTTCCGCGTCAATTTTCTTAGCTGGAATATTAGTCTTCGTCTTTTTCCACTTAAGATTGCCCGAACCGTCATCTTCGCGCGCAATAGGCTCGCTTGAGGTCTGAATAACATAGTCGTATCTATCATTCTGCGAGCGTATATTATCAGCAGGAACTTGGTTGATAAGACCGAGAATTGCCGCTTGCGCACTCTGATCGCCGCCATTAGCTTTATTTGCCAAATCCCGAAGCGTCTCTCGAGTTATATAGCCCGCATCTACCACAAACTTTATATATTTATTCATGTTTTCTTGTGTATTGAGACCCATGATCATACTTTGGTTCGAAACCTCAGTCACATGCCCGTTTGTAGCAATGTAGCCGTCACCAGAAACAATCGATCCACTACCAATTCCACCCGTACATAAGCCATTCAACTGCATGCTCGCACCATTCTGTGCCGTATAAATCATATCAGCACAACGATATGTTCCCACGCGGACCGTAGCAATTTGATTCCTTGCCACCACTTTAATAACAGAATCTTCGTCTAGTTCATCCAAAGTATTCGTAGTGTCCTTATCTTCTGAGAAATTTTCCGCCTTAGTTTCGGTCTTAGCTATCGTAGCGGAAGCCACTTGCGCCTCATTATTACCATCAGCCCTAACCAAGTAGCTACTGTCTGGATTCTGGAAAGTAACCTTAGCAACCAGCGCCTCCAGCTGGTCAATATACGGCTGCGTGTACGAATTCTTGCTCAATGCAAAAATCGTCATCCAGTACGGTCTGCCATTCTGAATCGTTAAATAAGTTATTTTTTCGCCAGTTTTCTGCCACTTGCCGTCAATAGTGCTTCCGTAATCAACGACCATCTTCTTAAACTTCCGTCCAGAAATTGTCGCGTCGCTAGTGTGATATTTTAAGTTCGGATTATCCTTCTTCTGCTTGTTGATATCGCCCTGAAGCATTAAATCCAAATCTGAATATTTCTTCGTGTCCTTATATTCCTCGGGCATCGTTGAGCGATCAAAATAAGCTTTTTTGCGCGAAGTTATGATTGAGAAGTCTGGCATAATCTTCCTAAATGAAAACTTCTCTTCTTCCTCCTTCGGCTTTTCTGAACCTTTTCTGAAATGTAATCGCAAAATCGCATAAGCACGGCTTTCTTTCAGCTCGTCATCGGCATACGTGGTGGCGCTATACTGTTTCTCATTAGAATCTTTATTTAAGACGTGACCTTCGCCAGTAAAAATACTCTTGTCGTATCGAATTGAATAGCCATATTTGGAAACGACCTTCTGCGAGTTCTTAGCATCTTCTTCGGCAAAAATCTTCTGGATCTTCTTTTTTGCGGTTTTACTAACTCCGGAAGAGCGGTTATTGTTAACAACAATTAGACCAACTATAACGGAGATTAAGAAAACTACACCCAGAACGATGGCTGCAACTTTTAATCTCTTCATTGATTTCTGATTCATACTACTCCAATCCTAACGATAATTTACAAACTGCAGAGGCGTGTCATAATCACTTTCTCGCAATAAACTAATAACTTTTTGCAGCTCATCCTTCGATGCAGAAGTAACACGAACGAGGTCGCCCTGAATTTGCGGCTTAGCTTTCGGCGCATTAGCGCGAATATCAGCGGCAATCTGCTTCGCCGTCGGCTGATCAAGACCTTGCTTGAACGGAATTTCCCAAGTCGTCTTCAGGTTCGAAACAACTTTATCTTTTGATAAATCCAGAACTTTGCTCGACTGACCACGCCCCGCCAATTTCTTACGCACGATATCCAGAACGGCATCAACTTGCCAGTCATTGTCGCCGGTAATTTTCAGACCCTTTTTATCATCCAGCCAATCAATTCCAGCGCTCGTCCCCTTAAAATCATAACGCCCTTGGATTTCTTTTTCAGCCTGCATGAAAACATTATTCATCTCAGCCTTGTCAATTTCTGACACAATATCAAACGAAAAACTCGCCATCTTCCCTCCTAATTTTTTCTATTATATCAAAAAATCGCCCCGTTTAGAGCGATTTTCTGATTTTGCTTTCGGGCAATAATTAGCCGCGAGCAAAGTGCGCAAAGGCGCGGTTAGCTTCAGCCATCTTATGCGTATCTTCCTTCTTCTTGAAGGCAGCACCAGCTTCGTTGTAAGCGTCAACGATTTCCAATGCCAATCGCTGTGAATATGGCATTCCGTTGCGAGCGCGAGCTGATTGAACTAACCAACTGAACGCATAGTGCAATTGTCGATGTCCCTGAACTGGGAATGGAATCTGGTAGTTAGCGCCACCAACGCGGCGAGATTTAACCTCGAAGCTTGGGCTAACGTTCTTCAATGCTTTTTCAAACACTGCCAATGGATCTTCAGAATCCAATTTCTTAGCAGCAGTTTCTAGGGCCGTGTAAACAGCGCGCTCAGCCGCCAACTTTTTACCGTCTAGCATTGACTTGTTGATCAAACGCTGAACTAGTACGCTTTGGTATCGGCGATCAGGCTTAAGTTCACGCTGCAACTTCTTGGTAACTTTACGAGGCATGATTATTTATCCCCTTTCTTTGTACCGTACTTAGAGCGACCCTTCTTGCGGTTGTTAACACCCTGAAGGTCAAGCGCACCACGTACGATGTGATAACGCACACCTGGAAGGTCAGGAACACGACCACCGCGGATCAAGACTACAGCGTGCTCCTGCAAGTTGTGACCTTCACCACCGATGTACGCCCAAACTTCATAGCCGTTGTTCAATTTAACACGAGCAACTTTACGCAAAGCTGAGTTTGGTTTCTTTGGCGTCTTAGTCGTCACACGCACACAAACACCACGCTTAAGCGGTGCATTCTGGTCGTAATAACGTGTTTTTAGGGCGTTATGAATACGACCTAGTGCTGGCGACTTGGACTTTTTCTTAGCCGTTTGGCGCGGTTTACGCACCAATTGGTTGATTGTTGGCATCCAATTTCTCCTTGGTTGATTTACTAATTATGGCAATTCGCCTTACGGTTTGGATTCAGCAACTCCTCTCCGTGTCTATACCTTTTCCGCCGAGATTGCGATCTGTACACATTCAAAACACCGCGCACTCCGAAAAGAGGAAACTCTGAAAGGAATTATAACATACTTAACTTAAAATATCCACCCAAAATTTAAGGATTTCACACGTTAGAATATAAAAAGGTTAATTATTATATAACTTTTTTCCTATAAAAAATCAATAGAAAACCGCCCCGGAATTGAGGCGGTTCCCGTAGTTGCGAAGCCTACTTATTAAGCGGTGACTTCCTCTTCGACGAACTCGTCTTCGCTCGGTGTTTCGAACTCTTCATCTTCTTCGACAGCGCCAGTTCCTACTGGAATCTTGCGGCCGATGATGACGTTTTCCTTCAAACCGTGCAAGTGGTCGGCTCGACCAGATACGGCGGCGTTAATCAAGACGCGAGTAGTGTCCTGAAAGGACGCAGCCGATAGCCATGAGTCACTCCAGATTGACACCTTCGTGATACCGAGTAGCAATTGTGTGTAGCTAATCAAGTTCTTACCTTCAGCAGCCAATTGCTTATTTGCATTGACCACAGCGGCCTTAGAAACGATGTCGCCAGTCACAAATTCGCTATCACCAGCATCTTCAATTTGCACGCGACTAAACATTTGGCGAACAATAATCTCCAAGTGCTTGTCAGCCACGTCCTGACCCTGAGCGGCGTAGATTCGCAGAACTTCGTTGATGATGTAGCGCTGAGTTGCCTCAACACCCTTAAGTCGCATCAAATCGTGCAAGTTCAATGATCCAGCCGTCAATCGATCACCAGCTTCAACAACATCGTTTGCCTTAACGACCAACTGCATATTGCCTGGGATTTCATAACGAGTTGGTGAAGCAGCCTCTGCCGCGATCACCAAAGTGTCTTCAGCAGATTCAACCACACCATCAAATGGCGCGATCAAAGGTCGAGTGTCGCTCTCGCCAGTTGCCAAGACATCGCCAGCCTTAACGCTTGAGCCAGCCTTAACTACAACGGTTCGTCCCTCTAATGGCAATCGCTCAACCTTGCCAGATTCTGGTGTAATTTGAACGATGTACTTCTTGCCATCTTCCCAGACGTCAACCAAACCAGCAACTTCCGTAATGAATGCTTGACCCTTTGGTGTGCGTGCTTCAAACAATTCTTCAACACGAGGAAGACCTTGGGTAATGTCACCACCAGCAACACCAGAGTTGTGGAAGGTACGAAGCGTCAACTGAGTACCCGGCTCACCAACTGACTGAGCGGCTATAACACCAACTGGCTGATGATTGCCAACCAATTTACCAGTCGACATATCAATACCGTAACTTCGCTGCGGAATACCATTAAGATTGTTCGTTGATAATACAGACTGAATCTTAACGCTTTCAATACTTTCGTCGTCGTCAATTGAATCTGCGATTTCACGCGTGATCAATTCGTTCTTATTGACGTGACCTGGAATTGTCTCAGCAGCATAACGACCAGCCAAACGGTTCGAAAAGTCAATCATCGTCTCTTCAGTTTCTGATCGGTAAATTGCGTAACCTTCATCGTCGCCATCAGTATCTTCAACGG
>CAUSLX010000038.1:0-6975 GCA_963532505.1 uncultured Candidatus Saccharibacteria bacterium | reverse complement strand
AGTAGTATTTCTTCTGATCTTCGCCATATTTAGCGACTAGCTTGTTGTTAGTTTTCGACATCATATCCAAGGAATTCATACAGTCTTTCATATTAGAGTCAAAATATTTCTCAATACTTTCTTTGGATTCCCGAATATGCTTGCTTACTTCAGTTAACCTACACTTCTCGTAAAAATTATTTTCAGTAAAAGCTCCTATGAACTCAACATATTCTTTTGCGCCGTTATTCCAACTGTCCAAATATTTATCATACGCTGCTTTTACATCCTTATCGCGAAGCGCTTTATGCGAGCCCATTTTTTTATTAAGGTCGTCAATTTTCTCAATAGTCTTATCTATTTCAGCTTTCCTATTTTTAGTACCAGTACTACTTTTACTGATAAAGGCGTTATTTATGTCAAAGCCAGTAAACTGTGAAAGCAGGTCTTTATAATCCGCCTTGCTTGGACCGCCTAGTAGCAAGACGGCTAGGACTACACCAACGATAATTACGACTAGTCCAATTATTCCGCCGATGATTCCCCACATGGCACCTTTGCTCATTTTCTTTTTTGGTGGCATTTGGTATGGAGTTCCCATGACTGGTTGTTGTGGGAATTGTTGTTGTGGCTGAGGCTGCTGAACCTGAGGTTGTTGTGGAGCCTGCTGGAATTGTGGCTGAGGCGGTGTTTGGGGTTTGTTGTTATTACTATTGTCCATAAAATTTCCTCCTAAAATTACGCTTTCGTTATTATATATTTACAAACCAATCATCGTCAAATTAATCTTACCGCGCTCGTCAATTCCAGTGATTTTCACGCGAACAGTTTGCCCTTCTTTCACGACATCAGTCACTTTTTCAACTCGACGTTCCGCCAATTTTGAAATATGAACCATTCCGTCAACACCAGGAAGTATATTCACAAACGCGCCAAAATCTTTAATGCCAACAACTTTACCTTCGTAAATCTTGCCGACTTCTGGCTCCTCAACCAGACTTTTAATCCAGTTCATAGCCTTTTCAATCGACGCGCCGTCTGGGCTAGCTACAGTAATCAAACCATCTTCCTTAATATCAATCTCAGCGCCAGTTTCCGAAGTAATCTTATTGATCGTCTCACCACCCTTACCAATAATCACGCCAATCTTATCTGGGTCAATCTTAATCTTCTCAATTCGTGGCGCATACGGACTGAGCGACTTACGAGGCTCTGGAAGAACGCTGAGCATATGCTCCAAAATGTGCGCTCGGCCAGCTTTACTCTGCTCAATTGCCTGACGCAAAATCGTCACCGGTAGTCCATGAACCTTCATATCCATTTGAAGAGCCGTAATACCCTTTGAAGTTCCAGTTACCTTAAAGTCCATATCACCAGCAAAGTCTTCAGCATCAGCGATATCGCTCAACACATACGGAGTATCGCCATCCATCATCAATCCCATCGCAATTCCACTCACGGGAGCCGAAATTGGCACGCCAGCATCCATCAACGCCAAGCAGCTAGAACAAGTCGCCGCCATCGAAGTTGAACCGTTCTGACTCATAATCTCAGTAACTGAGCGAATAGCGTATGGAAAATCCTCTTCCGTTGGCAAAACTGGAAGCAGAGCGCGTTCCGCCAAGTATCCGTGACCAATTTCACGTCGACCTGGACTGCCCATTCGCTTAACCTCACCAACTGTATAGCCCGGCGCATTGTAATGATGCATATAACGTCGCTCACCGTCAGTAATTTCCATAGTGTCAATCAATTGCGAATAACTAAGCGGCGCCAAAGTCACAATATTCATTCCCTGAGTTACACCACGCGTAAATAAGCTGGAACCGTGAGCGCGCGGCAAGAATCCAACTTCCGAACTGAGCGGACGGATCTCTGTCAATTGTCGACCATCAGGACGAACTCGTTCGGTAACAATTCCTCGGCGAACATCTTTATGCAAAGCCAAAGTAAACGCTTCATCATAATCGCCACGAACTTCGCTATATTCTTCCTCGTCCAGTCCCAATTTTTCCGCCATCGCCTCATGGAACTCGGCACGAATTTCGCTAATCATTTCATTGCGCTCTGGATATGGTCGACGAATTTTCTCACCAAATTTCCCATCAACCCACGCGTTAACAGTTTGCTGAATTGATTCGTCTGGCAAAATTAAATCGTATTCCTGCTGTGCTGGCGCGACTTTTTCTGCCAATTCGCGTTGCAGGGCAATCGCTGGCTGCATCATCTGGTGAGCCCACGCCATCGCATCAACAATAACATCCTCTGAAACCTCTTTAGCGCCAGCTTCAACCATTGTTATACCGCTTTCAATACCAGCCACAACCAAATCAAGATCCGACTTTTCGCGCTCTTCTGGAGTCAAGAATGCCTTAAATTCGCCATTCACTCGACCCACGCGCAAACCAGCCACTGGACCGTCAAACGGCGTACCGGTTAACATTAACGCGCTAGACGCAGCGATCATCGCAATTACATCTGGACGGAAACTCGGATCCATACTCAAAACAGTCGCGACGACTTGAATTTCCTGTCGATAGCCCTTCGGGAAAAGCGGACGAATCGGACGATCAATCAATCGCCCAATCAACACAGCTTCATCGCTCGGGCGACCTTCGCGCTTGATAAATCGGCTGCCAGAAATCTTACCCGCTGCATAAAATTTTTCTTCATAATCAATCGACAATGGAAAATAATCCAATTGCACTGGACGCGGACTAACCTGAGCGCTACCCAAAACTACAGTGTCGCCATAACGCACCAAAACGCTACCAGTCGTCCTAAAACCGACGCGATTCACCTCTAAAGTCAGCGGCCGACCACAAAAATCAGTGGTAACACTAAAAATCTCCTTGCCGCTTGGATTGATAATACTCATAAAGAGCTCCTTTCTTGCGGTAGTAACAGGGATGAAATTACTTGGCAATTTAGTCATCTCATCTCTATCACTTCCGCGTTACAAATTGCTCCTTATATTATACTAAAACCTCGGCCCAAACACCAGCCGCAAGCGCGCTTAACATAACCTTATTAACAGATGAGTGTGCTATAATTTATTCATGTCACTTCAGCTAGATTCAGTAAAAAATCGCCAGAAAAGCTGGAAAAGCTATATCTTAACTATAATCGCAATCTTGATGATTCTTGGCGGAGTTTATTTGCTTATCCTCATCAGCACGCCCCTTATTTTGTCACAAAACATCAACCCAAAAGACAACCACACCACTCAACTCATCACTAAAACTGAGAATAAAATTACTGAAAATCGACTTTATATACCAAAAATCGATATAAATTTGCCTTATAGTACTGGCGGCGCCGAGACAATGGAACATGGTGCGTGGTGGCGTAAACCAGAAAACGGCAATCCAAAAGATGGCGGCAATTTTGTCTTATCCGCACACCGTTTTATTATGGGATTAACTCCTCAGCAAACACTCAGAAAATCGCCTTTTTATAATATCGACAAATTGACTGTCGGCGATGAAATTATCATTGACTATAACGGCGTGCGTTACAATTACGTCATCAGCGAAAAACAAAGCGTTAAACCAGATGCCGTAGAAATCGAACAACGTACAGATCAGCCGCAATTAACTCTTTATTCCTGTACTTTGGGTGGCGCAAACGACGGACGAGATGTGATTATCGCCAAATTGAAAAAATAGCCAGAACAACAAAAATCCCCTTTTCGTCAAAGGGGATTTAAGCAGTTTTTAACGTAAATTATTTACGCAAACCTAATTTGGCAACAACTGCTTTGTAAGACTCAAAATCAGTTCGCTCCAAATATTTCAGCAAACGCTTGCGCTTACCAACCATTTGGATCAAGCCGCGACGAGCCATGAAGTCGTGCTTATTCGCCTTCAAATGCTCCGTGACTTCTTTGATACGAGCCGTCAAAACCGACACCTGAGCTTGTGGACTACCGACGTCGTTTTTATTGACCTGAGTCAAAGCAATTGCTTTCGCTTTATTCTCTTTGCTAATCATAGCCCTATAATTATACCAAGCTTCTCTGTTTTTTGCAATTAGCTAGTAATTCCAAAGTCCGCCAGAGTCTTTGCCTGATCAATAGAATAGTCAGCAATTTTCGTACGACGCAGATTTTCACAATACGCGCCCGTTTCCAATTCCTCGCCAATATCCACCGCCAGCGTCCGAATATAAGTTCCGCTTGAAACGTGAGTTCTGATCTTTAATTTGGGATATTCGTATGCTAATAACTCCAACGAGTAAATTTCTATCACACGCTTAGGAATCTCAACTTGTTTACCTTCGCGCGCCAATTTATACGCTCTTTCACCGTTAATTTTTATCGCGCTAAAAATCGGCGGCGTCTGCTCAATTTTTCCCACAAATTGACTAATCACCCGCTGAACTTCTTCCAAACTCGGCTCATAATCAGACACATCGGTAATTTCACCCTCTGGGTCGCCCGTCGAACTATTCTTGCCCAGAATAATTTCTGCCTCATACCACTTATCTAACTTGGTGAAAATTTCAGCTTCGCGACATTTTTTTCCAGTCACAATAATCATTAGCCCAGTAGCAAACGGATCAAGCGTACCCGTGTGACCAACCTTCACCTTCTTTCCCGCCTGATTAGATAAAACTCGTCGCAAGCGCGCTACCACCCCAAAGCTAGTCATTCCCTGGGGTTTGTCTATGAGAATCACTTCGTCCATCAACTATTGTCCTGGAATGTGGAATTGCGCTGGATTGAAGTCTGTGTTTTGAGCTGGCTGAGTTGGCATCGCGGTGATCGGCGCAGGCGCTGGAGCTTGCGGAGCGGCTACCGGCTCAGGAGCCACCCCTAGCGGTGCAATCTGCGGCAATCCATTTACATCAACACCTGTAGGCGCTGGCGGCATTGGTGGCAAAGCGCCGAAATCTGGCATCGCTGGCGGCATTGGTAAATCGAAACCTGGAATGCTATTTTCAGGATTTGTTATTGCTGGCTCAATTGGCGCAATCGGCTGACTCGGAGCTGGCGCTACTGGATTATTCAATTGATTTGTATCATTAGTAATTGCCGAAATAATTGACTCTTCAGATTGCGGCGCAACAGGTATTGTCGATAATTTTTGCTCAGCAATGTTAGCTGTAGCAAACGGATCAATCTTCGGCGGCTCATCAGACGCGCCCATAGCCGCATTTAACGGAGTATTGCCAAACGACGGCGTATTATCACCCACATATTTACCATGCGTTAAGATGGTTTTATTTTGATCGCTAGCCAATTCCCTAATCTTATCCTCGGCAGCCTGTGTAGTCGTTGCGTTCAGAGTGCCACCCATCAGCGGAGTTTCCTCAAAAGAAAGTTCGCCCTTTGAAACTATTTTTTCACTAGGCTTTTCTTCCTCAACTTGTGGCTCCTCCTTTATTGGCTCAATTTTAGCCAATTTCTCTTCGGCAATCCTAGCAGACTCTTCTTGCTTTTCCTTCGCCGTTTGTTCAGCCACTTCATCAACATCGCCCTTCTTTTCGTGGCTAATCGACAAAGTTCCGTCCGCGTGTACAGTTTCCTCATCTTTCTCTATTTCTTCAGTTTTATCCTCTGAAACTTCCTCTTTTTCTGGAGATTTTTCTTCGATCTTTTCAATCTTCTGCGGCTTGTCCTCTACTTCGCTCTCTGCAATCTTTGAAACCACCAATTGCTGATTTGCCCCTGCCGCCATAAGTTCTGCGGCCGTGGTCATAACCTTTGATGATGTATTTCCATTACTAAATCGGTCAGTCACTGCAACAATTCCCGTAAGTAAAGCCGTCGCCATCTGCTCATCCAGAGTCACCTTCGGCGTCTTCAGATCATCAAGAAGCTCAACAACCATTTCACTCACACCACTCGCGTTAGATTCGTGCCAATCAACAGAGCCCAGACCACTCTTTACGTCGCCCGCCGTTATAGCCACGACCGTAGCGTCATGCAGAATCTTACCGTGCGCAGTCAAAGCCGTATCAATACTTTCACTATTTTCAACATTTAGCGCCAGAACCAGCTCAACGTTATAATCGCCTTGTGAAAATTCCAAGTCTTTATCGGTAATCGTCGTACGATATGGCGTAATAAAAATCTTCACAGCGTCGTCAACAACTTTATAGCGCAAATGATCAGCCTTCTCTTTATCTAAGGCAATAATAAAATCACGCAAAGAATCTGCGGTCTGCTCAAACGTTTTATCAGGATTCAAGAACGTAATTGCTGGCGGAATGTCGCCACTAAACACAGCCGTAGCGTGCTTCCCTAGTTTATTGAGGAAAATCGTCAATCCTAATGCTGCCGACAATTCGTCGACTGACGGGCTAGAACTCACCGTCACTAAAATATTAGTTACATCCTTGATGCTCTGGATTACTTTTTGCTTTGCTGATCCGTTTGACATGATTTTTCCTATGTTTGTTTTGTAATTACGCTTGACATCACTATACCATAAGCAGTACTATAAAGTCAATATCTAAGCCGCCTCTTTACAATTTATGCTATTTTCTGTATAATTCTTCCTGATTAGCGATACAAATCTATAGAGGTAAAGGAGAAACATGCCAATCATCAAATCCGCCATCAAGCGTGCTAAACAAACCTTAAAACGCCGCGAGCGAAACATCAGCATTAAAAAAGACATTAAGACTGCTGTTAAAGCTTTCTCTGCAGAGCCAAGCGCAAAAACTCTTGCTGCAGCACAAAGCGAAATCGACACCGCTGTTAAAAAAGGCTTGATTAAGAAAAACACTGCTGCTCGCCGAAAGAGTGCATTAAGCAAAATTGCTAAAAAAGCAGGTGTTACATTAGAAGCTGCTAAAAAACCAGCTGCAAAGCCAGCAACAGCAAAGAAAACTGCCGCTAAAAAAGCTCCAGCAAAGAAGCCAGCTGCTAAGAAGTCTGAAAAATAATCTGTAAAGATTACTAGAAAATACCCCGGAATTAACTGGGGTATTTTTATTTTCCAATTCCAACCAGTGCCGCCTCCACAAGCAGCCACGGATTTACAGAAG
>CAUSLX010000037.1:0-7250 GCA_963532505.1 uncultured Candidatus Saccharibacteria bacterium | reverse complement strand
CGCAAAAATTGCGATTGAAATTGTTTGAACGAATAGAAAGTTTTTCTTTGGCGGATTTTAACAAGTTTTCTACGGCGTCGCTGATTACGCGCTCAACGAATGATATTCAGCAGATTCAAACAACGTCAATAATGCTGCTGAGGCTGGCGTTAATGGCGCCAATTATGGCAATTGGCGGTCTGCAAAAAGCCATGAATAATGCGCCCGATTTAAGCTGGATTATCGCTTTGGCGGTGTTCGTTTTGTTTGTGGTTATCGCCGCGTTATTTACGATTGCCGTACCTAGGTTTAAGAAATTACAGACGCTGGTGGATAAACTTAATTTGGTGGCGCGGGAAAATTTGGTTGGACTAAAAGTCATTCGTGCGTTCCATAACGAGAAGATTGAGCAGAAAAAATTCCAAGAAGCCAACGTGGAATTGAACAAGATGAATTTATTTGTGAACCGTTTGATGATGTTGCTTGATCCGATTATGACTTTAGTGATGAACTTTTCGAGTGTGGCAATTGTGTGGTTTGGCGCGCATTTGATAAGTAGTGGCAATTTGCAAATTGGTAATATGATGGCGTTTTTGGAATATGCAATGCAGGTGATAATCTCGTTCTTGTTGCTGTCAATGGTGTTTATTATGGTGCCAAGAGCCGCCGTATCGGTGCGCCGAGTCGGAGAAGTTTTGGATACTTTGCCGTCAATTACTGACCCGAAGTCGCCGAAAAAATTACCAAAAGATGCCAAGGGAAAAATTGAGTTTAAGGACGTTACATTTACTTATCCTGATGCGGATTTGCCAGTGCTTTCGGATATTAATTTTGTAGCTGAACCTGGTCAGACAACGGCGTTTATTGGCAGTACTGGTTCGGGAAAGTCGACGTTGATTAATTTGATTCCTCGTTTCTATGATGTTTCGGCGGGGCAGATTTTGCTTGATGGCGTTGATATTAGAAATCTGAAATTGGAAGATTTGTCTGGTCAAATTGGTTACGTGCCGCAAAAAGGTGTGCTGTTTAGTGGAACGGTTGCTAGTAATATCAAATACGGCAACGCTGAGGCTAGTGATAAGTTGGTTGAAAAAGCGGCTAAAATTGCTCAAGCGGAAGAATTTATTAGCGAGTTAAAAAGTGGCTATAAAAGTGAAATCGCTCAGGGCGGTAGCAATGTTTCTGGCGGTCAGCGCCAGCGTTTGTCGATTGCGAGGGCTATTGCGGTTGAGCCGAATGTTTACATTTTTGACGATTCGTTTTCGGCGCTTGATTTCAAGACCGACGCGAAGTTGCGGGCTGTGCTTGCAAAGGAAACTGAGAATAAAACTGTATTAATTGTCGGTCAGCGAATTAATACGATTATGAATGCCGATAAGATTATTGTGCTTAATGAGGGAAAAATTGTTGGCCAGGGAACGCATCAGGAATTGATGAAAGATTGCGAAGTTTATCAAGAAATTGCCGCTTCGCAACTCTCGGAGGACGATTTACAGAAAATGTCTATTGCTGCGAAAGGAATGTTGTAATGTCTAGGCAAACCACGAAAAAACGTCAGCAAGTACGAATGGGCGGCCCGATGGGCGGAATGGGTACTGGCGAAAAGGCTAAAGATTTCAAGGGAACGGTCAAGAAGCTGATTAAATATTTGTCGGATTTTCGATGGCAAATGTTGATGGTGTTGGTTTTTGCAATTGGAAGCACGATTTTTGCGATTGGCAGCCCGAAGATTTTAGGTGGCGCGACGAATCAAATTGTTGATGATTATGCCAATATGAAAGCCTACGAGGCGATTACTAGTAAATTACCAAAAGGTGTTTCTTTGCCAGTGGGAACTACTGGCGCGGACGTTTTGAACCGATTGCCGAATAAGTCGGAGATTGAAAAACAGATTCCGTCCAGTCAACTTGAGTCGATTAAAAAGTTAGATCTTAGTCGGCGTCCAGAATTTCATTTTGACGCTATTTGGCGAATAATTATTTTGCTAGTCGGAATGTATGTGTTGAGTGCAATTTTTCGATATATTCAAACGTGGATAATGACTCAGGTGACACAAACCGTAACTTTCAGAATGCGACAACAATTGTCCGAAAAAATAAATCGTTTGCCGCTGAGTTATTTCGATAAACAAACTTACGGTGAAGTTCTTAGTCGCATAACTAATGATGTCGATACGATCAGCCAAACGCTAAATCAGAGTTTGTCGCAAATTATAACTTCAACGATTACGGTGCTGGGAATTTTGGTGATGATGTTTTCGATTAGTTGGCAGATGTCGCTAGTTGCGCTACTGGTGCTTCCACTGGCGGGTGGCGTGATTACGCTGATTGCAAAGAGTTCGCAAAAACAATTCTTACGCCAGCAAACGCAGCTTGGCGAACTTAATGGACACATTGAAGAAATGTATGGCGGTCATCAAGTGATGCGCGTCTTTAATGGCCAGAAAAAATCGATTGCTAAGTTTTCTAAGATCAATAATCGGCTTCAGGAGAGTGCTTGGAAGGCTCAGTTCTTTTCTGGCTTGATTCACCCGATTATAAATTTTATCAGCAATATTGGCTACGTAGCTATGACAATTTTGGGCGGTTGGCTGGCGATTAATGGTCGGCTAAAAATCGGCGATATTCAGGCGTTTATTCAGTATGTCGATCAGTTCAATCAGCCGCTGGTTCAGGTTGCTAATATCGCTAATATTTTGCAATCGACAGCTGCTGCCGCCGAGCGAGTGTTTGAGTTTTTGGACGAGCCGGAAGAAGCGGTTGAGTCGAATAACTTGGTAAAATTGTCCGACATAAAAGGCGAAGTTGAATTCGACAACGTCGTCTTTGGTTATAAGCCAGACCAAACTATCATCAAAAGTTTGTCGGCGCACATTAAGCCAGGTCAGCGCGTGGCGATTGTCGGTCCAACTGGTGCTGGCAAAACGACGCTAGTTAACTTGCTGATGCGATTTTATGAGATTAATAGCGGTTCGATTAAAATTGACGGCGTGGATATTCGTAGAATGAAACGTAGCGATGTGCGTCAAATGTTTGGCATGGTGCTGCAAGATACGTGGTTGTTTAATGGCACGATTCGTCAGAATTTGATGTATGGCAATCCAAAAGCTACCGAGGAAGAGATGATAAAAACCGCCAAAGAAGCGCATGTCGATCATTTTGTGAGGTCGTTGCCGGGTGGATATGATATGGTTCTTGGTGAGGAGGCTGCTAACATTTCCCAGGGAGAAAGGCAGCTGCTGACAATTGCCAGGGCAATGTTAGAAAAAGCGCCGATGTTGATTTTGGACGAAGCGACAAGCTCAGTTGATACGCGCACCGAAGTCCTTATCCAAAAAGCCATGGAGAAGTTGATGCAGGGAAAAACTAGTTTTGTTATTGCGCATCGTTTGAGTACCATTCGTGATGCTGATTTGATTTTGGTAGTCCGCGACGGCAACATCATCGAGCAGGGCAATCACAAAACTCTGCTGAAGCAAAATGGATTTTACGCTGAGCTTTACAATAGTCAGTTTGCTGAGTAACCGTCTGCTACTTTTTACATAGTGATATTTTTGTCGCTTCTGGTATGTGCAGTTCAAAATCAATATCAGTTTTCTGGACAATTTCATAATAAGGCGGAATTGATGGGTTTTTCGGAAGTTCAATTATTTTTCCGTCATTAAATAATTGCCCTTGTCTGTAGACATTGTGAATAAACGGTACATTTGGTTTTGCTTTTCTCAAGCGATATAACGCTGATTCATGCCGTGTTTCGCCATTTGTAACAACTTTGGGCTGTGTATGCCATTGCCCCATAATACATAATGTTAATAGAGAATTGTCAATCTCGAGGATATTTTTAGCTAGTTGTTTTTCTCGTTCCTGCGGGCTTGGTGATATGACGGCGTCCTCATCTAAATTCTCAAAAAATGTATCAATAAAAATAAGTTCTTTAAGTTGGTTTTGTTGTAAAAGAATTGCTATTGTCTTTATCGTTTCAAGAGATAAAATGCTTGAATCAAAAAGGTCTTCATCAACTAAGGAAAAATCATAAGAGCCGGTCTTTACTGAATTGATGAAGTCAAACACAGTAGGGCTTGCCTCAATAGCTAATCGTTTTACGCCAAGTTTCTTAACCAAAGTATAGATGACGTCGGAATTTTCTTTAATGCCGTGGATTTCGCCATATACAATTATGTTTGATTTTCGCAATGTGGATTGAAACAAATTTAACCGTCTTATGTCCAGTTGTTTCGGTAAAAATGTTTTGATAATATCGTGATTATTCATAGGTGCTAATTGATAGTTTACTTCATAAAACCGTAAATATATAGGGCTGCGTCGTTGATAATTTGTCGATATTTGGCGAACTATTTATAATTAAGTTATGAATATCACCGACCAACTCCTCACTAAATACCCAATCATTTCTGACCAAGTCGATATAAAAGAACTTGGTGCGCTTTTAAGGAAGTTGGAAAAAACTTTACGCCGTGGCGTCACTGGCAATATTGTGGAATTCGGCTGTTATGTTGGCACGACCAGTTTGTTTATTCGCCGACTATTGGACGCTTATGATTTTACGGGCGAGTTTCACGTTTACGATTCGTTTGCGGGATTGCCAGAAAAAACCCAGAAGGATAATAGCGCCGCGGGTGATCAATTTAAGGCTGGCGAGTTATTAGCGCCGCGTAAGACGTTTGTCCAGAATTTTAAGAAAGCAGGATTGAAGTCGCCGATTATTCACAAAGGCTGGTTTTCCGATTTTACTTCTGATGACGTGCCGGAAAATATTATGTTTGCGTTTTTTGATGGCGATTTTTACGAATCAATTGTCGATTCTTTTCGGGTTTGTGAAAGTAAGTTTAACGAAGACGCAATAATTATTGTTGATGATTACGTAAATGAAGCTCTACCGGGCGCCGCAAAAGCCACTGATGAATGGCTAAAAGTTAACCGACAATTCACAGTCAGGACTGAGGCTAGTCTGGCAATTATCTCCTCTTGCCCAAAAACATAAACGTGTTACAATTAAAACATCACTAATATAAACAGGGGAGGGTTGTGATGGACGAACCAATTCACATCACGTCTGAAATAGGAAAACTTAAGACCGTTCTATTGCATCGGCCAGGTGAAGAACTGGAAAATTTGACACCAGACTATCTGACCGATCTTTTATTTGACGATATTCCATATCTGAAAGTAGCGCAGGCTGAGCACGATGCTTTTGCAGAAGTATTGAGAAGTCGTGGAATTGAAGTTTTGTATCTGGATCAATTGGTTGCCGAGGCAATTAGTACAGATCAATTGCGCGAACAATTTGTCGATGAAATGTTGGCTGCTTCTAAGCAGGATTCACGCCGTGTTACTCAAACATTGCGCCAATTCTTGTTGGATTTGCCAACTCACGCTATGATCCGCAAGATTATGGCTGGTGTTCGCAAGGATGAAATTACTTTGCCTCCAGATCAGCATCAGCAACTTCATAATATGATCGAGAAAAATCATTATCCGTTCTATCTCGATCCAATGCCAAACCTATACTTTACACGCGACCCAGCTGCCGCAATTGGTAACGGTTTGACAATCAACAAGATGCACTGGACGGCTCGTCGTCGTGAATCGCTATTTATGCGCTACATCATCGACCATCATCCACGCTTTGCTAATCGTGCGCCAGTTTGGTACAACCGCACAGAGAAATTCTCAATGGAAGGCGGCGACGAATTAGTATTAAGCGATAAGGTTATGGCAATTGGTGTTTCAGAGCGAACAACCGCTGAGGCAATTGAAAAGATGGCAACCAAGCTGTTTGCTGGCTCGAAATTCGAGAAAGTCATTGCCATGGAAATTCCAAAATCTCACGCCTTTATGCATCTTGATACGGTGTTTACGATGATTGATCGTGATAAGTTTACGATTCACCCAGAAATTCGCGACCACGGCGGCAGGATGAATTGTTTCATTTTGGAGAAGGTTGAAGGTCAGCCATTCCCACGAATTACACACGAAACAGACTTGGAACACGTCTTGAGAGTTGCGCTTGGCTTGCCAAGTGTTACGTTGATTGAGTGTGGTGGTGGCGATCCGATTGCCGCTGCTCGCGAACAGTGGAATGACGGCTCCAACACTTTGGCAATTGCGCCGGGTGTTGTGGTGACTTATGATCGCAACTACGTAACTAACCAGAAATTGCGCGAAAACGGTATCGAAGTTATTGAAATTAGTGGCGCTGAGCTTGGACGCGGTCGTGGCGGTCCACGCTGTATGAGTATGCCGCTAGTACGAGAGGATGTATTCTAATGGCTCAGAGTTTGAAAGGACGATCGCTGCTGACTTTAGGCGATTACACTGCTGAAGAGATTCGCTTGCTATTGGACGCGGCTCGTGAATATCGTCGATTGAAATATGCCGGCATTCCGCACCGAATTCATGAGGGTAAAAATGTGGCTTTGTTGTTCGAAAAGACTTCAACGCGAACGCGTTGTGCATTTACGGTGGCTGCTAATGACCTTGGAATTGCGCCGGAATACCTCGGTAAAGATGACATTCAATTGGGCAAGAAAGAGACGGTTGAAGATACTGCCAAGGTTTTGGGTCGAATGTTTGATGGAATTGAGTTCCGCGGCTTTGACCACGCGACCGTTGAGGAATTAGCGCGTCACGCTGGCGTTCCAGTATGGAATGGATTGACCGATAAGTTTCATCCAACGCAGATTTTGGCTGACTTCATGACAATTGAAGAACATGTTGGAAAATTGAAGGGGACTAAGCTGGTATTTGTTGGCGATGGCCGCAACAATATGGCAAACTCGCTGATGATCGGCTCGGCTATTATGGGCCTTGATTTCCGCATTTTAGCGCCTCGTGAATTGCATCCAGAGCAAGCTTTGGTTGATAAGGCAAATCACTTTGCGAGGTCAAGTCACGCACGCATTACCATTACTGATAATTTTGAAGAAGCCTTGCGCGGTGCTGACGTAATCTACACTGACGTTTGGGTTTCAATGGGTGAGGAAGATAAGTTTGCTGAGCGCATTAACCAATTGCGACATTTCCAAGTTAATCGTCAGATGATTAACTTAACAGGAAATCCTGAAGTTAAGTTTATGCACTGTTTGCCAGCATTCCATGACGCATTGACGATTACTGGAAAGAAGATTCAGGAAGATTTTGGTTTAGATTCAATGGAAGTAACGGATGAGGTGTTCCGCTCGCCACATTCGATCGTGTTTGATCAAGCGGAAAATCGTATGCATACAATCAAGGCTGTGATGGCTTTGACAT
>CAUSLX010000036.1:0-7336 GCA_963532505.1 uncultured Candidatus Saccharibacteria bacterium | reverse complement strand
TCAAATCAGCGCTTTTAGGAGTCGGCAGAATGCTTGGTTTACCGAAATATTTCCTAATAACAATTGTCGCGACCGTCGCCTTCGCCGTGATAATTTATTTCGCAATCAACGCCAATTTTTACGGACCGCTGATGATGTCGCGTTTACCAATCCTCGATAAAATCGCGCTGCTCGGTTCGATGATTATAGACATATTCAAGCAAAGTTTCACTTCATTAAATGGCGCACTGCTTATGGTAGTGTCAATTCTTCAAGGTATATCGATCGCCGCTGTAATTTTTACAGCAAAAAATAATCGCGACAATGAAAAAGCCATATCAAGGCAAGTCGGACTAAGCGGAATCGTATCAATTGCCGCAACAATTGGACTCGGCTGCGTTCCCTGCGGAACATCACTAATCTTGCCAATTGTAGCCCTATTTTTCTCGGGAGCTGCCGCCGCCACCGCCGCAAATATCGCCAGCATAATAGTTCTTTTATTAGCTTTACTGCTCAGTTTATTCTCGCTATATAAATCAGGTCAAATTATTTTTATGTACACAGAATTATCTAAACAGGAGAAAATATGAATCGACAAAAATCATCAGGCATAGCACTTATTTGGGTTCTTTCGGGAATTGTAATCGTGGGAACTGTAGCTTTGTTTATCTATGGAATTGTCAATCGCCCGCCGAATCGTCACATTGGCGATAATAAACCGTGGAATGAAAAAATGTCACAAGGATACGCTGACGCGAAAAACGTATTCATTGATTATACTGACTATTTTTGTTCATTTTGCGCCGAGGTCGAAGCCGCAACCAGCACAGAATTCTTCAAAAATGACTATATTAAATCCGGAAAAGTTCGTTATGAGCATCGCGTAGTAACACTATTAAAAGAAATGACCAACAATACCGAAACCGGTGCTCACGCTGCGTTTTGTGCTGCTGATCAAGATAAATATTGGCAGTACACCCACGATATCGTCCCGCGCATTAAAAGCGATTACTTTGATAAAGGAATCGGCGTAAAAAACGTCGCTGTGCCGAAAAAAATCCCTGCTCTTCCGCTGGAATATTTCCTGACTTCCGCCAAAAATGTCGGCATGAATGAATCGCAATTTTCCGATTGTATGACTAAAAAACCGCACCAAAAAGAGATTGATGACAATACCCAAAAAGCTCTTTCTCTTGGCGTGAATGGCTTGCCGTACATGGTTATTAACGACTATCAAACCAGCGGATTCGTCGGCGGCGAGAGTGGCTTAAGGACAATTTTGAAGGCTGGCGGCGTTAAATAATTGTCACTATTTCAGTTGACTCATAAATCCACGCAGTTGAGATAAAGTCCGCTCTATTCTTTCATTAGTCCAATATTTATCTGGCGTGATATTGTCGTCGCCAGTTGATTCCTCTTTGTAGCGGCCGATAATCTTGCCGTTCTTGACAATCGATACATCAGGAACAAATATTCGAGGATTGCCATTTTTATCTTTTTCCAAATACGGTTCTAATTTCTTGACCAATTTTTGGTAAACTTCGTTGTTGCTAGCGCGAGCATCGCGAATATTCAAATAGTATATTTTATCAACACCTTCAGCCCGAGCTGCCCGATCAACGTGTTCGCTCAAATGCTGACACCACGGACATTGCGGAAAGCCCAAGAAAACCACGCCGCTGCCGTTATCAAAGATATCAAGGATTTCTTTATCGCTGGCATAAACGAAGCGATTATTCACCGCCACTCGCGGATATTCTGACTTGAATTTGGCGGCGTCGGACACGTTAGTAGACGGAGTCTTCGGCTGCTCAGCAAAATGCTGGCGGTTATACCACAGTCCAGCCGCAGCGCCACACAAGATGATTATGGCGGAAATAATCGCAATAAGTTTTTTATTCATACCAAACCTCTTTTTCATAACGTCGTATCCTTCTTATAATTTTTCTTAGCTTCCAGCGACAACGATATCGCCAAACCGAGCGAATCATTCGTCTTATCCCACTTCCGCGCGCGAATATGGTTCATCACTAACTCTTGCGCTTCTTCAAATGTCATAATTCCCCCTTCTGGTGTAGATTCACTATAGCTAATCTAATTATAATGCAGCGTTAGTATTATGGAAAACAGTAAAAATCGCACAAAATAGAAAGGCATTTTTCCAAAACATAGACGATTAGAGTTTTGCTCCCCATTTCCACCTGAAAAGCTTAATCACTAGACGGGCTTCTACTTGACTAGTCGCAATCGCTCAATCAACCAATCCCGCGGCAAAATCGATAAGAACCAGCCAGCGCGCGGCCCGGAATCTTTGCCAATGAGCACGCGGTAGATGGTGGTGAAGAGCTCCCGCGGCGGCAGCAAACCGCTCTCTTTGTAGGCATAAATTGCTTGATGAAACCAGTTACCATCAGCCCCAGCCGGCGCCTCGGCGATATCGTCAGCTAATCGCCTCAAGTATTCTTTTTGCTCTGGCGAGAACTCATCGGGATTTACCTCGTCCGTCAGACGAAACTTCAATGACTCGGGCGCCCACTTTTCCAGCCACCGACTGACATAGCCTAGTTCTGTGATAATCACTGCTTCTTCCTCGTCGACGATGCGGGCGTATTCCGGACTACGCCGCAAAATCTCTACTGTTTTTACCATGTCGCACAGCGCCGCTTGGTATGAAATAACCAGATGCGAGAATGGAATTGAGCTGACCGCTGGCTGATCTAGCCCGTCAGTACACAAGAATAATAGCTGTTCATCAAGCTCATTTTGCGGATGCTGCTTCATCGCCGCGAAGTCGTCAACCAGCCGCACCAGGCTATCGGTCTCGTCAAAATACAACCGCTTGGCTGGCGAATATCGAAGGATAAAGTAGCGCACTACCTCAGGCGGCAGCATATCAACAACGTCGTGTGCGTTCACGCCAGTACCCTTGCTGGCGCTCATCTTTTTCGTATCACCGGTACGATTAATAAATTCATATGGCACTGGTACTGGCGCATCAATGTCATAAACCTCGCGAGCGATCCGCTTGCCAGTATCATACGAACCACCCTTCGTCGCGTGATCACGACCAAACGGCTCAACATCAACACCGAGCAGCCACCACCGCCCCGGCCAATCCAACCGCCAGTCCAGCTTTACCTGCCCGTCATCGTACCGAACCGTGTGCTCCGAGTCATCATGGCTACGATAGGTAATTGTTTTTGTATCGCTATCCATTCTGATGAAGCGGCGATTTTTTAGCCGATCATGCTCCATGATTTGAATTGGCGACCACTGATCATCCAGTTGCCGACCCGACACTTCCTGGATGGCCGATTTAGCCTTGTCAATGCGGCTCAGCGAGCGCTCGATGGCCGGCACAAAAAACCCGCTCCGATATTTATCGCTGGCATAGACCACGTCCATAGTCACACCAATTTTATCAGCACTATCAAGAAATGGCTTCAGGCAAAAATCCCCCCACGAATCGTACCGATCATCTGGTGACGGCACCATGCAAAGCGGCATACCCAAGTACTGCTCATAACTATCTGGTAAATTAACCGGCACTTTACGAAAGGCGTCGAGGTTGTCTGAAACGTGAACGTGGCGTGCCCGAATGCCTGCTTGCTTCAGCGCCCGCACCACGGCGTCAGCAATAACGATCTCGCGCAAATGCCCTACATGATACACCCCCGACGGTGACGCACCCGAGGAAACCAAAATCTCTTTATTAGTATCCTGAAACGTATTTACTATATCATCGAGCCACTTCATGTGCTATATTATACACTAGCTTGTTACAAAAGAGTTAACGTTGAGCGATCATTCCAGCGATACCATAGACGTAGTCCCATTTTCTACCTATCATGAGAGTCAAAAAAGCAATTAAAGTATTTGAAAAGATTCGCGACTTACCCTACGGAACAAGTGGCAGTGATGAAGTGTGGTCGTGTTACCAAAAATGCGTACTCTTGAAACAAGAACTGCAGCACATCGGCATTACAAGTCAATTGCTAATTGGTGTTTTTGACTGGCAAGATCTGCAGATCCCCGAACACATTCTCAAAATTCGCCGCCAACAATATGAGAGACATGTGATACTACGCGTGTTTATTGATGAATTTGCGTACGATGTCGACCCATCAATAGATATTGGGCTTACACCAATGTTACCTATGGCTTGCTGGGATGGCAAGTCAAGCACAACACATGGTACCACTGCGACGTCTGCGCGTCTATCGACCACATTCCTTACATGAGCGTATTTTATCACAGCTACGACGTAAGATATTTCGAAGTAACCCCGAGAGTTTTTATACTGCAATCGACGTATGGTTAGCAACCATACGAGTAAGTTGATATTTTTTATTTTAGTGTGCTATATAACAATCTGATTGAGACAGTTACTTGTTTCTCAGATTGAAAGATCCGCATTCAGCTTGAGCTCGTTCGGCGGGCTATTTTCATTGAGATAATTGAGATAATTATTCCCACCTAAATAATTTAATAGCCACGAGGTAAATCGCGAAAGTCCAAGCCGCGATAATACCGAGTTGTGGCAAGACTTCCATAAAACTTGCATGTTCAGTCATAATTAACCGGAATCCATCCGTAACTGGCGTTATAGGGACAAATTGAGCAACGCTTCGCAACCATTCTGGAAATAGATAAAGCGGGATAAATGTGCCAGACAGAAACATCATTGGAAAAGAAATCAAATTACTTAACGCGGAAGACTGATCTTCGTTTTTCGACCAGCCAGCAATCAATAAACCTATTCCCACCATCATGAATGCCGATAATATCGATATAACCACAAACAACGCCCAATCGCCTCGCATATTAAAGTGAAATATCAAAGCGCCAGCAACAACCATCATCACCAAGCTAAGCAAGGAAATCGTCGTATAATGAATTGCGGTGGAGATAATTAACTGGCCAGAAGTAAACGGCGCTGCACGTAAGCGTCGGTACGAGCCACGCTTCTTTTCAGCCGGCATTTGATTAGCTAGGCCAAAAATACCCATACTTATCAAGCTGAAAGTTAATAGCCCCGTAAATATGTAGTCAAACGATTTTAGTTGCTCATCACCAATCGCTTTACCAACAGCTTTAAGCGGAGCTTCAGGTTGACCCATCTGAATATTGATGTTATTGGTAATTTGGTTCATTACCGCCACCAACGCGCCGCCTGTTTGTTCAGAACCCTTGGAGTAAATAACATTCATTGTGCCTGTTGGAACAGGATGATTGCCATTATTTTTTATCGCACCAAAATCACTTGGAAGCTCAATAATACCATTAAGCTCCGACCGCTTCATCTTTTCACGTGCGTCATCCATATCTTTAACGTCTTTAATTTTGAGAATCGAATCCTTCGAACTTTCTTTGGCATTTTTAACGAAATTTTTGGCAAACTCTGTCTGCGAATTGTTGACAATTGCAATATCAAAACTGGTCGAATCATTACTAAAAACCGACCCGAACACTAATAGAAAAATCAGCGGAAAAAGGAAAGTGAAAAATAGCGCCATTTTATCTCGAACGAAACGCTTTTGCTGAGCACGAACTTGCCCGAATATTCCAATCCAATATTTTTTCATGTTAATCCCGAATTGCCTTTCCTGTTAAATCAATAAACACGTCCTCTAAGTTGGCTTGCTCGACAACTTGCTCCTTCTTAAAACCACGCGCTAATAATTGCTGGATGAGATTATGCGGCGTATCAATTGTGATAATCTTACCACTATCCATAATCGCTAGACGGTCACACAATAATTCCGCCTCGTCCATATAATGCGTCGTCAAAAGAATCGTAATTCCCTCGTCGCGAATTTCCTTAATCAAATCCCATAAATTTCGGCGAGCCTGCGGATCAAGTCCCGTGGTCGGCTCGTCCAAAAACAATACTTTTGGATTATTCACCAACGTCGAGGCAATCGCAAAACGCTGTTTTTGACCACCAGAAAGCTGCTCGACGTAATTCTTAGCCTTTTCCGTCAACTGAACCTTAGCAAGCAGCGCCTCGGTATCAACTGTCCGACCATATAAACTACCAAACATTTTCAATTGTTCACGCAAAGTCAGTTTGTCATAAAAAGCCGTCGACTGAAGCTGAATGCCGATTATATTCTTAATGTCCTTAGGTTTCTTAGCGACATCTATGCCGTCAATTGTAGCCACACCGCCATCAATTGGTCTGAGCGCTTCCAGCATTTCCAACGTTGTTGTTTTGCCCGCGCCGTTAGGACCAAGAATTCCAAATATCTCGCCCTTTTTAACTTCAAACGACACGCCGTCGACCACGTTATTTCCATCATAAGTTTTAACGAGTTTATCGACTTTTATAATTGTCTCAAGTTCCACTCCGTAAATTCCTCTCTGTTGTAATTATAGTAAAACCGGTCTTCACTTATCATCAATAATAACAAAACCAAAAATACTAGTGCTATACTTATAATATGCGCATCCAGAGAAAAAAGCAAAGCCAAAATCGAAAAAAACTATTTATTATCATACCGTTTTTGATTTTGCTATTTTCGGCAGGGCTATTTGGGATATATTTCCTCAACCAATCACACTCGCGACAAACGACTGCGCCATCTGACGAAAAGTATTATTTTGCCGATTCGAAATATTCTGGCATTCGCTCAAAATTTGTCACCAGAGATAACAAACGGGAAAAAGTTTCAATTGAATATCCGATCACGGAAAATGAAAAGATTAATCGCTTAATTAGCGAGTCGATTGATAAAGTTGATCGCGATTTTCAAAATACGGTTTTACTGGCGACAGTTTTTGATAAGCCAATGACCGAAACGATTAGCTATCAAGTCACATACAACACTTCAAAGGCACTGTCAATTGTCGTCAATATTAAGCAGGATATGAACGGCGCGCATCCAGCATCAGTGACGCAATTTTGGACTTTCGACAAAAAATCTGGCGAAGTTGTCGGCTTAGCTGATTTTACAGAACAGTCTGATGAAGCCGCCGAAGCAATCATATCCGCTGCCAAAGATAATATTTCTCAGACCATCAAACAGCGTCAACAGCCAGAAATTGACCTGAATGAAATCATAAATAAAGAAGCTTTGTCTAATTTCATCATCACCAATAACGGCAATTCATTGGCTTGGCCACTCGGTCAGGCGTCGCTACTGCCATCATCTTACGGCGAATTGACAATTACCATGCCGATTTCCTCCGTCTCTAAATATCTGCAAAACCCAACGGCGAGAAAATTCGCCAACATCCCCAAACCTGCAGAAAAACCAAAACCGGCACCTGCAGCTCCAACACCTATCGTCGCAAATAAAACAATTGCTCTAACTTTTGATGACGGACCTGGACCATACACCGAAAAACTGTTGGA
>CAUSLX010000035.1:0-7435 GCA_963532505.1 uncultured Candidatus Saccharibacteria bacterium | reverse complement strand
ATGAAAGCGATTCTTGGTTTTGGGGTATTTATAGTGGTTGATATTGTAACTAAAAATGTCATGTATGGCACATTGGCGATATTGCTAGTCAATGCGCTCATTATCCTTCTGTATGATGTGTTATGGGTGCGACGTGTTGAGGCTATTGCTATGAATAAAAAGTTCATCAAAGAATACGCCGGTCAGGCTGTCGTAATCATGAAACGTACCTCAGCGGTATTTGTTGTGGTGTTTTTGACAATGTTTTCACTCAATATCCCGCGGTATTTTTTAGACAAGTCTCATCCCGACCAAATTGGCTATTTTGGTATTATGGCGATGCCAATTACACTCCTTGGACTTTTCATATCGTTTATTATTCAGCCGAATGTCGTGAATCTGTCTGAATTGTTAGCAAAAGGAAGACTGAAGGAGTTCGCGCGAATCGTCGGCAAGATTAATCAAATAACTTTTGGGATGGGCGTACTTTCAGTTGTCCTGAGCTATTTGATTGGTGTTTGGATGCTTAACGTTATTTTTGGCATCAATATCAATAATTTCCGCCTTGATTTAACTATTATGGTTATTGGCGCGGCGGCGAACGCTTTTGTATCAATTTATGTTAATTTGCTGATAATTATGCGTCGGTTTAAGGGGCAATTTTACACACTACTACTCACAGATGTTTTGGCGGTAGTGATGTCTATATGCCTGATTGAGCAGTTGGCGATGTTGGGTAGCGTGCTGGTTTTTATGCTGATCAGCTTTTTACAAGTAGCGCTTCTGCTGTTTATCTACAAGCGGTCGCTAAAAGATGCTATAATAACTGACAAAAGCAAAGGGGAGTTATGAGTAAGAGATACGTAATTTTAGGGGCAGGTGGACAACTAGGTAAGGCGTTGTGTGCCATGTTTCCAGACGCTAAGGCATTATCACGAGAAGAGTTGGATATAGCCGATGAGGAGCAAGTAAAGGCCTTTGACTGGTCAAAATACGACGTTATCATCAATGCAGCAGCTTTGGTTAATGCCGATGGTTCTGAGACAGACGAGCTGCGTGCTAAGACATGGCTAGCTAATGCTTATGGTCCACGTAACCTCGCTAAAATTGCGATTGAACAAAACAAAACGCTTATACATTATTCATCAGACTATGTTTGGGATGGTCGCCAGAAAAACCATCAAGATGATGAGGTGGTTGCACCGCTATTAGTCTATGGTGAAAGTAAGGCCGCTGGTGATCTGGCGGTTAGCTTGGTGCCAAAACACTACATCATGCGGGTATCTTGGGTTGTTGGCGATGGTCACAATATGCCAAAAACCATGAAAAACTTGGCGGATATGCGCATCAATCCAAAAGTCGTCAATGATCAGTTTGGTCGGCTGACTTTTGCGTCAGAGATTGCTCGAGCTACTAAATTCTTCTTAGATAATAAAGTTGCATATGGACTATATAACGTAACTAACGAAGGTCCAGTGAAGTCGTGGTACGAAATTGCCGCTGACGTGTTTGAATATGCCGGATATGATCGCAGTCGCGTACAGCCGATTTCTACCGAGGAGTATGCCGCTAGTAAACCAGGCTTTGCGCCGCGGCCGCTCAACAGCGATATGGATTTGTCGAAGTTACGCCAAACGGGTTTTGTACCAAGCGATTACACCGAAATGCTGAAAGAATATGTTAAGCAATTGTCAACGAACAAGTAGGATTTATTATGAACAAAGGAATTTTAAACGTTTTATATCAGAGTGACGACAACTATACTGTAGTCAGTGCAATTTCTATTGTATCGCTTTTGGAGAACAATAAGCACTTGAAGCAAATTAATATTTTTTACCTCGGACATCAACTGAAAAAAGATAGCATCAACAAATTCAATAAAATGGTTGGAAATTATAAGAACGCGACAATTACTTTCGTTGACGTGTCAAGTTATCCTGACGAATTGAAAGAGATTGGCGTTAAGGCTTGGAAGGGATTATATATCACATGGTATAAGATGCTGGCGTTTGCCAAGCTTGATATTAAAACGGACCGAATTTTATACATTAATCCACACACGGTGATTAGCGGTGCGCTTGATGGTCTTTTGGAGCTTGATTTCGAGGGTAATGTGATGGCGCTGTCATACGATGCTACCATGGTAAACGCACATAAGGATGTCATTGGCTTGAAGCCAACCGACGGTTACTTTAACTGTGGAGTTATGCTTATCAATCACAAAAAATGGATGAAAGATAAGATTGACGCTAAGATGCGTGAGCATTTGCGGCACAACCACTATGAGGTGGCTGACCAAGATTTGTGCAACGTATTTTTCAAAGGCAAAATCAAGAAAGTCGGTGTGGAATATAATTTCTCGACCGTTTTCTATGGCTATGACATTAAAAAATATATTAAGGCCAATGGTTTCTTGCCAGAGAGTTTTTATAGTTATGATGAAATCATGGAGAGTTACTACACGCCGAAGATCATTCATTCGCAGTTTGGTGTGAACGGTCGGCCGTGGCAGCAGGGTAACGATAATCCAGTTGGTTTTTTGTGGCGTAAATATTTGAAACTAACGCCCTGGAAAAACGCTAAAATGCCAGTAGCCAAGAAGGATATAAACTGGCGACTGTATGACCTATTGCCGCAATCGATAATCGTTAATCTGTATGCGTGGGCGGTTAATCGTAAGTTTGCAAAGACAAAATAGAGTGATAGGATAAGCGCTAAAACCGCGACAAGAAACTATGAATGCGTGATGTCACGCGAAGTTTTGCTGCTCGTGCGGCTTTTTTCCAGCCAATCTCATTAAACCTATCGGAAAAGTTATCATAGACTTCTTTCTCTTCCTTGAATCGGATACCATTTTTACCTTTTTCCTTACTGGATAACGACTCGGCAAAACGGCGGTATTGAAAAGTTTCTGTTGTGTCAAAATAAAGCGAAGCGCCATCAATAATCATGGTCAATTCGACGATGACGTCTTCAAGGATTTTATACTTTGTATCAAATGAGTATTGTTTGAGAGTATCGGTTTTCCAAGTGATGGATGGAAAATAAAGCCAATTACCGCAGCAAAGCGACGCAGCAAGTTTTTCGCCAGACAGTATGCCAGATTTTTTAGGTTGCAGTATTCTTTTAACTTTATCGGCAAGCGGTAGATATACGTTACTTTTGTCGTCGATTATCTGTACCCGAGGCTGATAAAAATCTGCTTCATCAATGTTTTTTAGTGCAGTATCAACGTAGCTAGGTAGAAGTTTATCGTCGCAGCCGACGATCATACAATACGGTGCGCTTGCGTGTTGAATAGCGTAATTAAAATTGGCGGTGATGCCGATATTTTTACGGTGTCTGATGTATGTAATGCGTTTATCATTTAACTTTTTATAATAATAATAAGCGGTTTTATCTGGATAATGATCGTCAAGAATAGTTAAATGCCAGGCTTTGCTGGTTTGTACTAGCACTGAATCGACAGTTTGCTTCAATAGTGAAAACTCACCCCAGTACGGTACGATGATATCAATACTATTTTTCATCCGACAGCCTGATTGATAATTCTTGATGCAAATCGCGCAGTCTTCGTTCGTTTTGGTCGATACGCTGACGCTGATTATTAGCGATGTAGAATAGCAAAATAATTGCCGTAGTTTGCAAAATATCAAATAGGCTTAACTCTGACGAATCCAGCGGCGGATGGCCTATCGAAATGTTATACAGAGGAAATGACCCAATCAGTACAACCATGATAACCATCCAGATAATTAATTGATGGCGAAAGCGCGTTACACTAACTTTGCGCAGTTTGTACTGGGTGATGATATTGATCAATGCTGCTAAAATAATCGGCACATTGAGTAGTACGAGGATAAGATATCTCATTCGAATAGCTCCGTTAAGCGTTGCTTAAATAGTCGTTTGACGATATTGATGGCATTCCAGTTGTTTTGGCCTTTGGCGCGGGAATAGTCGGTGTAAATTGCTTTGATTGGATATTCGGCGATGGCCATGCCTGCTTGTTTGGCACGCCAAATCATCTCTGAGCAAAATTCGTAGCCAGTCGATTTCCAGTCGAGGTTATCAATTGCCCTTCGCGAGTAAATTCGTAGACCAGATTGCGAATCAGTAACATTGATACCAAATAGGGCGTAAGTAATGAAGCTGAGACCCTTGTTTCCTAAAATTTTAGTCCTAGACATGCCCTCACTATTGATGAGTCGGCTACCGATAAGTAAATCAGTGTTAGAGTTGTCGCTCTGCCGAATACCCGCCAAAACATCTTCTGGATCGTGCTGGCCATCAGCATCCATGGTGGCGGCAATATCATAGCCGTGTTGCCGCGCGTATGCAAGCCCAGTTAGCGTTGCGCCGCCGGCTCCAGAATTCAAGATATGATCAATGACAATTGCGCCGCCTTTTTGCGCTTGTTCGAGCGTATCGTCTTTTGAGCCGTCGTTGACGAGCACTATATCAATCGAGTAGTCTTTTTTGGCTTTTGAGAAAACTTTTTTGGCTTTTTTAATAACACCTTTAATGACGCTAGATTCGTTGTAGGCAGGTATGATGACACAAACTTTTTTCATCGTTAATTACAATACGTTCAAGTATTCTCCGTAGCCTGATTTCTTGAGCGTGGCGGCGATCTCGTCAAGTTGCTGGCGGTTGATCCAGTCATTTTGAAAAGCAGTTTTTTCTGGGCTGCCGACAATTTGGCCAGTGCGTGTTTGGACAACACGGACAAAATCTTCGGCATCTGTTAGGCTGCTGATGGTGCCGGTGTCTAGCCAAACATCGCCGTTATCAAGCGTCTGAACTTTGAGTTTGCCGCGGCGTAAATATTCGGCGTTAATTGAGGTAATTTCTAGCTCGCCGCGGGCGCTTGGCTGAACCTTTTTAGCGATCTCGATAACATCATTGTCATAAAAATATATGCCGACAACTGCGAAATTAGATTTTGGCTGGACGGGTTTTTCTTCAATCGAGACTGCTTGATTTTGATCATCGAATTCGACAACGCCGTAACGCTCTGGGTCAGATACTTTATAAGCGAAAACAATGCCGCCATCTGGGTCGGTGCAGGCGCGTAGCGAATCATCAAGAGCTGCACCATAAAAAATATTATCACCTAGCACTAACGCTACTTTGTCGCCACCAATAAATTCTTCGCCAATGATAAAGGCCTGGGCTAGGCCTTCTGGCTTAGGCTGAACAGCATATTCTAGGTTGATACCCCACTGTGAACCGTCGCCAAGGAGTCGTTGAAATCCAGCTTGGTCGTCTGGCGTGGTGATTATCAAAATATCGCGAATTCCCGCCTGCATCAGCGTGGTTAGCGGATAATAAATCATTGGCTTATCATAAATTGGCATTAGCTGCTTGCTAATAGCCTTGGTAATCGGCCACAGCCGCGTCCCCGATCCACCCGCTAGAATTATTCCTTTCATAAACCTCCTGCTTTTATGATATAAGTATAGCAAACAGATTAGCTAATTGACAAAAGTACAAAAGTAAGTTAAAACAATAGAATAGCAAATATGGAGAAAATTTCTAAACCTGAGGTTAAAACTCAGGATACACAAGATGCTTATGAAAGCTATCTAACCAGAGTATCGGGCAATTTATTTACCGACCCGGATCATCCTGAAAGAGAGCCGAGGGGCCGCTCAATTGTTTATGTACCGTATCGCGGTTTTTCCGAACAGCTACAGCGGGACTGCCCTGGAATTACCTTTACAGATTATAATAGTCCAGAGGTTGCTGGAGCTGTGTCTGCGGCTGATGTTATTGTTAATATTGCTCGCGGTGAAGAGGTTGTTGAAGCAGAGATTGGACACCCAGACAGGAATGTCAAACTACCGCCAGAGTCGTTAGCAAACACTGAGATGGTTGGTGATTTATATTTGCAGGCGATTGAAACGGGCAATACAGATGTACAAGTTGTTCACACTGGTAGGATGAATAATAAGACGATTGCTATGGCGACAGCGATGCCAATTTTAGCTGAGAGCGCCGGGCTTAACTATGAGGATGTGATTCATACACCCTATACCAAAATACGCCAATTGGTAGATAAGAGACAAGGTGACCTGAAAGATTTGATGCATGAAGTTGACGCTGACCCAACAATGCAGGATATGCAGGTTTGTGTGCGGGCGCTTCGGCGAATATACGAGGCTCGTAATATTGATCCAGACACCGCCAGCTCATCTGAGTTGACCAACGCACTACTGGATGAATACGAGAAATATCCGCGCATTAGTACTTCAACGCTAATGAAAGAGCAGATGTTGCAGAACGTCGCTGAAAAGTTACGAAGTGAAGGTAAGAGTGAAAAAGAAATTAATGAAGTAGTTGGAAAACTGGATGAGTTCACAGATGAGGAACCCGACTCGGTTGATACGGTTACGAACTTTACTAATAGCATCCCGATAATTTTATCTAAACAGTTGATTAAAGAGGGCTATGACGCTGATGAAGTCGGTCTAATGAGTACAGAGCAGAAAATGGAACTGTTGGCAGGCACTGAAATGACAGTAGTTATTGTAGCTGACATTGCACACATGCCGCGGGTGATGTGGCTGGCTGATTATCTGATGCCAGACAACTTTAAGCTGGTATTTGTTGAGAGTAGGACGGATTTGGATGAGGAAACCCTACGAAGATCAATGGAACGTGAAGAGCGGTCGCTTAAGCTCACTAGAAATTGGTTGCCGAACCAGATGGGCACTAGGAATCCAGCTAAAGTCGGTGAACTAGCAGACAAAGCTTACTGGGGCAAAGATAGCATAAGTAATAAAGAAATTAACGCTAGCATTCAACAAGCAAAGTAGATAATTTAATCAAGCAGCTTGTCTAATTTATCGCGCCAATCTTCTGGTATGAATCCAGTTTTTTCAATTTTCGTTAGATCTAGGGTGCTTTGCAGTGGCCGCTTGGCAGTGTTTGGTTTATCAGTGAAATATTCAGCGGTAGAAACTGGCTGTACGTCTGAAGGTGATTTACCTGATTTTTCAAAGACAATTTTGGCAATTTCCGCCCAGCTGGTCGGTTGGCCTTCATTGGTTAAATTATACGTGCCGTATGGTGCGCTTGTTTCTAATAAATGTTTAATGCCACGTGCCAAAGTATCGGTAAAAGTTAGGCGGCCAATCTGGTCGTTGACGACTGAGGGTCTGATGCCTCGTGCTGCTAGATCCTGCATGATGCTGACAAAGTTTCTGCCGTCGCCGATTACCCAAGAGGTGCGAATAATGTAGTGCTTGGTTGTTGTAGCGGCAGCCAGGTCGCCATCAGCTTTAGTTTTACCATAAACGTTAAGTGGAGAAAAAGGTTCGTCTTCGTTGTGGATTGGTTGGGAACCGTCGAAAACGTAGTCAGATGAGAACGTTACAAAAATTAAGTCGTGCTGGCTAGCGGCTGTTGCCAAGTAGCGGGTCGCGTCGACGTTAACTGTTTTAACTAGGTC
>CAUSLX010000034.1:0-7762 GCA_963532505.1 uncultured Candidatus Saccharibacteria bacterium | reverse complement strand
CTCTTGAAATCCATAAACAAAGCGTTATCAAAAAATGAGCAAGTCCTTATTTTTCACAATCGACGCGGCACAGCATCAATCACATTATGCGACAACTGCGGCTGGCAGGCTGGTTGTCCACGCTGTTTTATTCCACTCACTCTGCACGCGGATAGTCATAAATTGTCATGCCACATTTGCGGTTTTTCGACCAAAGTTCCTACTAGTTGCCCTGAATGTAAAAACGCTGACATCATTCATAAAGGTATCGGAACTAAGCGAATTGAAGACGAATTACAGAGGTTATTCCCGAACAAAAAAATTGCTCGATTTGATAAAGACACCGATTTGAAAGCTACCGTAGATGAGCGTTACGATGAACTGAAAAATGGCGAAATAGATATAATTATCGGCACGCAAGTTATTGCTAAAGGACTAGATTTGCCACATTTAACAGTCGTCGGAGTCGTTCAAGCCGACACCGGACTTTCCCTGCCTGACTACTCATCACCCGAACGAACATTTCAATTGCTCGCCCAAGTCGTCGGCCGCGTCGGCAGGTCAAGTACGCCAACGGAAGTCGTCGTCCAGTCATATCAACCAAATCACCCATCCATCACAAACGGACTATCTCAAAACTATACAGAATTTTATCAAAGAACCATATCTCAACGACAAAAAACCAACTTTCCACCTTTTACTTACTTGTTAAAACTAACTTGCGTTTATAAAACCGAAGCCGCCGCCATAAGGAACGCTAAAAAATTGTCCGAACTATTAAAATCCAATTTTGATAACATTGAAGTTTTTGGACCAACGCCCGCTTTTTATGAGCGCGTCCGCGATACATATCGATGGCAAATCGTAGTAAAAAGTCCCAAACGACAAGAGCTTCTTGACGTCTTAAACTTCCTGCCGCCATCACACTGGCAGTACGAGCTTGACCCTGTAAGTCTACTGTAGTTTCTGGTATAATTATAGCAATGACAAAAGACGATATTATCACATTACCAAATCCACACCTTCGCCAAAAATCATCAAAAATCCACGTTGTTACTAATGATGTTATAAAACTGGCAGACGAAATGACCGCAGCTGCGCTGGACTGGGAAGATTCCAGACCTCACGAAATTAGCGCTGCCCTGGCTGCTGTACAAGTCGATAAATTAGAGCGTGTTGTGATTGTTCGAGCTGACTTTGAAAGAAAATCAACTCGCGAATTCATCACCCTTATCAATCCAGAAATCGTGAAATATGAAGGTGAAATTGTCGAAGATTTCGAGGGATGCTTAAGCGTTAAAAGCATTTACGGAAAAGTTCCCCGCTATAGTAAAATTCGCGTAAAAGCCATGGGTTTAGATGGCGAAGAAGTGCGAATTAAAGCCGAAGGATTTTTGGCGCGCGTGTTGCAGCATGAGATAGACCACTGTAATGGATTAGTTTTTATAGACCATATTAAGGATAAAAAAGACGCTTTTTATACGCTCGATAAGAAAGGCGAGCTGCAACCGTTAGATTATGACAAAGATATCGCCGAAAATAGTATTCTTTGGGACTGAAAATTACAGTCTAATTACTTTAGAAGCTCTCGTTGAAGAGAGATTTAACGTTGTTTGCGTTATTACCAAACCTGACACCAAGCGTGGTCGTGGACACAAACTTACTGAACCTCCAGTAAAAACATTCGCTAAGTCTCATAATATTCCAGTTTTGCAGCCAAGCAAAGTCAGTGAAATTACCGACTATATAAAACAACTTCAGCCAGTAACGGGAGTTTTGGTTGCATACGGAAAAATCATTCCCCAGTCAATTATCGACTTATTTACACCGGGAATTATCAATGTTCACCCTTCTCTACTACCAAAATATCGAGGACCCTCGCCTATCGAATCAGCTATAGCCAATAGAGATGCCGAAACTGGCGTATCAATAATGCAACTTGATAGTAAAATGGATGCCGGTCCTATATATATCCAAACTCGACAATCGCTCACTGGAAAAGAAACAAAGTTCGAATTATACGACGAATTATTTCACGACGGCACTTCTCTGCTAATAAAAAACTTGCCAAATATCATCAATGGGAGTCTTCAGCCAACACCACAGGACAATTCTCAGGCTTCATATTGCCAATTATTAAACAAGGACAATTCATGGCTCAATACTGAGTGTATGACCGCCGCCGAGGCTGAAGCTCACATCCGCGCACACCTCGGGTTTCCGCGTAGCCGAATGGCAATTGACGATCGAGATATCATCATCACGAAATCTCATTGCGACAAAACTCCTAGTTCTCATCTTGATAAAAAATTTGCCGACGACAACTATTTAATTATCGACGAGCTCATCGCACCCAGCGGAAAAACAATGACCGCAGAAGAATTTATCCGCGGTCATCAAGTCTAAATTCACTGACTAAGCAGCCAAATCAAAGTCGCTTTGAGTCTGCTGCGGCGCTGAAGGTACACTCATGCCACCTAAAATAGCATCTTTATTCGCTATAATTTCCTTCTTAAGATCAGCCATAACCGCAGCCACAACGTCACGATAATCTGGTCGATTGACCTCTAGCCACTTAGTAGCTGCAAATTCATCCTTCAGACGCGGATCGTCAACTGGCAAACCTGAAGCTTGCGACATTTTCTGCAACATTGGTTCCTGTTGATAATTAGGCGCATGTTTTGTCAGAAAATCATCCACAGCACCAGGAGTTTTATCGATAATTCCCGCAAACTCCTCCAACTGAGCATTGCTCATTCCCTGGCTTAATCGTTCGCCAACTCGAAGCTCCAATTCACTATAAATATGTTGCAACAACGATTTTTGCTGATCTTCCGGCAGCTGGTCCAGCCCCAATTCTTTAAGAAATTCTTCATTCAGTTGGAACATAGTCCTCCTTTTCTTTTTCTATATATCTAAATTATATCAATAATATCACGTGATTACTATTCAGAAAATCGTCTACCCTAGCGTCTTCTTCACTAATTCCCTAGTAAAGAACTCCAGCTTGTCGCCAATTTCTAAGGTAATCTTTTTCTTTGTCCTGAGACTCAACCCACACATTTCGCCTTCAAAGACCTCTTTTGCTTCTTGCTGTTGACGTTGTACAGAAGAAACCTCCACTTCAGCAATTTGCTCTCCGCCACGTTTTACGCGCGCCAGCAAGTCCTTGGCGACTTTACCGCGCTTCACTTCACCACCAGCAATCACTTCTTCGCGCATCGTCCTAAACACGCCCTTAATTTCCAACTCACCAATTTCAGTTTCAACGATTTCTGGCGCCAACAAAGCCTCCATTGAAGCCTTAGCGTCATCCAACAATTCATAAATCACCTTAAAAATTCGCACTTCCACATGTTCACGCGCCGCTAATCGCTTAACTGCTGGTGGCAAATCGACATTAAAGCCATAAATCACCGTATTTTCACCGACCGCCAAATGAATATCGTTCTCGGAAATATTGCCAACACCAGTTCCGACAACATGAAGCTCAACTTCGCCATTCGTATCAATCAGCTTCAAACTATCAACCACAGACGTTACCGAACCTTGAACGTCAGCCTTAACGATTACGTTAAATTCTTCCGCATCAAGCTTTCGATTCATCATCTTAAGAATATCTGCGCCAGTAACATTGGTTGTGGCTGCCATTCTCTCCTGTTCAATTTTAGCCTTTTGCGCCAAATTGCGAGCTTCTTTTTCGCTCTTCGCAATCTCAAATCCATCACCGAATTGTGGCAATTCCTTAAATCCGGTCATATTCACCGGCATACTTGGACCAGCATCTTTAACAGTTTTACCACGGAAATCTTGAAGCGTTCGGACTCGCCCGTAAGCCGTCCCAGCAACCAGATAATGACCAGGTTTCAAATGACCATTCTCCACCAACAAGCCAACTACGGCGCCACGACCAGTTTCCATGTGAGCCTCAATAACCAAACCTTCAGCAGGAACATCTTCATCTGCGCGCAAATCTTCCATATCCGCCACCAATAAAACCATATCCAAAAGCTTGTCTAAGTTCTGGCCAGTTTTTGCGCTAACCTCAACCATCACAGTATCGCCGCCCCATTCTTCAGGATTCAAGCCATACTCAGATGCCAATTGAGTTTTTACTAGTTGCGGATTAGCTGCTTCTTTATCAATCTTATTAATTGCCACCACAATTTTAGCGTTAGCTGACCTAGCAAATCGAATAGCTTCAACAGTCTGAGGTTTAACTCCGTCATCCGCCGCCACCACGATAATCACCACATCAGTCAGTGTAGCTCCGTGCTGTCTTAGCGCCGCAAAAGCCTCGTGACCTGGAGTGTCCAATAAAGTGATAGTTCGTCCGTTGCGCTGAGCTTGATAAGCGCTAATATGCTGAGTAATTCCTCCGGCTTCACTAGCCGCTGTTTTCTTATCAAGAATCGCATCTAGTAAACTCGTTTTACCGTGGTCAACATGCCCCATCACAGCTACAATTGGCGGGCGAGGAACTGCCTTGTCTGATAATTTGTGCGCATGATGATGAATTTCCGCAGAAACCGTCTTTCGCTTCAGCTGCACATCCAGCCCCAATTCTTCAACAATAATCTGTGCAGTCTCAAAATCTAGTCGCTGATTAATTGTTGCAGCGATTCCGTTCTTAAACAATTCACCAATCAGCGTAGTTACTGACAATCCCAGAGTTTCGGCCAACTCGCCAACCGTTACCGAATCCGCAATATTGACGATTTTTTCTGCCATAATAAGCTCCTCTCACCTCTGGGCGTAACTACGCTTCAGGGGATTTGTATTATTTTTTCTTTGATGATTTGCCGAGTGAAAGAGAAATCTTACGATTTTCCTTATCGATATCCAAAACTGTAAATTCTTTACGCTCGTTCAACGTAAATACCTTTTCAGGATCAGTACCGTCACCGCCAAGCTCTGACACGTGAACCAAAGCTTCAACCGCTGGGCTCAATTGTACGAATGCACCAAATGGAGTAATTCGAGTTACAGTTCCCTCAACCTTTTCGCCAGGCTTAAATTGCTCAACTTCATCCAACCATGGATCCTTGGTCAATTGTTTCATACTCAAGCTCAAGCGTTCTTTGTCGATTGCGATAATCTTAGCTTCGATAGTTTGACCAACTTTTACGTAGTCAGATGGGTTATTAACACGCTCCCAGCTAATTTCTGAGATGTGAATCAAACCTTCAATACCTTCAACATTAACGAATACGCCAAAGTCAACAACACCTGTAACAACACCTGTAACTGTGTCACCGATTGCCAACTTCTGGAATCGCTCTGCCAAACCTTCTTTAACCGCCTCTTTTTCAGAGAAGATCAATTTGTTAGCTTTTCGGTCAGCATCCAAGATTCGCGCTTTAATGTCCTTCTTTACCAAACTGTTCAATCGTTGCAAAATTTCGTCCTTGTCGCTAGAACCTACGCGAGGATAGTGCTCAGCTGACAATTGCGATACTGGCAAGAATCCGCGAATACCTTCGTATTCAACTAGTAGTCCACCGCGGTTAGCGTCATATGGCACAACGGTGATGATCTCACCAGATTCCAATTTAGCCATAACTTCATCCCAACCACGATCTTTCGCAGCCTTGCGCAATGAAAGTAGCGAATAACCGTCTTCCAATTCGGTATCAATTACGCTAGCAATTACTGAATCGCCAACATTGTAGTTCTTTGAAAGGCTAACTTCGCGGCGTGGAACCAAGCCAACGCCCAAAGGTCCTAAATCGATTAAAATTTCGTGCTTCTTTACTGATAAAACAGTACCGTCAACTGTTTCACCAACAGTAAGTTGTTTAACACTATCGCCTGCTTGAGCCAGCAAGTCGTCCATTGTAATTTTGGCGTCTGCCATAAGTCTTCTAAAGACCCCTTCCTTAAAATTGATATTGTTTCTCAGGGGCATAATAAAAATATCCCCACAGATTACCACAATTATATCACAACAGATGAGCAGAAGTCAAAGCTAGATCAGATAGCGAGATCGCTGATAAGCTACCGCCAAAAACGCCAAAGCGCCAAAAGCCACCGCAGAAATAACTACATCTTCTGGTCCAGTTTTTGGTAATCCTTTGTCGGATTGCTTAGAAGGAGTAGAAGGAGCTGGCGTTGTAGATGATGGCGATTGTTGAGACTGAGAGGATTCAGATGTAGGAGTTGTCTTTTTTGACTCTTCAGTCTTCACGTCGGTTCGCGCTTCGCCTCTTCCTCTCGACTGACTATTCGTTTTTTGATCTGCAGGCTGCTGAGATGTGCTGTTGTTTTGTGAATTCTTGTTACTATTCTCTGATGCTACCAAATCGCTAGAAATTGGCGCCCCATCTTGTGATAAATTATTCTGCCTAATTCCGTAAAGAACAGCCAAAGATATAGCCACTAAAATAGCACCTACTACTACAAAAACTCCAATTGATCCAGCCTGATTTACTCGCTTCATATTATATCTCCACTCAAATTTTCTTTATTATATCATAATGACCTCTTATAAGTAAAGCTGGTGATATAATAAATATATGATTATTACGGTTGACACAGGTGGGACCAAAACATTAGTAGCCAGCTTTGATGAGGAAAAAAATCCTAAGCATATCATTAAATTCCCCACCCCTAAAAACGTAGACCAATACATTCAACGCGTCGCCGATCAAATTCACCTGATTACAAACGATAAGCCGATTGACGCAATTTCTGTGGCTCTGCCAGGGGTAGTTAAGGACGGTGTAGCAGTGTGGTGCCAAAACCTCGGCTGGAAAAATCAACCTATCCGTGAGCTACTTTCCCGATATTTTCCTAATATACCAATATTCATTGCAAATGATGCCAATATGGCAGGACTGGCAAGTATGCTCAGATTGCCCAAAACTCCCAGATGCGGTCTATATATCACCCTAGGAACCGGCGTTGGCACTTCCCTAATCCTGAATGGAAATCTACATAAAGAGCTTAGCGACTGCGAGGGCGGACATATGTCTTTGAGTTACAATGGCAAGATTACCACTTGGGAAGAAATTGCTGCAGGTAGGGTTTTACAGAGAATTTTTGGCGAATTATCATCAGACACACCCCTGGAAGTCTGGGAAGAGGTCGCCAATAGGATAAAAGCTGGATTACAACCCCTCATCGCCTTTACGCAACCAGATGTCGTTGTTATTGGCGGGAGCGTGGGAGTGTTCACATCCTATTTTTCAGATATTTTAAGCGGTCTTCTGGCAGAAAACTTACCCGCCGCCATATCAGTACCAAAAATAATCAGCGCCCCTAACCCAGCAGAAATTGTATTATATGGATGCTACGACAATGCCATCAGTCAGCTTGCCTCAAATTAAACGCGATTTTCCAGAACTGCAATTCAAGGAGGGTGAAGTATTTTCCTGGAACCCTAATTCGCAAACAATCTATTACGAAAAATTAGATTCGCAAGAAGATTTAGTACAACTTTTACACGAAATCGCCCATGCTAAACTTGGTCATAAAAATTATCAATATGATGTCCAGTTAATCGAAATGGAAAGATCTGCCTGGGAATATGCCGTTGATACTTTGGCGTCAAAATACGGCTTAACCCTCAGTATGGACGACGATAATATTCAAGATTCTTTGGATAGTTACAGGAACTGGCTACATAAACGTAGTCTTTGTCCTCAGTGTGGCGCAGTTGGATTACAGGCCACTTCCTCATCTTACAGATGTATTAATTGCCACTCAGAATGGCGCATAAATCAAGCAAAATCCTGCCAGCTTAAAAGATATCAAATAAAATAAGCCTCTCATACGGAGGCTA
>CAUSLX010000033.1:0-7826 GCA_963532505.1 uncultured Candidatus Saccharibacteria bacterium | reverse complement strand
GGTAGCGCGCACCGTTCGGGACGGTGAGGTCGCTGGTTCAAATCCAGTCACCCCGACCATGAAATTATTGGGCGCACGTTCAGACTAATTGGACCTCTGGCTATTAGCAATCAAAGGAGGTTTTATGCAACGAAGAGTAAATGTACGCGGAATTATTATCAATGAAAACGGCGAAATTTTCTGCCAACAATTGACCGCCAATAATGGCAAAGGGCGTAATTTTTGGTGTACGCCGGGCGGCGGCTTGGAAATGGGTGAAAGCTTGCTGGACGGCTTGCGTCGAGAAATGATTGAAGAAACAGGTGTTGAGCCAGAAATCGGTAAGTTGTTATTTATACAACAATTCGCCGAATCAGGCGAACAATCAGCACATGGCCCGAACGAGCAATTGGAATTTTTCTTCCTCATTACCAACTGGCAAGATTATCAAAACATTGACTTAGAAAAAACTTCTCACGGTGTCGAGGAAGTGGCCAAATGCGGCTTTGTCGATCCGAAAACGACGCGAATTTTACCGAGTTATCTGACAGAGGTTGATCTGGACCAGCTGGTTAACAAATTGACAGAAGTTCCAATTCTAAGCGAATTATAGCTGGGACGCTTAGACTATTTGGCGAAGAATTTTTTAGCGCGTTCAGTTTTCGGGTGATCCATTACCTGGGCTGGCGTGCCATTTTCGATAATCTCGCCCTTGTCTAAGAAAATCATCCGCGTCCCGACTTCACGGGCGAATTTCATTTCATGCGTAACAATTACCATCGTCATTCCCTTTTTGGCAACTTTCCTAATCACGTCCAAAACTTCGCCAATCATCTCTGGGTCTAGCGCTGAAGTCGGCTCGTCAAAAAGCATAATTTTCGGCTCCATCGCTAGCGCCCGCGCAATTGCTACTCGCTGTTTTTGACCGCCAGACAAACTATTCGGCGAAGCGTCCGCTTTGTCTAATAGCCCAACATCGTCCAATAAACTTCGCGCCAATTTTGTCGCTTTTTGATCTGAAAATTTACGCAGTTTTTTCGGAGCTAATTTAATATTTTCAATCACGCTCAAATTTGGAAACAGATTAAATTGCTGAAAAACCATGCCAATATTCTGACGCAACGCGTTCAAGTTTACGTGTGGATCAGTAATTTTAACGCCATCGACGATAATCTCGCCCGAAGTCGGCTCCTCCAGTAAGTTCAGGCAGCGCAAGAATGTCGACTTGCCGGAACCACTAGATCCAACCACCACGACAATCTCACCCTCTTCAATTTCCACGTCAATATCGCGAAGAACTCGATTTGTGCCGAACGTTTTTTTCAAGTTTTTAACGCTGATCATCGTCATGCTTCAATTTCCTTTCTACTCGCGCCATTACTCGCGTAAAAATCGCCGTCAAAATTAAGTACATCGCCGCAGCGGCAAATAGCGATTGAAAAGCTGTCGCCGTTTGAAAACGAATATTGTCCGCGCCTCGCATAATATCATTCAGACCAATCCAACCAACAACCGAAGTTTCCTTTAATAGCGCGATAAACTCACTAATCAACGCCGGTAACGAATTTCTCATTGCTTGCGGCAAAATGACTAGCCGCATTGTCTGCCAATTGCTCAGACCCAAAGACCTAGCCGCTTCCATTTGCCCCTTATCAATACTCTGAATTCCGCCACGAATAATCTCGGCGATATACGCACCGCTATTTATCCCGAACGCCACCGCCGCCACAAAAATCTTCGGCATAAATTGATACGACCCAAAAACAACGTAATACATAATCAATAACTGGACCAAAAGTGGCGTGCCGCGAATAATATCGACATAAATTTTTCCCAAACTAGCCAGCGGATTAAAGTTCGCGAGTCTACTCGTTTTCATCCTGCCAAATGGTCGTAAATTCGACGTGCGCATCAGGGCGACAAGTACACCAATTGCCGACCCTAAAATCAGCGACAACACAGTCAAAACCAGCGTCACCTCTAATCCATGCCATAAAAATAGCCATCGACCGCCGCCAAAAATCACTTCCCAAAAATTCACGATTTAGTCTCCTCACCAAAATATTTGCGGATTAATTTTTCATAGCGACCATCTTTTTTCATCTTGGCAATTTCTTTATTAACCTTCTCCAAGAGGTCTTTATTATCTTTTTTAATAGCAATCGCATAACTTTCATCGCTGAGCGCGCCCGGTAAGATTTCTAAGTCAGAAAATCCAGCCGAATATTGCTTTGCGGGAGCGTCGTCCAGAATAACTGCTTCAATTTTTCCCGAACTTAATTCCTGCAAAACACTCGGCGCGGTTTGGAATTGTGTGACTGATGCTCCAGCAATTTTAGACGCCAAAGTATCGCCAGTCGTACCCAGCTGCACGCCAATTTTTCGCCCTGGCAATTGATATTTATTGCGAATCGGACTACCCTTTTTAACAATTATTCTCTGTGACGCCGAATAATACGGATCTGAAAACAGCGCATTTTTTTCTCGCTCAGGCGTCACTGTCATTCCAGCCGCCACCATATCAATTTGCCCACTATCCAGCGCCGGAAGTAGCCCGTCAAACGACATATCTTCGACCTTCAAATCTTTGCCCAAACTTTTAGCAATTTCCCTCGCCAGATCAACGTCAAAGCCAACCACTTGATTGTTATCAATATATTCAAACGGCTTAAATCCAGCATTCGTACCCATTACTAAAACATCAGTTTTTGAGCCAATTACGCCATCTCGATGTAAAATATCGCCCAACATCAAACAAATCATACCCGCAAATAAAACCAGCCCAATCCACCAACTAATTCCGAATGTGCGCGTCTTATTCTTGCTCATGCTTTTATTATACCCCTTCATCCGCAAAAAACGTAAGTGATATAATAGAATGGTGAGAAAAATTAAATTTACCAAACGTTTCTGGATTAAATCAATATCAATTATTTTGCTTTTTTTGGCGGCATTTTGCTTAATTGCGGCGCGCTATAAATATATAGTCTTTAAAGATTCACAAATCGACGAGATAATTTTTTATTTCGTCAACGGATTAGCTGGTGGCAAATCTGACAATTTATGGTCGGCCGTCCTACAAAATATTCCGCTGGTTTTCCTATTATTCGGCACTTTATTAATCCCAATGTTCGACAAATCGATCTCTTTTATCAATCGCATAATCGCCTTTTGCTTGAAAAAAATCAAATCATCACGAAAATTTACTCTGCCGTTTTTGAGATTACGAAATCAAGCAATTTACTCGCTAAGTATGTTTTTAATTGCGATCGTCCTTCTAATTCAAAGTTTCGGCATCCCTAACTATATTTACGCCTTGACCCAATCAACCAAATTATATGAAGAAAATTACGTCAATCCAAAAACCGCCAAATTAACTTTTCCAGAGAAAAAACGCAACTTAATATACATCTATTTAGAGTCAATGGAAAACACTTTAGCATCAAAGGCTAATGGCGGCAGCTCCGAAACCTCCATCATTCCAGAGCTGGAAGAATTGGCATTAAAAAATACCTCATTCTCAAACAAAGCATCCGGTATTGGCGGCGCTTTGCCTGCAACAAATACTGGCTGGACTGTAGCGGGAATGGCTGCGCAATCTGCTGGCGTCCCACTGAAAGAAAACTTGGTCGGTGGACGCGACCATAATGCACTTGGCGAATTTAAGAGGTTTTTGCCAGGAGCATATAGTCTTGGTGAGATTTTAGAAAAACAAGGCTATAATCAAACATTTATTATGGGCTCTGAAGCAAGTTTTGGCGGACGCGATAAATTATTAACTCAGCACGGCAATTTCAATATCGAAGATTACAATTACGCCAAAAAACACGGAAAAATATCCGAAGATTACAAAGTTTGGTGGGGCTATGAAGACAAAAAATTATTCCAATTTGCCCGCGAAGAAGCCTCGCGTTTGGCGGCGTCAGACAAGCCATTTAACTTACAACTATTGACCGCCGATACACATTTTACCGATGGCTATTTGGATAAAACCTGCGCCAAAACCTTCAACAATCAATACGACAATGTCCACGCTTGTTCCTCAAAACAAGTCGCCGCATTCGTCAATTGGGTTAAATCTCAGCCATTTTACGAAAACACCACAATTATTATTTCTGGCGACCATTTAGGAATGCAAACTTCATACTACGACGAAAAAATTGGCGGAACTAATTATCAGCGAACCATTTACAACACGTTTATAAATCCAGCCATTCCAACTAGTCACTCAAAGAATCGTCAATTCACGACATTTGATATGTATCCGTCAACTTTGGCGGCGCTGGGAGTTAAAATTGACGGCGACCGATTAGGTCTGGGCACAAATTTATTCTCTGGAAAGAAAACCTTAGTCGAACAATACGGCGGAATTGAAAACTTAAATTCAGAACTTTCCAAACGTTCCGCTTATTACGAAAATAAGATTTTCACCAAGTCCGGCAATTAGCCATTGTAGCCATTTGGATTATTGCTCTGCCAATTCCAAGCGTCGCGGCAAGCATCTTCAATTGTCAATTCTGCTCGCCAACCTAACTCTCTTTCCGCCAAGCCTGGGTCTGCATAGCACGTCGCGATGTCACCTGCTCGACGTGGCGTAACTTGATACGGAACATCGCGACCAGATACCCTCTCAAACGCCTTCACTAATTCCAAAACTGAAGTACCATGACCAGTACCAATATTGTAAACCTTATATTCGTTCGGTCGGCCCAAATTCTCCAAAGCCGCCACATGAGCCTTCGCCAAATCAACCACGTGAATATAATCGCGCACGCCAGTTCCATCTGGAGTGTCATAATCGTCGCCAAAAACACTCAAATACTCTCGCTTACCAACAGCAACTTGCGACACAAACGGCAGAAGATTGTTCGGGATTCCCGAGGGATTTTCCCCGATGCGACCACTCGGATGCGCGCCAACTGGATTAAAATAGCGAAGAGATGTAAATTGCCAATTTTGATTTGTCGCAGAAATATCGCGAAGTATTTGCTCAATCATCAACTTTGTTTGGCCATATGGATTTGTGGCGGACAGCGGCATATCTTCGGTAATTGGTAATTTAGCAGGATCGCCATAAACTGTTGCCGAACTAGAAAACACCAATTTCTTCACGTCAAATTCTTGCATCACATCAAGCAAAACCAACGTGCTTTCGAGATTATTTTTATAATAAAGAAGCGCCTTTTCAACCGATTCACCAACCGCCTTCAACCCAGCAAAGTGAATCACGGCGTCAATTTTCTCAGTCTTAAATAACTCTGATAGTCGCTGATGATCACATAAATCGAATTCGTGAAACGGTATTGATTGACCAGTAATTTCTTCAACTCGCTTCAGACTTTCGACGGATGAATTTGATAAATTATCAACAACCACTACGTTATGATTTGATGACAATAGTTCGATGATTGTGTGACTGCCGATATATCCAGCGCCACCAGTGACAAGAATATTCATACATTTAACATATCACAAAATAACTATTTATTTTATTAGCACTCTTGCACCGAGAGTGCTAATTTGTTATGATAGATATATCAAATCTTACCATTCTGTCTTTTGCCGGGGCGCAACAAATTAGGACTAAAAACCAAAAGGAGGATTTTATGCCACCAAACATGAATCAAGAAGAAACAACTAAACCACTCGAAAAATTTGGTACAGATATAACAGCGTTGGCGCGCGAAGGTAAACTCGATCCAGTGATCGGTCGAGATGAAGAAATTCGACGCACTATGCAGATTTTAAGTCGCCGCACTAAAAACAATCCCGTCCTCATCGGTGAGCCGGGAGTTGGTAAAACCGCAATTGTTGAGGCGTTGGCGCAACGAATTGTCAAAGGCAACGTTCCCGCCTCACTAAAAGATAAACGACTAATTTCCCTGGAGATTTCCAGTCTTCTGGCTGGCGCTAGTTTCCGCGGACAATTTGAGGATCGACTGAAAGCTGTTCTGAAAGAAGTAGAAGAAGCGGCCGGTGAGATTATTCTTTTTGTCGATGAGATTCACACCATGGTTGGTGCTGGAAAAAGCGAAGGCAGTATGGACGCGGGCAATATGTTAAAACCAGCGCTGGCTCGCGGAAAATTGCATATGATTGGCGCGACGACGCTCGCTGAATATCGCCAATATGTCGAAAAAGATGCCGCCTTAGAACGAAGATTCCAGCCAGTTTACGTTGGCGAACCAAGTTTTGACGACACCGTCGCCATTTTGCGCGGATTGAAGGAAAAATACGAAATTCATCACGGAGTAAAAATCGCTGATGACGCAATCGTGGCAGCCGCCAGATTGTCCACCAGATATTTGCCCGACCGATTCTTGCCAGACAAAGCAGTCGACTTACTTGACGAAGCGACCAGCTCGCTCAAAATGCAATTAGAAAGTGTGCCAATTGCGCTGGATCGATTGAACAATAGACGTTTGCAATTGGAAATCGAGGAAGCGGCGCTGAAAAAGGATAAATCCGACCACGCCAATATTCGCAAAAACGAAATCAAAGAGCAAATTGCCGAGATTCGCGCAAAAGCCGAAGTGATTGATAAAAAATGGCAACACGAAAAAGACATTTTACAAACCGTCAATACGGCCAATGAGAAAATGGACAATCTACGTTCGCAATTGGAGATTGCTGAACGCGACGCAGACTTAGCCACCGCCAGCCGCATTAAGTATGGCGATTTACCGGAGCTGGAGAAAAAATTAGCAAGCGCCCGCGAGGAGCTAGCGGCAATTCCAACTCACGACCGATTGCTCCGCGAAGAAGTTACGCCTGACGATATCGCTGGCGTGGTAGCGCGCTGGACCGGAATTCCAGTGGAACGATTGATGGAAAGCGAATCCAGCAAATTGACCAAATTAGAAGAATCAATCAGCCGCCAAGTCATCGGACAAGATCGCGCCGTGGCAGCCGTGGCAAGCGCTATTCGTAGGTCACGCGCTGGACTCGGCGACATCAATCGACCGATTGGCTCATTCCTATTCCTCGGCCCTACTGGCGTAGGAAAAACAGAAGTTGCGCGCAGTTTATGTCGTGAATTATTCGACGACGAGCACGCCATGATTCGAATTGATATGAGCGAATATATGGAACGCCACGCCGTAGCCAGATTGATCGGTTCACCTCCAGGATATGTCGGCTACGATCAAGGCGGTCAATTGACGGAAGCCGTTAGACGACGCCCTTATAGCGTGGTTTTGTTTGACGAAATCGAAAAAGCACACCCCGACGTGTTTAACGTTCTATTGCAAGTTTTGGACGACGGTCGATTGACGGACGGACAAGGACGAACGATTGACTTTAGCAACACCATTATCATCATGACCAGCAACGTCGGATCGCAAATGATTATGGACTACACGGGCGACGACATTAGCTCGCTCGACAATCAAATTTTAGAGACACTTCGTGGTCATTTCCGTCCAGAATTCTTAAACCGAATTGACGACATCGTGATTTTTGATCGCATTCATCCTGAATCGATGCGTGCAATTGTTGACGTACAATTAGAAAAAGTTGTTCGCCAAGTTAAAGATAGTCGCGACATAACACTGGATTTTGACAATAGCGTTCGTGACATGTTGGCGCGAGACGGCTACGACCCGAGTTTCGGCGCTCGGCCACTTAAGCGTTTGATTCAAAAACGCGTGCTTGATCCTTTGGCGCTCGAACTGATCGACGGGCGAATTCACGACGGAGATACAGTAAAAGTTGCTGCCGCGGATGATCGAATTGCCTTTACGAATATCGTATAATAGGCGTATGAGTCGAATTCGCAGCAAGCAGGAATCTGTCAAATCAGCGCTTTTAGGAGTCGGCAGAATGCTTGGTTTACCGAAATATTTCCT
>CAUSLX010000032.1:0-7992 GCA_963532505.1 uncultured Candidatus Saccharibacteria bacterium | reverse complement strand
GTCCGACAGTGAGAACAAGCAACTTTGATAAGATAAAAAAATATTTTGGTGGCAGCAAGAAGCCATTGATTCAGGAAATTGTACGCGAGCCAACTGCCGGTGGCGTGATTTTTCGTCGTAATAAAAAGGGCGAGGCAGAGTTTTTGCTATATCAGGACGCTCGCGACCGCTGGACAATTCCCAAAGGTCATATTGAGCCAGGTGAAACGGCTCAAGTGACGGCTCGTAGGGAAATCGGCGAGGAAACTGGGCTGAAGAAAATTGAACTGCACGGCTGGTTGGGTAAGGTGAATTTTCGTTATCGTCGAATCGATAAATTGGTATTGATGACAACGCAAGTTTATCTAGTTAAGGCGCTGGATCCTAATGAGAAACTCCAGAAGGAAGAGTGGATGAATGGTCTTAAATGGTTTAGTTTTCATGAGGCACTGGATGAAGTTGAATATGAAGATATTGGCAAGCTGATTCTTTTGGCAATGAAACGAATTAGACAGGAGAACTTATAAATGAACGGAATGAACACTGCGCCATATCAAGATTTTGCGCGCGAAAAATTAGGTTTTGAATTTACGAATTTGGATTTGCTGATTACAGCTTTGACTCACCGTAGCTATGTGAATGAGCATCGAAAATCCGTTCATCACCACAATGAGCGCTTGGAATTCTTAGGTGATGCGGTTTTGGAATTGGCAGTAACGGAATATTTGTTTACGCATTTTTCTGAGCCAGAGGGAATTTTGACTGCTTGGCGGGCGGCTTTGGTGCGAACGGAAAGTATTGGCGATGCTGGTGATAAGTTGGGTTACGGCCCGCTGATTCGTATGTCAAAGGGTGAGAAGAACGGCTCAGAGCGAGCGCATTTACAGATTTTAGCTAATGCATTTGAGGCGGTAATCGGCGCTATTTATCTGGAGCGTGGCTTTGACGATGCTCGCGATTTTATTCACAAGCATATAATTGTTAAGTTGGATGGAATTTTAGAGTCGGGCAGTTGGCGTGATCCGAAGTCGTATTTGCAAGAGATTTCTCAGCGAGTTGACAATCAAACGCCAATATATAAAGTCCTGAGCGAAGAAGGTCCAGATCACGATAAAGTCTTTACTCTTGGGGTTTTTGTTGGCGATAATATGATGGGACGAGGAATTGGTCCGTCTAAGCAAGTTGCCCAACAGCAAGCTGCTCGTGCTGCAATTGCTAAATATCAAGAATCTGGCGAGAAATAATTAAAGTTTGCACGGCGTAAACTGCTCGTGTATAATGAAAATACAGTTTAATTCCAGGAGGAGGGGCAGAATGTCAACAATAGATCAGCAGTTTGTAGAATATACTGTAAAGGCGTTGGTTGGACATCCAGAAGACGTCGTAGTAGACCGAACGATTGATGAAAAGGGCGTTTTACTAACATTGACAGTTAATCCAGCAGATTTGGGTCGAGTTATTGGTAAGCGCGGCAGTACGGCACAGAGTTTGCGTACACTTCTGCGAGCTTTGGGCGCAAAGAATGACGCTCGATATAACTTGAAGATTGTTAACAATGATGGTTTTTCTGGTGAGCGTGAGGGTAATAGCTATAACGATCATGCTTCTGTGGATAACTCAACAGATGAAGCTGTGGAAAATGAATCTTCTTACGCAGAAAACACCAGAAAAGAGCTTGCAGAACTCGACGACCTTGATATATAATTAGAACCAGTTCAAGCACAGACATTATGCGAGAACAGCTCTATGCGAGACAATGGGAAACCATTGAGAGCCTTATTTGTGCTAAAAAACCGTCCTTATTAGGACGGTTTTTTGGTGGGGAATAATTTCTGTAAAAAGACATGAAAATAGCCCGCCGAGACTCAAGCCGAGACTTGATGTCTCAACGAGCTATTTTCTCAGCGGGCGTTAGAAAACCCTTTTAATCGACCAATGTCCTCCGTCCCAGAACAGGACGTAGGGTTCGTCTAGCTTGGCGATTATCTCGAAAACGCTTGCAAGGCGCTTAGATTCGGTTACCTGTTCTACAACAGGCCAGATCTCGACTCCTATTCCGGTTTTGGCGGGTTTCCCCTTACTCCATGACCGTGGTACTACCTTGAGCACCATGGTGTCTCCGGCGTAGACTGCGAAGCCGGTAACTTCATCGAAATCAGACTTCAGAGTTTCAATTCGGTTAATATCTCCGGAGTCGGAGTAGGGGGTGAGATGTTCCCGTACTAAGTCCTCGATGTGATTTTTGTAACCACGACGAGGTATGGTGTACGCGTTTATTTCCAAAGTGTGCTCCTCCATTTTGATGGAGAGATTAGAACCTTCCGCGGACCAGTTAGTGTTTTTCTCGGTGATACAAGACATGACGTCTCTCTCTTCCTCTAAGGGCTACTTCTACTCGGTTGAGTAGAAGTTAATATATACATATCATACCTGGACAAAAAAGTCAACACTTGCTACACTGTAACAGATGAGAAAGTTTCAAGTAATTACGCTTTTCCCAGAAATGACAACGGGAGTTTTTAATAACTCCATGATGTGGAAGGCTCAGAAAGACGGTATTGTGGAGCTTACGACAGTGAATCTGCGGGAGTTTGGTTTGGGCCCTCGTCGTCAGGTTGATGATACTCCTTATGGTGGCGGCGACGGGATGCTTCTTATGGTTGAGCCGTTATGGAAAGCGGTGGAATTTGCGAAATCTCAAGATAAAACAGCGAAGGTAGTGCTGATGAGTCCGCGAGGGCAACGCTGGAAGCAGGCTAAAGCCCAGGAAGAAGCCGATGATGACAGGGGTGTGATATTTATTTGCGGGCGATACGAGGGTGTTGATGAGCGAATTTTAGAACTAGTTGATGAACAGTGGAGTATTGGCGATTTTGTACTGACGGGCGGAGAGCTGGCGGCAATGATGATGATTGATTCTATTGTTAGGTTGATTCCTGGAGTTTTGGGCGGCGAAAAGTCTGCGGAAATTGAAAGTTTTTCAGATGGAGAAACGTTGGAATTTCCACAATATACACGACCTGAGGAGTTTAAAGGTTTACGTGTGCCGGATGTTTTATTGAGCGGACACCACGGAAAAATTGCCGAGTGGCGCGCTGAACAATCGCGGATATTGACCAATAAAAATACCCCATAGAGACGGGGTATTTTAAGTTGTGGTGGATTTGTCGTAGAGCGAAGATACTGTTTGGTGTTTATTTTTGTAACGTTCGCTGATTTAACTTTATGACGTTTTTATAAAAAGTGCAAGTGCTTTCGTAAAAAATACAACAAGCTTGAGCTTTTTTGACGCGCAAGCTATACTGAAATTATGTCTATAAAAGTGAATAAAATTGTTAAATTGATTACAGGACTATTAATAATGGTGCCATTATTATGCCAATTATTTACGTTTGAGAAGTTTTCTGCGGTCATTACTTCTGCGGGGGTTCCGTCATCTTTAGGTCTTCCGATTGCGATAATATTGGTGGTTGTTGAGCTGATGTCGTTGTCGTTTTTAATTGATATGAATATGTCAAAAAGAATTACTCTGACGAGTAGAATGGCTGGCTTTTTGAGTTTGGGGATTATGACGGTAATTAGTTTTTTTGCGTTTGCGAACGGGCACGCGGCAGTGATATTTGGTGCAACGATAAAGAATGTGAATAATGTGGCTGCGATTTTTCTGGTATTCATGATGTGGATTTTGTTGATTTGCGCAAATTTATCGACGAAAAAAACAGCCAAATAATTGGCTGCTAAATTTCAAACTTGGCTGGGATGGAGGGATTCGAACCCCCGAATGGCGGGACCAGAACCCGCTGCCTTACCACTTGGCGACATCCCAACGGCAAACATAATTGTACTATAGAAAAATGATTTCCGCAAGCGTTTACTGGCCAGCGTTGACGCGATATACTGGTAGTATGAATTTGCAATGGATTGTGAAGCTAATTGCTGACGGACTAGTGGCGCCGGTCGTGCTAATTGGTGCGTACGCGTTGATAAAATTAGTTCCAAATAAAGAGAAGTATCAAGTTTATAGTCAAGTGTTGATGGCTGGCTTGACTGCTTATGTGGCGGCAAAAATCATCGGGTCAATTTATCAACCAGATCAAATGCGTCCGTTCGAGATTCTGGGCGTATCTGCCGGCGCGTCATTCCTTAATAATCCGGGTTTTCCGTCTGATCACGCTCTATTTACAATGGCAATTACTTTGGCGGTATTTTTCGGAGCAAAGAGTTGGCGGCTGGCTGTTGTTTGTCTAGTTATGACAATCTTAATATGTGTCGGTCGGGTTATTGCTCTGGTGCATACGCCGCTTGACGTTATTGGCGGATTATTGATTGCTTGCGTCGGGATTGTTTGGTATAAACCGATGAGTCTCCTGAAAAAGCATAATATTTAAGCATATACATTTGCAATATTGACAAGTTTACGTTACAATTTATGTATGAAATTATTGTCAGCTATTTTCCGTGAAGAAATATCAGATTACACATATCCATTTTCGAGGCGAGTTTTCTTGAGGATTTTGGCGATTTTAGTTGCTAGCGGCGTGGCTATCTGGTTGCTGGCTCTTGCGTTTGATAAATTTATGATCACGCCTGTATTTTGCGCAAACGCTGAGCATATTTCTATTTGCGCAAACAGCACAAGCATCGCATCTTACGTTGCGTTAGTTCTGGCGGGAATTATGTTGGTGCCGGTATTGGCGGTATTTGGTATTAAGCGACCTCTGTTGGTAGTAGTCGCGGCAACTGTGTCGTTATGGGGTGCTACATTATGGGCTGGCGGATCTTGGATTTTGTCATTGCTATGGGTAGTTTTGGCGACAGTTTTGGTGTATTTGTCGTTAATTTGGCTGAATAGAATTCGCGGCAACGGCGCAGCAATTTTATTTATGACTTTATTCGCAATCTTAGCACGAGTTGTCTTGGCGTTATAATCACTGTACACTAAGTGTATGGAAATCATTATCATTATTCTCTTAATTGTTATTACTATTGGTTTGGGTGCGACATTATTTGTCTTGCAATCAAAAATCAGCGAGCTAAAAAATCAATCATCGGTCGAGCTAATTAAGACTGATGTCGTGGAATTGGGGCGAACTATTGCAAAACTGAATGAATCCGTTAGTGATAAGTTGGAGCGAAGTAATGCGCAAGTCCAGACTTCCGTACAGAAACAATTGTCAGAAAGCGCGAAGTTGGTGGCTGATGTGACGCAGAGATTGGCGAAATTGGATGAGACCAATAAGCGCGTGGTTGATGTGGCGACCGATCTGAAAACCTTGCAAAACGTGTTGCAAAATCCAAAGCAACGCGGGGTTTTTGGTGAGTTTTACCTGGAAAGCGTGTTGGATAATGTTTTGCCAGCCAAGCAGTATCAAATGCAATATCGTTTCAAGGACGGTGAAATTGTTGACGCGGTTATTTTTCTGGACAAGGGTCAAATATTGCCGGTGGACAGTAAGTTTTCTTTGGAGAATTACAATCGCATGATTAACGCCGAGACAAAATCCGAGCGTGAAATGTGGCTAAATAAGGTGAAGGCTGACCTTAAGGGGCGAATCGACGAAACTAGTAAATATATTCGTCCGCGCGAAAACACAATGGACTTTGCTTTTATGTTCATTCCAAGCGAATCTTTGTATTACGATCTTCTGATTAATAATGTCGGTCAGGGCGGTTCGAGTCGCGATCTGATTGAATACGCATTCCGAGATAAACGAGTGATTATTGTGAGCCCGACGAGTTTTCTCGCGTACCTGCAAACTGTTCTTCAGGGGCTTCGTAGTTTGCAGATTGAAGAGCAGGCCAAAGACATTCAGGTTCGAGTTGGGCAATTGGGCGTTCACATTAAAAAGTTTGACGAGTTGATGACGAAAATGGGCAAGAGTCTTAGCACGACCGTTGGTCATTATAACAATACGTACAAGGAACTGGGGAAGATCGATAAGGATGTCGTGCGAATTTCTGGCGGTGATAATCAAGCGCAGCCGGAGCTTATTGATCGGCCGACTCAGGAAGATTGACATAAAAAATACCCCGCCGATTAAGCGGGATATTTTATTGTGAAGTTATAATCTATTCTTCATCTTTGTTTCGGTAATTGACGAGTAGAAATAGGTTACCGCCTAATGCTGCGCCGATTAGGGTAGCGGCAATTACTTCCAGGCTAAAGCGTGAATAACTTTTTTCGCCTTCAGCTGGCAATACCCCGTTGCTGCGTAGTTGAGAGTCGGTTTTCTCTGTAACAGCCAAAGAAACTGCTGGGTTCAAAGTTGCTCCTGAGATGTAGATTTCGCGTGGGTAAGTGCGACCATTTTTCTCAGTTTGGGCAGTACTTTGCTCTTTTTGGATTTTTGCGATAGCAGTGCTTTTAATGTATGAAGAGATTGAGCCAGATACGACAAGGCCAATCATCAATGCTAAGCCAATTCCAAAAGCTTGACCAGCTGCTTTGATTTCTTTGCGCTGCAAAACTGCGGCAACGCCAAATACAAATACAGCGGTACCGACTAATTCCATCGCGAAGATACTCCAAGAGAACGCGGTGAATTGGTCAAAGCTTAGGGCAAATCCGCCGTTTGTTAATGAGCCAACAAGCACGATAGCCGCCATTGCACCGAGGAATTGTGCACCCCAGTAAAATGGTACGAGTACGGTTTTTAGCTTACGCATTGTCCATAGACCAAACGTGACAGCTGGGTTTACGTGTGCGCCAGAAATGTTGCCGATAATTGCAACGATAAACATCAACGCAAAACCGACATACATCGATGACAAAATATCTGATGCGAATAATGCGGCAAGCGTCAAAATGAACGTGCCGATAACTTCCGCAATAACGATGTTAATTAAATTGTTTGGTAATTTAGAATCTAGTTCGACACGCTTGCTTTTAGCGGTAGATTCAGTAACGACGTACTTGACGGTCGTTTTGGTTTCAGTTTTAGCAGCAGCGGTTTTCTTTTCTGCGGCTTTAACTGGGGCTTTCTTTGAAGTTTTCTTCGTAGCCATATTCCCTCCTTAAAGTAATATCACGACTATTATAACATAATTTGCTATACTGTAGTTATGGGATTATTTGTAAATCAACAAGATCAGCGTAGTGAATTGCAAGAGCGAATTGCGGCGGAATTAAGAGAGAAGGCGAAGGCTTCGAGTTTGCAAGAAAAGGCAACTATGGACGGCGTCGACGACATAAGATATTTGGAAGGCACGAAACAGACGACGACTTTGGCGTGGGCGTGGATTTTAATTGCTATTATGGCTGGCGTGGTGATTGTAATGTTTTTAATGCAAGGACGATAAAATGGTTGATTTAGACGAATTGAGAAGAGAAATAATTTTGGCGGTTTCGCAATCCAAGTCTCCGCGTGAGTTTTTGCGCGATCGACGACTTAAGGAATTGTATGATCAAATCAAGTCATTGCCGCCAGTTGAGCGTGGTCCGTTCGGTAAGCAGATTAACGAGTTGAAGCAGGCGATTGAACAGGCTATTGCTGTGCGACTGGAAGAGCTGGAAAAAGTTGACTTGAAACCGATTGACGTTACGGCGCCGATGGATGTGAATTCGCCAAAGCCCGAACTTTTGCCGAGCGAACAAGGTACGATTCATCCGCTGAGTGCTGAAATTGAGCGCATTTCTGAGATTTTTAATCGCATGGGTTTTGTCACGGAAGAGTCCAGAGAGATTGATGATCAATTCCATATGTTTGAGAGTCTGAATTTTCCAAAAGGTCATCCAGCGCGCGACGATTATGACACGTTTATGACCGAAGAAACCGACTCTAATGGCGATCGTTTGATTGCGCCGGCGCATACGTCGACTATGCAAAATCGCGTATTGACGAAATATCACGACAATTTGGAAAAAGGCGAGGCTATTGCCGCTATCGTTCCTGATCGCGTTTTCCGCAACGAGGATTTGGATGCGCGTCACGAGCATACATTTTATCAAGTCGAAGGCATGTACGTTTCGCGTCGGGTTAATGTTGGCAATTTGATTGCCACGCTGCAAGAATT
>CAUSLX010000031.1:0-9022 GCA_963532505.1 uncultured Candidatus Saccharibacteria bacterium | reverse complement strand
TGCTGAAATATTCATTGCCAAAAATCCGCAGTATGAAAGCTGTGATATGCAAATGATGGCAATTTCTGTTGATGGAAATCCACCCGTAGTTGAGGAATGTGTAGTGCTGGAATAAATTGTTCGCTTTCGTCGTTTTCGACTCATCAGCATAGATACACATCTATGGAGCGAACTGACAAGCAGGAGAATAATATAGGCGGAGAGAGACCAGACCGTCAAATTCAGCGGCTTGCCAGTCCAGTGTGTGGCTACATGAACAGGTGGACGATCCAACCGAGTCCCAACACCACGAGAAGAGCCAAGTAATAGGCAACCCTGCTCTCAAATTGGTCTGCTCCACTGTCCGATTGGGCGGCAAGCAACGGGATGAATTGGGCGACAAACAACGAGATGAAGAGGCTCAGCCCGATAGACTGGGTAAAATTCAACTCGTGGACGTTGAACGTGGGGCTGATGAGCCAGCCCCACATCACCATAATCACAAATCCTTCGAAGAGGACACTGACGACAAGAAAGAAAAGGGCGCTGGCAATGTTGCCAGCTCCTCTGGTATTGTAGCTCATGACACTACTCTCTCCTCACCCAGGCGGAATGCCTGTGTCTTTTCTCAGGGAAAACACTGATCAGACGCCCGGATGGCGAACGATCGAAGATGAGGTTTCGGGATACTTCTTAAAATATCGCAAAATCTCACCTCCGGTTTATAAACTCTCTCAACTTGTCAAAGTGCGCTTTCGGACAAAACATTTGTTCCGTCAACAAAAGCTAATATATATATCACTAATAGTATAAAATGTCAATAGATTTTATCAAAAATGCGGCATAATATATCACAGTGTTGTTTGCAAAGCAGAGAGCACGTCCGCCTTATATCGCTCAATCAACTCGACGCGCGCGGATATTTCGGTAATTCCCAGCTTAATTGTTCTGGCGAGGGCTGGAATATTTTCCATCGGTTCAAAGAACTGTCGGAAGTCGTTAAGTTCATCGGTTGTCAGTAGGGCTGTGGCGGCATAGCGAATAAAATCGTCGTAGCTTTTATCATCGCCAAACGTATCTTCGACCCATGCCCAGTTTTCTTTCAGCCAATTCCAAGCAATCTGACGGCTTTCTCTGGTCCGAATTAAATACACAAACCAACGGCTGGCGTCTTGCGGGCGGATAATATTGGAATTTTTAATATTGGTAAGAATTTTTTCTGCTGTTTCAGGGTTTTTGGTAGAAGTTAGTCCAATTGCAATATCATTCTGCAGGTCATTTGACGGCGTGTTTTTATATGCGACAAAGAGATTTTCAATCATCTCTGGCGTTTCAAAATGTCTCACGTTTGCGCTGATAATTAAAGCTCGAATTTCTGTCGGTAAGTCTTCCAGTTTGTTGCTGTCAAAACGCGTTTTCGCTTCATTCAAAACTTCTTTATCTTCGCTATACATCATCAAACTCAAAGCCGTGGTGCGCCGTTCGCGGTCGTCGTCTGATTCTCCAGCTTTTTCATCCCAACCAAGCTCTTCAAATGTGGCGCGCGCAAATTCTCCAGAAATTTTCTTTAATGAATCTCTGGCGGCGTCATTATCATCGACGAATTTTCGCAGTTCTGTCAAAGAACCAGCCGCCATCCCGAAGACTTTTTCGTTGATCTCGGTTTTTAGCGACAATGCCAATGGGAGTAGTGACGCCGAATTTTCAAATCCAGCGCGGGCGAGTATTGTCGCGTCCTGTAAAATGCAAATCTTATCCAAGGTTGGCAATTCTGTAATGTTTTTCAATAAATGTTCGCGAGTGGATTCGTCATATTTGGTGATGAAGTGGGCGCTTAAGCCACAGTTTAACTGTAATGGTTTTTCAATAGAAACGGTGGTTCCTTTTTGATTCAAGATTTTTACGTCAAGCGGCTGGTTTGCGAATAATGGAATCGGCCATAATGCGTCAGATGGTTGGTGCTCGCCGATGAAGAATCGCTCCTGACTTAAAATCGCCGCGTCGTGACTGCTTGAAACTGATACGACAGGAAGGCCAGGTTGGGAAATCCAAGCGTTCATTAGATTGACAATTGGCTGACCGCTCGCCGACTCTAATTCTTGCCATAGGTCATTTCCGACGGTATTTTTATACGCGAATTTTTCAAAATATGATTTAAGTCCAGCGCGAAATGCCTCTTCGCCGATAAGTTTTCTGACCATAACAAGCAGCCGTCCGCCCTTAGCATAAACAATCGCCGGGTCGAACAAAGTGCTGATTTCGTCTGGATGATTGACGTCGGACTGAACGGATTGAACGCCATCCAAACTGTCACGCCTGAGTGCAGCCGTTACCTCATTCGTGGCAAAATCTTCCCACATGCGCCATTCGGGGTGTAGTGCATCAATCGCCACGTATTCCATCATATTGGCAAAGCTTTCATTGAGCCACAAGTCGTTCCACCACTGCATGGTAACCAAATTGCCGAACCATTGATGGCTAAGTTCGTGCGCGATAACCGTGGCAATGAAGCGTCTGGATGATTCTGGGGTCAATTCTGGGTCTGCAAGCAAACAACTTTCGCGGTAAGTGATTAAGCCCCAGTTTTCCATGGCACCAGACGAAAAGTCGGGAAGAGCGACGTGATCGGATTTTGGCAATGGATATTTGACGCCGAAATATTCGTCATAAAAATCAATTGAGCGAGTGGCGATGTCTAACGCAAAATCTAATGTATTTTCATTCTGAGCAGGAGTCGCCCAGACGTTGACCTCAACTCCAGATTTGGTGCGAGCAGATTTTTTGTGCAATTCACCGATGACGAAGGCTAGAAGATAGTTACTCATTCGTGGGGTTTTCTCGAACGTTGTTGTGAGCGAATCGCCGTTTTCTTTCTGGAATTTTATGGGCATATTTCCCAAAACCGTTATCTCTGGGCGAGTTATTAGCGTCAAATCATATTCAGCTTTGGCAGCTGGTTCATCAACGCAAGGGAAAACTTCGCGGGCGTGATGTGATTCAAATTGAGTAGCGAAAAGTTGTTTTTTAACGCCGTCGTGAGTAAAATAACAAGGATACAAGCCGTGCATTGCGTCGGTGATGGTTCCGGAAAAAATGATGTGAATTGTATGGTTTCCGTTTTCAAGGTTTGGCTGGGATAATTTCAATTCATCAAATTCGCCGAATGAGACGCCGGCGGGCTGATTGTCGATTGTGGCTGATTGAATTGTTAAGCCTTTGGAATGTAGTGAAATCGATTCGCCAGTTGATTCGCCAGAAATGATAACTGTGCCAGAAAATTCTTTTTCCTCGGCGCGTGTTAAATCGAGAGTTAAGTTGTAATGATTTGGTGTGAATGTGTCAAGTAAGCGTGGAACTTTAGTCATAGTTTAATTATAATACAGTCATGAGGGTGAATAAAATACGACGTCGGCAAGTGGTAGTTGCGTTGGTAATTTTGATAGTCGGCGTGGCGGTTTGGGCTTCGCAAATTTCGCAACCCGAACCTCAGACAATTCAAACTTCAACGCAACGAGAATTATTTGGTAATTCGAACGCCAGAGCGGAATTGGAAAAAATAGAAGTTAAAGGACGTGCGCCAAAGACTGGCTATTCCAGAAAGCAATTCGGCAATGGCTGGGGCAAAATTAACGGCTGCTCTGTACGGGAAGTGATTCTGGCGCGAGATTTGACGGATGAGAAAATTGATGAAAAATGTCGAGTTTTGTCGGGTGTGCTGAATGATCCGTACACTGGCCAAATAATTCAATTTCAGCGCGGCGAAAAAACCAGTTCTAAGGTTCAGATTGATCACGTCGTGGCTTTGAGCGATGCTTGGCAAAAGGGTGCGCAGCAAATTTCTCCAGAAGAACGAGAGAAATTGGCGAATGATCCGTTAAATTTATTAGCGGTTGACGGCCCAGCAAATCAAGCCAAAGGCGACGGCGACGCGGCAACTTGGCTGCCGAGCAATAAGCCGTTTCGTTGTCAGTATGTAGCGCGCCAGATAGCAATAAAGCGACGATATCACTTGTGGGTAACGGAAGCTGAAAAAAGCGCGATGTCAGGAATCCTGGAAAAGTGTACTGAAGTAAATTGACAAAATACGTTTTACATGTTAAAGTTTCAGTATGAGTCCTGAGGTGAGGCTTACTAAATTATCTTATCGGTAGATGACGACGAGGTTTTGAATCGAGCAGTTCCTGCTTATTCAGAATCTGTCTTAGGCTGCGACCCCATGACTGATGCGAAAGGGGCTTTAATAGGTTACGTAGAGGACATGAATAATTACTACGGTAGTGATGTTTTTTGTTGTCGATACTTCTGATGAGTTGTCATTTGGACTTGTGACTGCCTGTCTCGATGGATATAAGATTACGATAGAAGATCTTTTTGTTAGTAAAGCTGCACGTAATCGAGGAATTGGTCAGGCGGCTGTTGAAGCTTTAGCTAGTGAATATCCAGACGCGCGTGCCGTCAAATTGTATTCCTTGAAATCCGCTGAAGAGTTTTACCAAAGAATTGGATTTGATCAAATATCGCCATCCACTAAGAAATGTTTATCTCTTTGGCGAAAAGAATTGGATTGACAGAATAGAATCTTTCCGCTACAATAGAGAAGTACTAATCCGGCCGGCAGGTCGGAGTTTTTCGTTTATGGAAGTTTGAGACGGAAAAAGATATAATTAATAAGAAGGAGAATATAATGGAAGACTTGAACATTAAGCAGTTGACGTTGGCAGTGCGTACGATTGCTGAAGAAAAAAACTTGCCAGAAGAAACAGTTTTGAGCGTGATTGAACAGGCAATTGCGGCGGCTTGGCGTCGTGATAATGGCACACGTGACCAGTTGGTTCGCGCAAGCTTGAATATCAATAACGGTACGGCTGTCGTGTCGGTTGTTAAAACTGTTGTTGAAGAGGTTGAGAATGACGCCAATCAAATCGACCTAGAGGAAGCTAAGGAAATAGATCCTGCGGCTGAACTTGGCGGTGAAGTTGTGATGGAAACTCATAACGTGACGACTTTTGGTCGAGTTGCGGCTCAGACTGCTAAGCAGGTGATTTTGCAGCGTCTGCGTGAAGCTGAGCGTGAAGTTGTTTTGGCGGAATTTGAGGATAAAATCGGTACGGTTGTTATCGGTACAGTTCAGCGAGTTGAGCCACGCGTTGTGCGAATTGAGCTGGGCAAGGCTGTCGGAATTATGCCTCAGAGTGAGCAAATTCCTGGTGAATATTATGGCGTTGGTCGTCGAATTAAGGTTTATATTAAGGACATTGAGCGCGAAGGTCGCGGTCCGCAATTGATTCTTAGTCGCGGCAATGAAGAGTTTGTGCGATTCTTATTCAATCAAGAAGTTCCAGAGATGGAAACTGGTGCAGTTGAGATTAAGGCAATTGCGCGTGAAGCTGGTCGCCGAACTAAATTGGCGGTTTCTTCAGCGCTACCTGGCGTTGATCCAGTCGGTACGTTTGTTGGTGGTCACGGCGCCCGCGTTCAGGCTGTGATGAATGAAATTGGCGAGCAGGAAAAAATTGACATTATTCCATACGAGGAAGATACGGCTGGATTTATTGCTAATGCGATGAGCCCGGCAGAGGTTTTGAGTGTGACTGTCAATGAAGACGAGAAGCGTGCGACGGTTTATGTTAGCGAAGATCAGCAGTCGATAGCAATTGGTCGCGCTGGACAGAATGTTCGCTTGGCAAGTCGATTGACTGGTTATGAATTAGACATCGAAGCAAAAACTCCTGTTAAGGCAGAGCCAAAACCTCGAAAGAATATTGAGGATAGCTTGATGAGCGTAGTTGAGGAGGTGGCGGAATAAGCTGCCTTCTGCGAATCGCCGAAAACGAAAGGAGGGCGATATGTCAGAAGATTTTTCTGAATTAGAACCTCGGCTGACGGAAACGGCTCGGGCCAGTTTGGGGCGGGCTGGTTTTCTGGCGCATAATGAGGGGAGTGAATATGTTGGCACGGAGCATATTTTGCTTGGTGTGTTGGCGCAGAATTCGTCATTGGGTGCGAAGATTTTGGCTGAAAATGGCGTAACTTTGGATCGTGCGGAAATGGCGTTGAACCTGACCGCAAAGCCGCTGGTGATTACTATTGTAAGTAAGGGTTTGAGCGCTGAAGTTGTTGAATTGATAAGAATTGCTTGGCAATTAGCGGTTGAATTTGGACAGGAAAAAATTGGCACGGAACACATCGTTTATGGAATGCTGCAGCAGCACGAGGCGCGAGCGACTAAATTGCTGCGGGATATGAACGTTGACATTGACAATCTGCGTGGAAGTTTGGAAGATGTGTTTGATAAACAGCAATTTGAATCTCTGCAGAGCGAGCGTAGTGTGGTGAGTAAAAATTCTGGCGATTTGCGAGTTTTGGAAAAATTCGGTGTCGATTTGACGCGGCGTGCCAGCGAAGGATTTTTGGATCCGGTGATTGGTCGAGCCTCGGAAATTCAGCGAATGATCACGATTTTGGGTCGGCGTAGCAAGAATAATCCAGCGCTGATTGGCGAACCTGGCGTCGGTAAAACTGCGGTCGTTGAGGGCTTGGCGCAAAGGATTGCTGATAATAAAGTTCCCGAATTTTTGAAGGGTAAGCGACTTTTTCAATTGGATTTGACGGCGATGATTGCTGGGACGAAATATCGCGGGCAATTTGAGGAGCGATTGCAAAAAGTTCTGACGGTCGCCAAAAAACATCAAGAAGTTATTTTGTTTATTGACGAGTTACATCTGTTGGTTGGTGCTGGTTCGGCTGAGGGCTCGATGGACGCGGCAAATGTATTGAAGCCAGCGTTGTCGCGAGGCGAGGTGCGATTAATTGGCGCGACGACGTTTGATGAATATCGAAAACATATCGAAAAAGATGCCGCGTTGTCACGGCGCTTCCAGTCGGTGACAGTTAATGAGCCGTCGCCAGAAGAGGCGGTGGAAATGATGCGAGGATTGAGGGGAAAATTAGCCAAGCATCATCAAATTCAAATTCCTGACGAAATGTTGACCGAAGCGGTGGATTTGAGCCAGCGTTACGTGACGGAGCGATTTTTGCCAGATAAAGCGATCGACGTGATTGACGAGGCGGCGAGTTTATTGAAGTCTAGCTCACCGATAAAATTGTCGCGCAAGGATAAGTTGGCTCGCCAAATTAAGCGATTGGCTGGGAAAATTGACGCCGCGGTCGAGGCTGAAAATTACGAAAAGGCTGCAGAGTTTAAGATGCAAATGAGGCAATTGGAATTGCAAGCCGAAGCGCTGAAAGATGAAGCTAGTGATGAGTCGGTATTGACCGATGAATATTTGCGTCGAGCGGTTTCGGCAATGACGAATATCCCGATTGATAGATTATCGTTGAATCAGATGAAGGATTTGATTCGCCTGGAGAAGCGACTGAGCCAGAGCGTTCTTGGGCAGAATGAAGCAATTGAGCAACTGGCGCGCGCGATTCGCCGCAATAAAGCTGGACTAAATCGTCAGAGTGGGCCGCTTGGGTCGTTTATCTTTCTGGGTCCGACTGGAGTTGGCAAGACGGAATTGGCACGAGTTCTGGCGCGGGAAGTTTTTGGCGGCGAGGATAGCTTGATTAAAATTGACATGAGCGAGTTTTCTGAGCGCCACACGGCTAGTCAGCTGGTTGGTGCGCCGGCTGGTTATGTTGGCTATGAGGACGGCGGGAAATTAACAGATAAAGTTCGTCGTCGACCATATAGCGTGGTGTTGTTCGATGAGATTGAAAAGGCGCATCCTGACATTCTGAATTTGCTTTTGCAGATTTTGGAGGATGGCAAGTTAAGTGATTCTCACGGGCGAACGGTGAGTTTTCGGCAGACGATTATCATCTTGACGAGCAACGTCGGCGCCGAGCAAATGATTCAGGATTCGGAGCTGGGATTTGGTATGTCTGGGCAGAAAAAGTCGGCTAGTGAAAATCGTCACGAGAAAAATTCGCGTGCCGCTCTGCGTGAGCTTGAGGAGTTTTTGCGTCCAGAATTGATTGGCAGATTTGATAACGTGATTACATTTAAGCCACTTTCTCGTTCGGTTGTGCGAAAGATTTTTGACAATCTCACGTCTGATTTGGTCAAGGCTGTTGGTCGACATGGAATGGCGCTTGATATTACTTCTTCGGCGAAGCGTTGGTTGATTGATCGGGGATTTGATGAGCAGCGCGGCGTGCGAGTTTTAAGACGAACAATTCAGTCGGAGCTGGCGGATCCGCTGAGCGATGTTTTATTGTCCAATAAAGCAAAACCTGGCGACACGCTGGAGGCTAAAATTGATAATGATAAGGTGGTGATTAATGTCAATCGTGCGTAGAATATTCAGCGTCCTCACGCCGATAATTGTACTTTCTGTTGCGGTTTTTGCGATGGCGAATCGTCAGCAAATTATTGACGAGATTACGCTGTGGCAATATAAGCCGAGTGCGGAAATTGTCGCTATTGCTGACCGCGTGAAAATGTCAGACACTGGCAGAAAAATGTTCTATGTTTCTAATCCGCAAATCAAATCGGCGAACGAATTTAACGAAGATTGCCGTCGCGTGGAAAAGGGAAACGCAATTTTGGGTTGTTACAATCCGTCGTCTAGGGATATTTATATCTACAACGTGACCAATTCTGAACTTGATGGTGTAAAGGAGGTGACGGCGGCGCATGAGATGTTGCACGCTGCTTGGGAAAGGTTGAGTGAGTCGGAAAAATCTCATTTGAGCGAGCTTTTGGAACAGGCTTATAATAATGTGAAAAATAAGAAATTGTCCGAGCGGATGGAGTATTATGATCGTGCGCAACCTGGAACAAGAGCTAACGAGCTGCACTCGATTTTAGGGACGGAATTTGCCAATTTGGGCGATGAGCTGGAGGAATATTATCGACGATATTTTACTGATAGATCCGAAGTCGTGAAATTGCACGCGCAATATCAAGAAAAATTTGAGTCCAGAGAAAATGAAGCACAGAAATTGAGTGAGTCGTTGAAGGTTCGAAAGGAAAAATTGAATAGAGAATTATCGCAATATTCAACTGATTTGGTGGATTATAATAGTCGCGTGGCGG
>CAUSLX010000030.1:0-9292 GCA_963532505.1 uncultured Candidatus Saccharibacteria bacterium | reverse complement strand
TTAATGCTGACCATATTGTCATTGGACCGAAGGCTGTGGAAGTGATTTCTCAGTGGCTTGGCAAGGAGGAAGCGTAATATGAAACAGACGATTATTATCCCGCGCGTTAGTGAAAAGGCTTACGCACAGAGCGCCAACGGTGTATATGTGCTACGCGTTCCACTTAACTTGAATAAGAACGAAATCAAATCAGCTGTAGAAGCACAATTTGGCGTTACTGTAGTTAAGGTTAAAACCTTAGTACAAGACGGCAAGGCTGTACGCTTCTCACGAGGCAAGAATCGTTATCCTGGCACAACAACGCGCAAGGATTGGAAGAAGGCTTACGTGACGCTGAAAGATGGCGATAAGCTCGATGTGTTTGACGCAGTAGAGCAGCAGATGGAGGAGACCAAGTAATGCCAGTGAAAGCTTACAATCCAACCACTCCTGCTCGTCGCGGCATGACGAGTCAGGATTTGTCAGACATTACAACAAGAAAACCTCTTAAAAGTCTGATTAAAGCTAAAAAGCAAAATGCCGGTCGCAACAACCAAGGTCGAATTACTGTTCGTCATCGCGGAGGCGGCGTTCGTCGTCACTACCGCTTGGTGAACCACAATTTGCCAGCAGGCTTGACCTTGACGATTGAAGAAATCGAATACGATCCAAACCGCTCAGCTCGTATTGCTCGAGTTAAGGATCAATACAATTTGTACCACTACATCTTGGCTGACACATCAATGGTTAAGGGTAAAACTATCCGAACTGGTGAAGAAGCTCCAATTGAAGCTTCAAACCGCCTGCCATTGTCAGTTATTCCTGTTGGTACGATGATTTACGCTATTGAGTTGACCGCTGGTAAGGGCGCACAAATGGTGCGCGCCGCCGGTGCTAAAGCTCAGTTGATGGCAAAAGAAGGCAACTACGCAACTATCAAATTGCCATCTGGCGAAGTTCGCAAAGTTCGCTTGGAAGCTACCGCTGCTATCGGTGTAGTTGGTAACGTCCAGCACCAAAATGTTAAGATCGGTTCAGCTGGTCGCAAACGTCGCAAGGGTATTCGCCCAACCGTTCGTGGTGTCGTTATGAACGCCGCAGACCACCCACATGGTGGTGGTGACGGTGGTCGCCATGGTACTGGTAAAGCACCACGTACTCCTTGGGGTCAATTGACATTAGGTTATCGAACTCGTCGCCGTAAAGGCTCGAATAAATTAATCGTACGCACGCGTCACGACGCGAAGAGGAAGAGGTAAATCACGATGAGTCGTTCATTAAAGAAAGGTCCATTCGTCGATGTAAAGCTAGCAAAGAAAATTGCTGCTCTTAGCCTTGACGATCGAACCGTTATTAAAACGTGGGCGCGCGCTTCGACTATCACCCCAGAAATGGTTGGTCGAACGATTGCTGTTCACAACGGTAGAGTGCACGTACCAGTGCTGATTACCGAAAACATGGTTGGTCACAAACTCGGTGAGTTTAGTCCAACTCGTAAGTTCCGTAAGCACGGCGGAAAGGATAAGAAGTAATCATGGCTGATACAACTTATACTGTTCGCGCTTACGCAAAAGGCGTTGATCAGGCACCACGCAAGGTTAGCTTGGTTGCCGCATTGGTGCGAGGTCGCACTGTAGCTGATGCGCTAGTTATCTTAGAGCACGTTCCAAAGCGCGCTGCTAGCCCAGTCAAAAAGGCTATTGATAGCGCTAAGGCAAACGCCATTAACAACCACGGCTTGGACGCGAAAAGCTTAGTAATTACTACTTTGAGCGTTACTACTGGTACACGTTTGCGTCGCTTTAAGCCTGCATCGAAGGGTCGCGCTTTGCCATTCCAGAAAAAGACTTCAAATATTTTGGTTGAAGTAACTGGAGTAGAGAAGCCAAAGAAAGCGCCTGCAAAAAAGGCCGAAGCTAAGGTAGAAGCAAAAACTGCTAAGCCTGCAGCTAAAAAAGCCGCTAAACCGGCAGCAAAAAAGGAGGAGAAGTAAATGGGTCAAAAAGTGAATCCAATCAACTTCCGCCTACAGGTCAATAAGAACTGGAGCTCTCGTTGGTTTACGGCCAATAAAAAAGAGTTTGCAGAGGCGATTCGTCAGGATCACGAAATCCGCGAGTTGATTGAAAAGAAATTTGCCTCACGCCCAACTATCAATCGTATTGAGATTGAGCGTAGCGCTAACTTGATCACGATTACAATTCACACGGCAAAAGCTGGTGTTGTTATCGGTCGCGGTGGTGCTGGCGTGAACGAATTGAAGAAGCAAGTTGAGAAGATTGCTGGTCAGGCTGTTCGTATTAACATCGAAGAAGTTCGTCGTCCAGAATTGGCAGCCAAATTGGTAGCTGAGAATATCGCTCGCCAATTGGAGCGCCGAATCAACTTCCGCCGTGCAACTAAAATGACTGCACAAAACACCATGAATGCTGGCGCTAAAGGTATTCGTATTGAGGTGGCTGGTCGTTTGAACGGCGCTGAAATGGCACGTCGCGAAAAGGTAATTGAAGGCTCAGTGCCTCTACATACCTTGCGCGCTGATATTGACTTCCACTGTGCTCGCGCTCAGACACCAGCTGGTATCATTGGCGTGAAAGTGTGGATTTATAAGGGAGAAAGGAGTCGCTAAATGCTGTTACCAAAGAAAACTAAGCACCGCAAAGTGCGTATTGGAAAAAACCGCGGTCAAGCAACTCGTGGCAATTACATCGCGTTCGGCGACTTTGCATTGCAATCACAATCAAACGAGCGCATCAACTCCCGCCAAATCGAGTCTGCTCGTCAGGCGATGACTCGTTACATCAAGCGTGGTGGTAAGATTTGGATTCGAATCTTCCCTCACACTCCAGTTACCCGAAAGCCACTTGGCTTGAAGATGGGTGGCGGTAAAGGTAACCCAGAGTTCTTCGTTGCTAAGGTAAAGGCTGGCACTGTTCTATTTGAGATGCAGGGTGTTTCAGAGGAAGTTGCTCGCGAAGCAATGCGTCTGGCTAGCCACAAATTGCCAGTCAAATGTAAGTTCATCAAGCGGGAGGACGCATAAATGGCTGAAACGAAGAAATCTGTTAAAGCGGCAGTTGTTAAGACGATTGACGATTTGAAGAAGGAATTGGCTGAAAAGCGAAACGACTTACTTCAGGCAAAACGTTCTCACGCTGCTGGTGAATTAGTTAATCCAAAAGCGTTGCGTTCACTCCGAAAGGAAATTGCGCGCCTGCTGACACAAATTAATAATACAAAGGAGAGCAAGTAATGGCCCGACGAACATTGATTGGCGTCGTAACGAGTGCCAAGCGCGATAAGACCATCACTGTGACGGTCACTAGCCGCGAAACGCATCCGCTATACGGCAAGCAGTACACCGTGACTCGCAAATACACTGCTCACGATGAAACCAACGAAGCAGGTGAAGGCGACAAGGTGCAGATCGAAGAGACTCGCCCAATTTCCAAGACTAAGAGTTTCACTCTAGTTAAGGTGATTGAAAAGTCTCGCGGTTCTATCAAACTAAAGGACGAAGTTTCTGGCGAAACTAAGGAAGAGGCTAAGGAGGACGACAAATGATCCAACAAGAATCTCGTCTTAAGGTAGCCGACAACTCAGGTGCTAGGGAAGTTTTATGTATCCGCGTTCTTGGCGGTACACGACGCCGTTACGCTCGCGTTGGCGACGTAATCGTCTGCTCGGTAAAAGACGCTAGCCCAACCGGTAACGTTAAGAAAAAATCTGTTGTTAAGGCTGTAGTTGTTCGTACTCGCGATCAAATTCATCGCAAAGACGGCTCAACAATCTGTTTTGACGATAACGCTGTAGTGATTATCAACGATGACAAGCAGCCAAAAGCTACTCGTGTCTTCGGTCCAGTTCCACGCGAACTTCGCGATATGGGCTACATGAAGATCGTCAGCTTAGCTCCGGAGGTACTCTAATGGCTCGAATTCATAAAGACGATACCGTAAAAATTATTGCTGGTAGAAATAAAGGCACAACTGGTAAAGTTCTAAAAGTTAACACAAAAGACCAAACTGTTTTGGTTGAAGGTGTCGGCGTTGGACATCGCCACGTTAAGCCAAGCCAGTACAATCCAAAAGGCGGCAAGAAAGATATTCACGTACCAATGGATATCAGCAAAGTCGCTTTGGTTGTTGATGAGAAATCAGGCAAAACCAGTCGGGTTGGTTTAGTAAAGAATGCTGACGGCGGCAAAACTCGTGTTGCTCGCCAGGTAAAAAATAAGGAGATTAAATAATGGCAGAAAAGAAAACTGTCGTGCCAGCTCCTCGCTTGAAAGCCTTGTACCAAGGAACTTACCTTAAGGAACTACAAGCCGAATTGAATCTAAAGAACGTGCATGAAGTGCCAGCTTTGGAAAAGATCGTCGTGAGTGTTGGTACCGGCAAGAAGAAAGATGACAAGCGTCATTTCGAAATTGTCAAAAACACTGTCGAGAAAATTACCGGTCAAGCGCCAGTAGCTCGACTAGCTAAGAAGTCAATCGCGACATTTAGCATTCGTAAAGGTATGGGCGCGCCAATTGGTGTTAGCGTAACTTTGCGCGGCGCTCGTATGTACGAGTTCATGGATCGTTTGATTAACGTTGCTTTGCCTCGTGTTCGTGACTTCCACGGCGTTGGCTTGAAGTTTGATAAGGGTGGCAATTACAATCTAGGTATCACCGAGCAATCGATTTTCCCAGAATTGACATTTGAGGAAACTCAGGTTTTGCACGGTTTGCAGATTACATTTGTTATCAAGAACGGCAACAAGGAAGCTTCTAAGGCATTGCTAGAAAAATTCGGCATGCCGTTTGAGAAGAAAGGAGGCGTCAAGTAATGGCTAAGAAATCAATGGTCGCTCGTGATAAGAAGCGTATAAAGATGATTGCCAAGTTTGCAGCTAAGCGTGCTGAGTTGAAAGAACTTGGCGACCTCGATGGTTTGCAAAAATTGCCTCGCAATTCTAGCCCAACCAGACACAAGAACCGTGATAGCATCTCTGGTCGCCCACGCGGCTACATGCGTCAATTCGGCTTGAGCCGTATCAATTTCCGCGAAAAAGCAGCCAAGGGTGAAATCCCAGGCATAACAAAGAGTAGTTGGTAAGAAGGAAAGGAGATTAGAATATGTCTATGCAAACTACAGACCCAATCGCCGACCTTCTGACTCGCATCCGCAATGCGAAATTGGTTGGCAAAACGGAAGTTCGTGTTCCGTCCAGCAAGATGAAAAAAGTCATCGCTGAACAATTAGTCAAAAACGGCTACTTGGCAGATGTCAAACTGGAAGATGCTAAACCTCGTGGCGTGTTGGTAGTTACTATCAATGAAAAAGGAACTAACAGCACCATCAACGAAATTACCCGCATCTCAAAACCTGGTCGTCGCGTTTACGTCGGCGCTAGCGAGATTCCAAAGGTAAAGAGTGGTCGCGGTTTGGTACTTATCTCAACTTCAAAGGGCGTCATGACTGGCGCCGAAGCAGCCAAGGCTAAACTTGGTGGCGAATTGTTGTTGAAGGTTTACTAGTCTAATACTGCTAGCTAAAAGAAAAGCGCTCGGAGAAATATCCGGGCGCTTTTTGTATTGCCAATAGTCGCACTCTTCGTATATACTAGATATGCTTAAACCAGTTTCAGGAGATAATCAATCTTCCTGTTTTCGGATTGTGTCATAAAAGGCACTCTTCGTTAAACAGATGGACACAATCCTGAAGTTGGTTTAAGCACCCGAAGGGTGCCTTTTTATGTACCCATAATAATCAACCTACAGGAGGGGTTATGAAAAACAATAAACCAAAGAGGCCACTATTGACTGCTGGTCTAGTAGTAAGTATATTTGCTATCATCTTATCATGGACAGAGCTAGGAGTTCCTTTGTCTATTCTAGCGGCTGCTCTAATCTTGACGGAGATAGCTAGATCCAAGAAAGTCGATTTTGGATCCGGCAAACTAATAGCAAGTGTAGTAATGATTGTAATATCGTTATTCATCGCCGTGCCGATACTTATAAATTCAATGAACTCAAAAGATAAGCCAGAACCCGAAGTTGTTGGTCTTAAAGTACGCGAAGCCTGTCAAAAAATAAAAGATAGCGGCTGGGATAAAATTACTATCAGCGGTAAATTTGCTGGCTATTCATTGCGCGAGGGTAGTTGTACTGATGAGAATATAGTAAAAACAGTACATTATAACAAGATGTTCAATGAAGTGTCACTAGCATTTGAGATTGATAAAAAAGCAGACCTTACGGAATCTGAGTTGACTAAATACCAAGAGATGAGCTCCAAGACGGAGGCTGGTAAAAAGCCAAGCAATAAAAGTACATCTTCTGGACAGGAGTCCTCTGGCTCCACGGGAGTATCACCGGCATTCAAGAAGAGTATGGACGACTATGCGGCCTTTATGGATAAATATGTTGATGTGATGAAAAGATATAAGGCAAGTCCATCTGATGCAAAGGTAATGGCCGAGTATGCCGAATTCATGAAAAAATATGCAGAGTTTGCAGAATCCATAAAGAAGGTTGATCAGTCATCGCTCTCTACTGCGGATGCTGCGTACTATCTAGAAGTTACTTCAAGAGTTGCAAAAAAGTTAGCGGAGTTACAATAATGAATATTTCGTTAAAAAAGAAGAAGCTAACAATAGCGCTGATATCGTCTAGTATATTAGCAAGCGTGAGCCTATTACTACCTTGGGCACAATCAACGCTGGACACGAGCGAGAGTGGCTTCAGTCAAATCCTGAATCCTCTACCTCTCATCGTTTTAACATCATCAATAGCGGCAACTGCATCTGCAATACTCTATCTGTGTATTGATAAGAAAGCTTGGCGAATTACTAGTGGTGTCGTAACATTGATCGGGAGTTTGGCTATTGTTGGCACATCATTATTAGCAATAGCTGGCATGAAATTAGTATTCCCTGATGGCGGCATATGGAGTGTAAGCTATGGTGGATTTGTAGCAACTGGGCTAGGTGTCCTTATGTTCTATTTCGCTATAGCACATTTAAAAAAGCAGTAAATAGCACAAGATAAAAGGCCTAGTGCGGTGAGTTGCTACTCGAGGCGTACTTAAACATCACAGTAAACAAAATAAACGTCCTCATTGCAGGGCGTTTATTTTTTATATCTATCTGTACAGAGATAGTATAATAGTGACATGATCGATCTTAAGAATGTGTCTTATGAAACTAATAGTCGAGAATTGTTTAGTGATGTAAGCTTTGCTATTAACGCCGGAGATAAGATTGGGCTAGTTGGTCCAAATGGCGCCGGAAAAACTACTTTATTAAAAATAATAAACGGAGATATCCAGCCTACATCAGGTGATATTATTTCGAGTGGTGAAGAGATAGGTATTTTACCACAAAACCTGAGTAAATGGCTCGATAAGACAGTTTATGATTTTATAGAAGAAGTGACTGGTGTTAAGTCGGCTAGAGAAGAATTTGATTATCAGTGCGAGAGGTTAACCCAAGAGGCTAGTGAAAAGACTCTATTAATTTATGGCGAAGCTCTGGAGAGGTATGAAAAATTCGAAGTAGCAAATTTTGATACGACGATTAAAAAGGCTTTATCGCGAGCGGATCTGGGTGATATTGACCCGGATAGACGTCTGAATACATTTTCTGGGGGACAACGCACCCGAATAGCCTTGGCAGCAGTTTTTGCGTCTCGTTATGATCTAATTTTGCTTGATGAGCCAACTAATAACCTTGATGACAGCGGAGTAATCTTGCTTGAAGATTTTATTGACAATTCGCCAGCTTCATTTTTGATCGTGTCTCATGATCGGCATTTCTTACGTAACACCGCAGAACGGATCATAGAATTGACTGGCGGCAAGGGTGTGAATAAGTACAATCTTGGTTACGATGAATATATTGAAGCAAGACGTGAAGCTCGTCAAGCAATGACCGATCGCTATGAGCAATATGAAAAGGAGAAAAAGCGACTATACCACGTTGCACGGGATGCGAGAATTCGTGCGAATTCGGCCAAAGCTAGCCACAAAAAATCGGATAGCGATAAGTTAAATGATAATTTTCGTAAAGAGCGCGCATCTTCAAATATTGCAGGGGCGGCTGGAGGTGTAGAGTCTCGTCTGCGACAACTGGATGAGCCTGAAAGAGCGGAGGATGAAATTGCCATTAAGTTTGCTTTCGATGAAGTATCGTCTAAGAAGCATAGCCTTATTTCTGTGCGATCGCTAAGTATTTCACATGATGGAGAGAAGATGATAGGACCCGTTACTTTTAATGTACGTCCTGGTGATAAAATATTGATCCAGGGGGAGAATGGTTCGGGAAAATCTTCGCTCCTCAATTTTATTATGGGAAATAATACACCTGAGTATCATCGCGGAGAAATAAAAAAAGGCGAAAATGCAAAAATAATATATATGAATCAGTCGCAATCGTTGCCGCTTAAAGACAACTCACCTTTGGACAATTTGCGGTATTTATCGCCAAAACTTGAATTACACGACGCGATAAATATATTGATTCGTTTTGGTCTGGATAAACGAACAATCTCTTCGACAAAAGCAATAGATCTCAGTGGTGGCGAACGAGCTAAAGTTTTGCTTGCTGCTATGTCAACGAGCTCTCCTGATCTCATCATCCTGGACGAACCGACGAATAACCTTGATATTCCTACGATTGAAGCTTTGGAACTGGCGCTAGGTCAGTATAGAGGAGGTGTTGTGATAGTGTCTCATGATCAAGACTTTATTGAAAATATAGGGATAACGGAGAAGATTAAAATATAAAAAATACTTGACGGAGTGGCTTTTTATTAGAGCTTAGCGATAATTGTCGCTCTGTGCTATAAAAGAGAATGCAGGACACTTTCTGACACCCGGGGATATAAATCACAATATACTAGGTTGGCTGGCTCGGGCAATAAATTTAGGAGATATCATGGACACTATAAGAAAAACTATTAAAGCACGCACCTGGAAGGATGGTAAAGAAATCCGCCCAGAAGATCATATTCTTCCGGTAAATCAGGTATACGCTTGGCTTTTTACTCACGATAATAAAATAGCCATCGTCTCTAAAGATGGTCGAAAGTTGCAGCTGCCCGGCGGAAAGCCAAATAAGCACGAGACCTACTTGCAAACCATCGTACGCGAAGTAGCTGAAGAGACGGGAATTAATACAGACAGCATGTCTAGCCAGTATAAGTTCTTCGGTTATTACGATATCTTGGAAACAGATAACTTAAAAAATGATGACGAGTACTTACAACTTCGGGTTAGCCTGAAACTTAATAAGAATGCCGATGAGTATATCTTACATCAACAGAACG
>CAUSLX010000029.1:0-9343 GCA_963532505.1 uncultured Candidatus Saccharibacteria bacterium | reverse complement strand
TTACTGAAAATAATTTTTACGAGAAGTGTAGATTAACTGAAGTAAGTAAGCATATTCGGGAGTCCAAAGAAAGTATTGAGAAATATTTTGACTCTAATATGAAAGACTGTATGGATTCTTTGGATAAAATGTCGAAATCTAACAACAAGCTAGTTGCTAAATATGGCGAAGATCTGAAGAAATACTACTCAGAAATAAAGCAATATTACGTAGAACTTTCAGAATATATTAAGAACGCATCATCTGGAGTATCAAGACCAAAGGCTCCAGCCTCACCGAAGATAGATATTAAGGCAGATACATTAAATAAATGGAAAGAAGCTAGCGAAAACTTTAAGAAAGTTTTGGAAGAAAAAGCTAATAAATAGTCTGTAATTAAAAATAAAGCACCCTGAGGAATCGGGGTGTTTTTATTTGACTGTAATTAAGCTATAGCGATATAATGACAAAAAGTATAAAAGTCAGGAGACTACTATTTATGGACGACAACAACAATAAATCACAGCCCCAAACACCGCCTCAGCCACAATTCCAGCAGGCTCCACAACAACCTCAGGTTCAGCAGCCTCAGCCACAACAACAATTCCCACAACAACCAGTCATGGGAACTCCATACCAAATGCCACCAAAAAAGAAAATGAGCAAAGGTGCCATGTGGGGAATCATCGGCGGAATAATTGGACTAGTCGTAATTATCGTTGGTGTAGTCCTAGCCGTCTTGCTACTAGGCGGTCCAAGCAAGGCGGATTATAAAGCTGCTGGAGAAAAGTTGAATGATGTGATTAAAGTATACAACGAGACTTCTATATCACTTTCATATGTTTCTACCTCAGAAACCAAGTCTTCGTTAGAGTCTACTCGCAAAAAACTTGCCTCGACAAAGGATGAAGTTGACGGTAAATTAAGCGAGCTAGGCAAGATGAAGGCTATTACTGGCGACAAAGAAGTTCGTGAGAAGTATGACGCTCTGAAAAATAAGCTAGGTAAGTTTGATTCTGCAGTAGATGCTTTTGATGAAGTTTATGGCAAGATACTTCCAGCAGTAGCTGATTTTTCTGATAGTAGCAACAGCTCTAATATATCTACCTTAGAGAGTGCGGTTAAGAAAGCTCGACAGGATCTTAAGGGTGCAGGCATTAAGAATGAGCATAACAAGAAATTCGTCAAGGACTTTACTACTCAATTGGAAAAACTTGAAGAAATGTTGCCAAAAGTTGCTGAAATGAAATCTGATTACAAAAAATACGACTCTAACTATATCAGTGATTTTTACGATACTCTTACTGCGATACAGAAGACTGCTCGCGAATGGTCTTCGGGACTACAAAAAATAGCAGAAGAGGGCGAAATTAAGAGTGAATTAAACGACCTAGGGATTATATTGGCAGACAAGGTAAATAAATAGTTCTGCTAAATATCAGAAGCGCCTCGTCTTTACGGGGCGTTTTTTGATAGAATAAATATATGGACAAGCAGGCTAAATTGGACGCGTTGGCGGAAGAAATTGTAAAAGAGAAGGTTTGCTCAGATTTGGCGGATCAGGCGACGCAATTAGTTATGGGCGACGGAAATCCTGATGCTGATATCGTTTTTATTGGCGAAGCGCCGGGAAAGAATGAAGATTTGCAAGGCAAGCCGTTCGTTGGCGCTGCGGGAAAATTCCTTGATGAGATGCTAAAATCTGCCAATTTACAACGATCAGATGTATATATTACCAACATTGTTAAATATCGTCCACCGAATAATCGCGACCCATTGCCAGAGGAAAAGCGCCAATTTTGGCCATATTTACTCAGGCAATTAGAAATCATCCAGCCAAAGGCTATTTTGACCTTAGGGCGGCACAGTGGCGGCGGATTTATTCCGGGATTGCAGATCAGTAAAGAACACGGTCGTCCGCGTAAAGTGCGTCTACATGATCTAGAATTTGTGGTCATTCCTCTGTATCATCCAGCCGCTGCGCTTTATAACGGCGGTATGCGTCAGACGTTAATTGACGATTTTATTCAGGCTGTGGAGTTAGTGAAGAATAGCGACGCTTAATCAGGTGATTGCTTGCAAAAGTTTCTCAGGCGTAGTATAGTGGATAGTCGATATCTATTATATCTAAGTCGAGAAAGGATTTGTATGAGATTATCGGGAGCTGTTGAGCAAGCGTGCTGCATTATGGCAATTCTGGCGGATCCGAAAAGGACGACGCCGGTAACTAATGATGCGCTGGCGGAAAAGATGCTGGTTTCGCCGACGTACTTGAAGAAAATCAGTCGGAAATTGGTAATAGCAAAGCTAATCACTTCAACGCAAGGAACTGGCGGCGGATTTATTTTAGCGAGAAAAATGAACGAAGTTACGTTGCATGATGTTGTCCTTGCAATTGAAGGAGAATCGCCATTTTTTCAACCTCAGGGAATTGTTGAGAGAGTTTTTCAATCACGTCCTCGCCAGGTGGAAATTGGCATGAATATGATAGAAAAGGTTTTTTCTGAAGCGCAGGAAAAGTGGAGTGAATATTTGAAAACTGTGACGTTGGAAGATGTCGCAAAGGAGGTAGCACATGATTAAAAATAAGATGTTACAAGCCGAGTGGAAGCATTTGTTTAATAATAAAATATTGCTGATATCTATGGCTGTGATTTCGTTTATCCCAATTTTGTATAGTGGATTTTTCCTAGGCTCAATTTGGGATCCATACGGACAAACAAAAAACTTGCCGGTGGCGTTTGTGAACGAAGATAAGGGCGCTAGCTTAAACGGCAAAGCGCTGAATGTTGGCGAATCTGTCGAGAAAAAACTGAAAGATAACCACGATTTGGGCTGGGAGTTTGTCAGCAAACAACAAGCAGACGAAGGCGTGAATAGTGGTCATTTTTATGCAGTGGTAACTATCCCGTCCGACTTTTCGCAGAAAGCGGCGTCAATTACCGAATCTGAACCTCAGCAAGCGGTTATTAATTTTACGACCACGCCAGCGAAAAACTATATCGGTTCGCTAGTCAGTAATCAGGCTGCTGCCAAGGTTAAATCTTCGGTGTCTGAACAAATCACTCAGGCGTACGCTAAGGGGATTTTGGAGAATTTGGATAAGCTTGGAATAGGACTGGATACGGCAGCTAACGGCGCATCAACTTTGCACGACGGATTAGGGCGATTGCAATCTGGCACACAAACATACATTGGCGGCGTTAAGCAATTAGCGGTAAATCAGCAATCCTTGACTGGCGGATTAGCGCAACTCAGCGACGGTTCTCGTAAATTGCAGGCGGGATTGGGGCAATTGTCGAACAATTTGCCGACCGAATCTCAATTGTCGCAATTATCTGACGGCATGAAACAATTGCAATCGGGAATAAATCAATTAAACGCCAGCGTGAGTAATCCATCTCCAGCTCTCATAGCTCAGCAAAACAAGGTAGAAACGGACGCGCAAACTTTGGTGCAAACAATGAAAGATTCGGAGTCCGACTTGTCGGCGGCGGGCGATACTTTGCGGACTTTGGGCGCGCAAGCAGCCGCTCCTGGTGGCAATTCTACGACGACGATAAGTTTGCCGCAAATTAGCAATATTTCTCGAGCATTCACAGAAACTCAGACAATTATTGAGCAGACGACAACGCTACTTAAAGATCTTCGAGTGCTAACTCAACAATTATCGGCGCAACAAACGCAGCTTCAGGCTGGAGTTTCTACATTGAATAACGGCGTGAATCAATTGGCGCCAAACGCAATCACTGCATTTAACGGCTATAATAGCGTGCGATTTGCGAATAATCAATTATTGGCGGGCTCGGCAAGCTTAACAAACGGCTTAAGTGAAGCAAAATCGGGCAGTCAAAAATTGGCGAATGGCGCGAGTTTATTAGAAAGTCGCTCGGGCGCGTTAATTGATGGAACTTCGCAACTGGCAAGCGGCGCGGATATGCTGGCGAATAAATTGGCGGACGCTTCGAATCGCATAAAAATTCAACCAACTGGCGCTACGACTCAGCAGCAAATTGCAAATCCAGTGAAGTCGGAAATGACCGAAAAGGGTAACGTTCCGAACTATGGCTACGCTTTGTCGCCGTATGTTTTGTCGCTAAGTTTGTTTGTTGGGGCAATTGTCCTGAACGTTATTTATCCGATTCGCAAAACTTTTTCTGAGCAGGAAAGTGCGATTCGTTGGTGGTTATCTAAAGCTTCGGTGGCTGGCGTGGCGGCCTTTATGCAAGCAACAATTTTGATGTTGGTGATGGTGTTTTTCTTAGGACTAGCTCCAGAACATCCAGCGCATTTTATCGGGGCAATTTATCTGACGTCGTTTGCGTATATGTCGATTGTGTCGCTTTTGGTGATTGTTTTGGACAATCCAGGACGATTCCTAGCGATGGTTCTTTTGGTGCTTCAATTGGGCTCCAGCGAAGGAACATTCCCGATCCAAACTGCCAACGGATTCTTCCAAGCAATTAATCCGCTAGTGCCGATGACTTACTCGATTCGCGCATTGCGCCAGGCTATTTCGGGCGGACTAGATAACGCATTTTACGGCGGCAGTATGTGGGTTTTGGTTGGATTCTTGTTGGTGGCTAATTTATTGACAATCGGCTTTTTCACTTATCGTGGCAAGCGTAAATTCGCACATACGTCGGTGGACGGCGACGATTAATTGACCTCTGTTATAAAACATTGTTCTTTGACAAAAAATGAGCGGTTTGCTAATATAAGAGTACTAACTAGAGGAATTTACATCAGTTCACCTCTATACCTGGTTTTTGAATTATATTGTAATAAAAAAGGAGTATAACAATATGGGTCAGCGGCGATTAGCAACACCGCAAAAAGACGACGCCAACAAGCGTCCGCAGTCAAAGAAAAGCAACAATGCAGTTTTGAATAGCACAACTACTCGTAAGGGTGAGGTTTTTAGAGCTCAGCGACGAACGAGCGAGAATGTTAATCTCAGGGCTTCACAGCACTTGATTGATATTCCTGTAAATAAGTCGGTTTATAACGGATATGGCGGTGAGCAATTTAGCGCCAAAATGCAACCAAAACCTGTTCGCGGTGGTCAGCCAAAACTTCGGATTATTCCTATTGGTGGCGTGGGCGAGATGGGAATTGGTAAGAATATGAACGCCATCGAATATGATGATGAGATTATCATCGTAGATATGGGTTTTTTGTTCCCAGGCAGTGATTATCCAGGCATCAATTACATCACGCCAGATATTACTTGGCTGGAAGAGAATAAGCATAAAATTAAGGCGCATGTTTTTACACATGGACACCTTGATCACATTGGTTCGTTCCGCCACTTCATTCATCGTATTCCAGCGCCAGTTTATGGCTCTAAGTTTACGATTGGCATGCTTGATCGAACGATGGACGATTCAGAAGTGGATTTTAAGCCAGATTATCGAGTGATGGATCCGCTGAGTCACGAAATTGTTCAAGTTTCTAAGCATTTTTCAATCGAGTTGGTGCGAGTTAACCACTCAATTCCTGATTCTACGGCGGTGATTATTCGAACCCCAATGGGTGTGATTGTCGATTCTGGTGACTGGCGATTTGAGGAAAGTCCAGTTGACGGTCAAAAGTTTGACCTTGAGCGACTTACAGAAGTGGCTTCAAAAGAAGGCATTTTGATGTTTATGAACGAGTCGACCAACTGTGAGTCGGCTGGCACGCACACGCACACAGAGTTTGATATTCAGTATTCCATCGGTCAGGTGATGGACAAGTTTAGTAATAGTCGAGTAATTTTAAGTTGTTTCTCATCGCAGGTGCATCGCTTGCAATTAATTTTGGAAGAGGCTCATAAGCACGGACGTAAGGTGGCGTTTGCTGGATTCTCGATGATTCAGAATCTGGAAGTGGCGTTGCGTTCGGGGACGATTAAGATTCCTAAAGACACCATCATGAAGATGGAAGATATTGTTAAATTGCCAGATAACCAAATTGCCGTAGTTTGTACTGGCTCGCAGGGTGAATTTAACGCCGTCTTAAATCGCATGGCGACGGGCGCTCATAAGTATATGAAAATTAAGGGCTCGGACGTTGTGGTGTTTAGCTCAAATCCAATTCCTGGCAATGAAAAAAGCGTGGTGCGAACGGTTGACGGTCTGATGCGTGAGGGATCTGATGTTATTCAGAATGGTAAAACCCACTTAACAGGTGTCGGTCCGCTGCACTTGTCAGGTCATGGATATTATGACGATCACGTCAAATTGATCAACGCGCTTAACCCAACTTATTACATGCCAATTCACGGTGAATTCCATATGTTGGTGCATAATGCCAGATTGGCGGAAAAGGAATGTGGAATTCCTCGCAAGAATATTTTTGTGTGCGATGCTGGAGATATTATTGAAATTGATATTGAAAGGCAAGCAAAGAAGGCTGGGCGAATTCATGTTGGCGGTGTGATGTATGATGACACTGGCGCGATTGTTTCTGAGGTTGTGCTGAAAGACCGCATTCACATGTCGCAAGAGGGAATGTTTGTTGTGGTGTTGACCGTACAGCGTGGCACGGGCCGATTGTTAACTAGCCCAGACATTATTTCTCGTGGATTTATTTACTTGCGCGACTCTGAAGAATTGATGAATATGATTCGCCAATACTTGAAGCAAAAAGCGGCGCGTAGTTTTTCTGGCAAATATGATTTGGATGTGATCAAAAAAGAAATTAAAGATGAGATTACGCATATATTGTACGATCAGACTCGCCGAACGCCGATTGTTATTCCGGTGATTAATGAAGTTGGTGGCTTGAAATCTGTAAAGTCGGAAGCTACGCCAGCTCATTCTGTTTCAAAATCGCCAACGCGCGGTAAGAGACTCGCCTCGGGTGAGTCAAAAATGACCCTTCCAACTGCGCCGCACCGCCGTTTTCCGCAGCGCCAAGTGCCAGATACTGAAGCAAACGACACAAAAGCCAGAGAGCGACATAATACTCGCCCGTACTAGGGTTTTAGATTGATTTTACTGGTAAATTGTGCTATAATACTAAGCGTATTAAGTTGATTTTACATCTGTTAATAAGTGTAAAATCAGTGTATAATAAAAACGATTATGGCAAAAAAACGAAAGAGCACGAAAAAATCCGCACCAGCCAAACCGCAACATAGTCTGCCGGCGGGTTTTTGGTCACAAGTTGGCGCGGTAATGCTTATTCTTTTGTCGTTACTACTCGTCGTATCGTGGTTTGGCGTCGGTGGTCCAGTTTTACAATGGATTGATATGGCAACCGTAAAAACAATTGGCTATACGGCGTATGCCTTGCCGATATTGCTGATTTATTTGGCGGTTGAGACTTTCCGAGCAGAAGAGAATCAATTGCCTGCAGTGGTGAAATTTGCGGCAATTCTGGAAATTGTGTGGTTTTCTGGATTGTTTGGGTTAATGAAGACGGCTTCGCATCCGAATTCTGGTGGATTTGTGGGCGATATATTGAATACGGCAACCTTGAAAATGGTAGATTCGGCAATTGCAGTGATTGTTTATCTGGTTTTGGCGTTTATAACAGTTCTATTTATTACTCAAACGTCACCGTTTACGGTTTTCAGTAAACTTTGGGAGATGATTAAGAGTAACACCAAGGAGGACGATAACAATCGTTCTGTTATGAAGAAAGCGTCAATTACTCAGCCGACGGAAGAAGAGAAAAAGACGGACTTGGGGGAAATTAAGCTAAACGCTGGTGTGCCAATAATTGATACAGCCAAAGAGAAAAAGAGCTTATTAAAGAAAGTAGAGAAGCCGGAAAAGGTCAATGAAGAACAGGCTTTGGTGGCAACTCGTGATCCGAATTGGGAGGCGCCAAGCTTGGATCTATTAGAGAAGAACGAAAGCGGTGCTGATGCTGGAGATACGCGCCAGAACGCCCAAATAATTCACGATACGCTGGCTGAATTTAATATTGAGGCGGCGATGGGTGATATTAATGTTGGTCCAAAAGTCACGCAATACACCCTAAGACCACCAAGTGGGGTTAAATTGACGCGAATTACGGCGCTGGAAACTAACATTGCGCTTAATTTGGCGGCACAAAGTTTAAGGATTGAGGCGCCAATTCCTGGTCAGCGAGCGGTTGGTATTGAGGTACCTAACCGCAAGGCTGCCGAAGTGCGACTACGAAGTACGTTGTCGTCGAAACAGTGGGCTGCTGCTCGTGATCCTTTGAGTTTTGGAATTGGTAAAGATATATCTGGTCAAGTTGTTGTGGGCGAGCTGGGGAAGATGCCGCATTTGTTGATTGCTGGACAAACGGGTTCTGGTAAGTCTGTGATGATTAACACCTTGCTGTGTAGCTTGCTGTATCGCAACAGTCCGAGCGATATGAAGTTGATTTTGGTTGACCCGAAGCAGGTCGAAATGGCACCGTATGCCGATATTCCACATCTTCTTACGCCAGTGATTAATGAACCAGAGAAGACCATTTCAGCTTTGAAGTGGGCGGTGAATGAGATGGAGCGCCGCTACAAATTGTTGGCGGGCGAGAAAATCCGTAATATTAAGGAATACAACAAGAGGTTACAGTCTCGCGCTAAGAAGATTGCGATTGCTGATGAAAATGGTAATGTTCAGGAACATGAAGACGGATCGATGCCATATATTGTGATTGTGGTGGACGAGATGTCTGATCTCATGATGATGGCCAAAAAGGATGTTGAGACGTTAATTGTTCGATTGGCGCAGAAATCGCGAGCGGTTGGTATTCACTTGGTGCTGGCAACGCAGCGTCCTAGCGTGAACGTGATTACTGGTTTGATTAAGGCGAACGTGCCGGCGCGAATTGCCTTTACGGTGGCTAGTCAAGTTGACAGTATTACGATCTTAGACCAATCTGGAGCTGAAAAACTATTGGGTCAAGGAGATATGCTATTTTACGTAACAAGTATGAGCAAACCAAAACGTATTCAGGGTGCCTGGGTGACGGATGATGAGGTGAATAAAATTGCCGATCATTTGCGTATGCAGATGGTTCCGCAGTACAACGACGAAGTGGTGGCTCAGCCAGTTCAATTGGACGGCAAGGGTGGCGTCGTGATGGACTTATCGGAAGGTGGTGACGATAAGTTTAAAGATGCGGTTCGTGTGGTGGTCGAGCGTCGTAAGGCCTCAACAAGTATGCTGCAAACGCGTCTGGGAATTGGTTATCAGCGAGCAGCGCGAATTATTGAAGAGATGGAAGAGCGGGGAATCATTGGTCCGCAGAATGGTTCTAAGCCACGTGATGTTTTGATTTCTAGTCCAGAAGAGCTTGATGAATTGCTGGCGGAATAGATATTTCACTGATTCATCAGTAGTGAGATTGGCAATATTGGCTGTTTAGTGATATAATAGCAATTGAATATTAACCTAAG
>CAUSLX010000028.1:0-9418 GCA_963532505.1 uncultured Candidatus Saccharibacteria bacterium | reverse complement strand
GTTTCTGATCGGTAAATTGCGTAACCTTCATCGTCGCCATCAGTATCTTCAACGGTAAAGACATCTTGTGCAACGTCAACCAAACGACGAGTCAAGTAACCCGAGTCGGCAGTCTTAAGAGCCGTGTCAATAAGACCCTTACGTGCACCACGGGTTGCGATAAAGGCTTCAAGGCTAGACAAACCGCCAGTGTACGAGCTGCGGATTGGAAGCTCAATCTCATGGTTGGTTGCGTCCATCTGAACACCAATCATCGCGCTCGCCAACTTCACGTTGGAAATATCACCACGAGCACCAGAGTTGACCATCATAGAAATACTGGTGTCCATGTGCGCCAATTGGTCTTTCAGGAATGCTGTAATCTTATTGTCGACGTTTCGCCACGCGCTAACCGTCAAGTTATATCGCTCCTCCTCGGTAATCAAACCTTGGTCGAATTGCTCAGAGATCAAAGCTGCCTTAGCATCACCTTCAGCCACAAACTGAGGGATTTCCTCGAAGTGGACATAGTCGGTCATACCAGTCGACACAGCCGCAACCGTAGCAAAGCGGAAAGCCTGACCCTTCATGCGGTCTGCAATCTTAGCGGTTTCTTCGGCGCCGTACTTGTTAAAGATTTGCGCCAGTACTTTCTTAAGCTGCTTTTTAGTCTGGACGTTGTTGTCGTATGGGAAATCTTCAGGCAGAATCTCATTGAAGAAGACGCGACCCAAAGTTGTTTCACGCATTTCACCTTTCGCAAAGATACGAATTGGGGTTTGCAATTGAATTACGCCATTGTCGTAAGCCATTTCTGCTTCGTAAACAGAGCTGTAAGTTTTAACCTTATCAGTCTGAGCTTGTGGCTTATCGTAAGTCAAGTAATAGTTGCCAAGCACGATGTCCTGCGAAATGTGCAGCACTGGCGCACCATCGGCAGGCTTCAACAAGTTGGCAGTTGCGCTCATCAATTCACGAGCCTCAGCCTGAGCTTCTTTTGATAGCGGCAAGTGAACAGCCATCTGGTCACCGTCGAAGTCAGCGTTAAATCCAGCACAAACTAGCGGGTGTAATTGAATAGCTTTTCCTTCAACCAAAACTGGCTGGAAGGCTTGAATTGACAAACGGTGCAAACTTGGTGCGCGGTTAAGCAACACGTACTTGCCTTCAATTGCTGAATCCAGCGCGTCCCAAACTACCGCTTCACCAGCTTCAATTAGACGTGAAGCCGAGCGAATATTGTGCGCGAATTCATTCTTAATCAACCAGCTAATCACGAATGGCTTGAACAATTCCAGCGCCATTTGCTTTGGCAAACCACATTGGTTAATCTTCAATTTTGGACCAACCACGATAACCGAGCGACCAGAATAGTCAACACGCTTACCAAGAAGGTTCTGACGGAAGCGACCCTGCTTACCCTTTAGCATATCGCTCAAGCTCTTCAAGCTGCGGCGACCGCCAGTCGAGCTAACTGCGCGACCGCGAGATGCTGAATTGTCAATCAAAGCGTCAACAGCTTCCTGAAGCATGCGCTTTTCATTGCGCTGAATAACTTCTGGCGCGTTAAGCTCAATCAACTTCTTCAAGCGATTGTTTCGGTTGATAATTCGGCGATACAAATCGTTCAAGTCAGATGTCGCAAATCGGCCACCAGACAACGCCACCATTGGACGAAGATCCGGAGGAATCACCGGCAGAACAGTCATACATAGGCTTGACGGCTTAATGCCAGCAGATTCCATACTCTCCAGCATCTTCAAGCGCTTTAGCAACTTCTTCTGTCGCTGACCTTTCGCAGTCTCAGCTTCCTCTGTCAATTCAGCAATAAGCTTTGGCAACTCAATCTTGTCCAAGAGTTCTTTGACCGCGCTAGCACCCATGCCAACTTCGATCAATTCGTCATATTCTTCTGGCAAGTTGCGATATTCGCTCTCTGAAATCAAAGCGCCGAAATTCAAGCTCTCCAATTGAGATCTCTTACCAACATAAGCTTCCTCCAACTCCTCAACTTCACGGCTCTGCTCTTTCGCTAGTTGCTTAACGTCAGCGCCATCTTCTTCAGCCATTTTTTCGTAGCGGATTTTGATAGCCTTACGAGCCAAATCAGTTTCCGCTTCCAAATCTGCCAAATATTGATCACGAGTTGCTTCGTCAACGCTTAAGATAACGTAAGTTGCAAAGTAAACGATTTTCTCAATATTACGAACCGTCATGCCAAGCAGCTGGCTCATTGCGCTTGGAGTGCCGCGCATAAACCAAATATGCGCAACTGGAACCGCCAATTGAATGTGTCCCATTCGCTCACGACGAACAATTGATTTAGTAACTAGCTCACCATTCTTATCAACCGCAGCTTCGCGTGAACGTACACCCTTAAGCTTTGAGTCGTGTGGATTAATATCCTTAACTGGACCAAAGATTCGCTCACAGAACAATCCGTCGCGTTCTGGCTTTTGTGTGCGATAGTTAATTGTTTCTGGCTTCAAAACTTCGCCGTAGCTCCATTTCAGAATGTCTTCTGGGCTAGCTACCGCCAAACGAACCGCGTCAAAATCGCTGATGCCCGTTGCGTTAAATGCAGTATTTGCCATCTTACGCGTCCTCCTTTATCTCTTCTACTTCATCAATATCTTGCACGCTCATGCCATCGTCAATTTCACCGATGTCATCTGATTCGTCCAAGTATGTCTCTTCTTCCTCATTGTCAGTGGCAACGGTTTTGTCTTCTGGACCGCTTGAAGCGATAACGTGCTCAGCGTCAACTGCAGCCTCGTCGTCAACCAAATCAACTCGAAGACCCAAACCTTGAAGCTCCTTAACCAACACGTTGAAGGACTCTGGAAGTTTTGGACCAACAATCGGCTCATCCTTAATGATTGACTCGTAAGCCTTTGCACGACCGTAAACGTCGTCGGACTTAATTGTCAACATTTCCTGCAAGGTTGCAGCGGCACCGTAAGCTTCCAGCGCCCAAACCTCCATTTCACCAAAGCGCTGACCACCGTTTTGTGCTTTACCACCAAGTGGCTGCTGAGTAACCATCGTGTATGGACCAGTTGAACGGGCGTGAATCTTGTCAGAAACCATGTGGTGCAACTTAATCATGTGCATCACACCAACTGTTGTTCGCTCCTCAAATGGTTCACCGGTGCGACCGTCAAACAATTGACTCTTACCGTCACGCGCCAAACCAGCTTTTTCTAGCTCATCAGAAATCTTCTCACTTGGAACACCGTTAAATGACGGAGTCGCTACGCGGTAGCCCAATGCTCGCGCCGCCATACCAAGGTGAGTTTCAAAAATCTGACCAAGGTTCATGCGGCTTGGCACACCAAGTGGGTTCAAAACTACGTCAACTGGCGTACCGTCCTCTAGGAATGGCATATCTTCAACAGGAAGCACTTTCGCCACAACACCCTTGTTACCGAATCGTCCAGCCATCTTGTCACCAACGCCAATCTTTCGTAATTGCGCAACGAAGATCTGAATTTGCATCAAAACGCCAGCCTTCAATTCGTGACCATTTTCACGACTAAAGATTTTAACGCCAACAACTTTACCGCCGCCCGCGTTGTTCATTCGTTGCGATGTATCGCGAACGTCCTTAGCTTTTTCACCGAAGATTGCGCGAAGCAAACGCTCCTCAGAACTCAATTCCTGCTCGCCCTTTGGTGTAATCTTACCAACCAAGACATCGCCAGCCTTAACCTCTGAACCAATTTGAACAATTCCGTTCTCGTCCAAATGACGCAAACTTTCCTCAGAAACATTTGGAATATCGCGTGTCACAATCTCTGGACCAAGCTTAGTCTCACGAACCTCAACGGTGTAATCTTTAATGTTAATGCTTGTCAATCGATCATCTTCAACCAAACGACGACTCATAATAATCGCGTCTTCCATGTTGTAGCCACCCCATGGCATGAAGGCAACCAGAAGGTTTTTACCTAGAGCAATTTCACCGCCGGCAATTGAGGCGCCTTCAATCAGAATATCACCCTTCTTAACCTTGTCGCCACGCTCAACGCGAACTTTTTGGTTATAACAACGATCGTCATTGTTCTTTACGAAGTGCTTCAATGTGTAAATCTTTACGCCGTCAGCATATTTAACGTGAACTTCATCAGCATCAGCGCGAACGACTTCACCGTCGGCGCTAGCTTGAATCAAGTGACCACTATTCTCGGCCACAGCCTTCTCAATTCCAGTACCAACAGTTGCGGATTCTGGACACAATAGAGGAACCGCCTGACGTTGCATGTTTGAACCAGTCAAAGCACGGTCGACACGAGTCTTTTCAATAAACGGAACCAGCGCCGCAGTCGAACCTAAAATCTGGCGGTGAGCTGCATCCATGAATGTAACTTGGCTAGCGTCAACTTGCGATGGCTGCATGTTACTTCGAGCATTAACGCGCTCATCTCGGAAAGTTCCGTCTTCGTTAAGAGCCTCACCAGCATCAGCGATAACTTCACCAATTTCCTGTGAAGCATCCAAATAAACAAGTTCATCAGTGACTTTGCCGTCTTTCACACGAAGATATGGAGTTTCAATAAATCCATATTCATTAACACGTGCGTAAGCCGCCAAGTTCAGCACCAAACCGATATTCGCACCTTCTGGCGTTTCCACTGAACAGATACGACCATAGTGAGTTGGGTGGGCATCACGAACCTCAAATCCAGCGCGCTCACGAGTCAAACCGCCAGGACCAGTCGAGCTCAAGCGTCGCTTATGGCTCAATTCCGACAATGGATTAACTTCGTCAAGTAGCTGCGACAGCTGGCTTGAAGTAAAGAATTCACGAACAGCCGCAACAATTGGACGAGCATTAATTAATTGACTTGGGCTAACGCTTTCCAAATCAGCCACGCTCATGCGGTCCATTGCATTGCGCTGCATTCGAAGCATACCAACGCGGAATTGTCGGGCAATTAATTCACCGACCAAGCGAACTCGGCGGTTGCTCAATGCGTCAATGTCGTCAGCTGGCTCTTGCGTATTGTTCAAGCGAATAACTTCACGCAAAATCGCCACCAAATCGCTCATTTGCAACGTACGATTTTCAGCCGTATTAGCAACATCCAGACCCAAGCGTTGGTTCAATTTATAACGACCAACCCGCGAATAATCAAACCGCTTGAAGTCAAAGAACATTCGTTCAATCATCTGACGAGCGTTATCAACCGTTGCCAAATCGCCTGGACGCAATCGACGATAAACCTCGATCAACGCCTCGTTTGCACCACGAGACGTATCCTTGTCTAAAGTTTCGTCAATGTATTTTACGTCGCCAGTATCAATATCAGCGAACAATTCCTTAATTTCGCTAGTCTTTGGATAGCCCAAAGCGCGCAACAAAGTCGTTGCTGGCATCTTGCGACGGCGATCAATTTTTACGTAAATCGCGCCATTAGAGGCCGTCTCAAATTCCATCCAAGCTCCACGTCCTGGAATGATTTTTGCGCCGTAGTAATTACGTCCCGCTACCGTTTCAGCAGTGAAGAAAACACCAGCAGAGCGGATCAACTGGCTAACAACAACACGCTCCGTACCGTTGATAATGAACGTACCGCGCTCGGTCATCCATGGATATTCACCGAGGTAAATTTCCTGCTCTTCAACTACGCCGGTTGTTTTATTTGTCAATTCAACCGTTGCGTGCAATGGAGCCTCAAATGTCAAGTTGTTTTCTTTGGCAAATTGGTCAGTGTTTTTTGGCTCGCCAAAATAATATTTGCCGAACTTTAATGACAACTTCTGACCAGTGTAGTCGTCAATTGGATTAATTTCTGAAAATATCTCACTCAAACCTTCTTCGACGAACCAGCGCCAAGAATCTTTTTGGTGAGCGATTAAGTTTGGTAGCGGCAGGGCATTATCACCAGAGGTGAAATAGACGCGCTCGCTACTTGTGGTTGGTTTTTTTGCCACAGGCGTAAACACTCCTCGCTTTAATTAGTGGTTAATAGACGGCCGTGAAGATCTCTAATTCATAGCCCAAAATCACGATTTGCCTACTCGCAATTTTCACCCGCCATGAATACACTACTTCTATAACTACTCATTATGACGAAAAACGTCAATAAAATCAAGGGGTTTTACTAGTGTTTTTCAATATTATCAATCAACATATCGTGAACTTCGTCAATCGTCCCGTCTGCCGAAATTACTGGAATTCCGTATACCTCAGCAATCTCCAAATATCCATCGTCGACTTTTTTCTGAAAATCTTGCCCACGTGACTCAAAAGCGTCAGGATTTTTCAGCTCGCCACGCATAGAAATTCGCTCTTCCCGCTTATCGCGACTCAAACTCAAAATAACCATAACGTCCGGCTTCAGATATTTTTCATCGGTGAACAATTCTGTCAATCGCAGAATCTCTGACTCGTCATAACCTTCACCTCGCCCCTGATAAACCAGCGTTGAGATATAATTCCTTGCGCTCAAAACAATTTCCCCACGCTCCAACGCAGGCTGAATTTTTTCCCGCCACAATTCACGCCGAGCTGCAGAAAATAGCGCCACATTCACCGCCGCAGAACGCGCCAGATCGCCATTTTTAATCACTTTTCGAAGTTCATTTGCTATAGGAGTTGATTTTTCCGGATCATCACTTCCCGGCTCTTCAATCACGCAAACCGTTCGCCCGATTGACCGGAAATATTCCGCCAATTTCGCGACCTGCGTCGACTTGCCCGTCCCGTCATTACCTTCGATAACTATATATTTTCCAGCGTCACCCATCATCACCTCGTAATTACAATGTGCGGCTTCTGTAGAAATATCAGCCATTTTTTCGTTTTGCCATCAATTTTTATCAAGTGAGTATGCTGATGTATCATCGACTTGGTTTTGCTACCTTGGGCTCGAGCGTAAATTGAATAGCCACTAGACTCAAACCTAGCAACCTGATTCATATAGTCAATTTTTTCCTCATCGCTCAAATTCGCCAACGAATCGACGTGCCGTTTCGGTATCACCATCAAATGGTCGTCCACGCCGCAGCCGTCCCAAAAATCATAGCCAAATCGATTTTTAATGATTAGACAATGTTGCGTTTCTTCTACGACTTGACTAGTGTGCTGTTTTACCAATTGACAGAAGTCGCAACTTTCAGATCTATTACTTTTCTTATGATTCTTATATTCTTTTTCTTTTGTCCGCCAACGGAAAATTGAACCTGCCATCATCACAAAATCCCCTCGCCAAGTCCCGGAATTTCCATCGGTTTATGCCGACGATCCTTAAACGCCCGCGGCAACATCATTTCAGGTCGCCAAGTTTTTATCAATTCATCCAAATCGTCAGTGTGCTGATATTTGCCACTCATTCCGCCGCGCCCACTAGCATATCCGCCGTCAACCTGACCAGTGTGATGAAAAATCAATTGCCCAATTCTCTCACCGACAGGCAAAACTACGCTCTCGTGCTTATTCAAATTGTAAATCTCAAGCGTAATCCGATTGATATATCCCGGATCAACCCAGCCAGCATCAAAACACACCGCCACGCCGTTTCGCCCCCAAGAGCTACGACTTTTCACCTCAGCCGCGCCGCCATGTGTCCGAATTCCAACAAATTCGTGCGTGTGTGCCAAAATTCGCTCACCAGGCTTCAGGACAATAATCGGATGATCTGGCGGAATATTCTGAAACTCCCGAAAACCATGCCGCTTGCACCATTCGGCATGCGGAATTGCCTTAAGCGGACCCTTGAAGTATCGATTAACATCAGACTCGTCAAACGGATTATAAACTCGCGAAATATCGTCATATTCCTGCTTATAAAAATTAAAGCCTAGCGTAAAATCTAAGCTGGCTTCCGATACGTTTTTTGGGTTGAACGGCGTACAGACAATTGTCCCGTCCTCAATCGCCGCTAATATATCTTTATTTGAGTACACGCTCACTAAACACCTCCCTTTGCGTGATTTTTCTACCAAATCTTATTATGACAAGTTTACGCATTCCTATCAAGCTTTCAGTAAATTTTACAGCATGTTAAACTGAAATTATGGAAAAAGCCATTATTGTAGCTTACGATAAAAACCGCGCCATCGGACAAAATGGCGATATGCCGTGGGGGCGAAGTTTGCCGGCCGATTTGGTGAATTTTAAGCGCTTGACGAGAAATAGCAATATCATTATGGGCAGAAAAACGTTTGAGTCAATTGGTTCGCGACCACTTCCAGACAGAGAAAATATTGTCATTTCATCCAAGCCAACTGGCGTCAAAAAAGTTCTTACGGCTATGAATTTACGAAGCGCCCTGGCTTTATCGCGATATCCAACTTTTATTATTGGCGGCTCGCAAGTTTATAAAGACGCGCTAGATATTCCAGAAATTGACACTATTTACGCCACGGAAATTGACGCCGAATTCCCCGATGCTGACACTTTTTTCCCAGAGATAGATATGGACGCGTGGAAAGAAGTAGGTCGCGTACATCATTCGGCAGATAATGAAAATAGTTATAATTTTGATTTTGTGACGTATAAAAGAAAATAGCCTTCTTAAATTGACAGTATTTGGTATTTGTTATATAATGCAACACGTGAATAACGAAGCATGTGTACAAATATTAAACCCTGAAGACAACTCAGAATACACTACGGACGCAATACTCAGAGGTGCACAATACCCTGACAAAGCTACCGGACTATTCAAAGAGGATGTCATGCTGTTCAATAAAGTGCCCGGCGATGATGGACGAGTGAAGTATATAGCAGGAAAGATTGCTACTTTATTGTATGACCCGGAAGTTGACAAGTATATACTTCCGTCAAAGAAAATTCCTACAAAAAGTAAGTTATAGCCATTTCAGTCGGCAGACACAATCAACTTATACCGCAATCGGTGCCTTAATCGGCGGATGACACTCATAATTCTCCAGGCGGATATCGTCAATGGTGAAATCGTCGATACTCTTGATGTCTGGATTCAACCACAGCTTTGGTAGCGGCAACGGACGTCGCGATAATTGCTCGTCAACCTGCGCGCGGTGATTATTATAAATATGCGCACTATTCAAGGTGTGGACAAATTCACCGGGCTGTTTATCTGTCACTTGAGCGATCATCGACAGTAGCAATGCATAACTGGCGATATTAAACGGCACCCCAAGGAACATATCCGCCGAGCGCTGAGTCAGCGCCAAATCCAGCTTGTCCTTCTCGCCGTTTTTACCAGGTCTTACGTTAAATTGAAACATCGTATGACACGGAGGCAGCCCGCCAGCTTGAACGATGTCATCAATTTCCGCCACATTCCACGCGCTCACGATATTCCGACGCGACTCTGGATTCGTCTTTATCATGTCAATGGCGTTCTGAATCTGGTCAATAGTTCCGCCCTTCCCGTCCGGCCATTTTCGCCACTGCACGCCGTAAACTGGACCCAAATCACCCCACTCCTCGGCAAACGCGTGATCG
>CAUSLX010000027.1:0-9674 GCA_963532505.1 uncultured Candidatus Saccharibacteria bacterium | reverse complement strand
GTTAGTCGTATTAAGATTCTTTCCAATCTGAAAATTGACGAGCATCGAATTCCTCAGGACGGTCAATTTGCGGTTAACGTTGCAGGTAAAGAGGTTGACCTTCGTATTGCTATCTCTCCTGTCGTTTGGGGTGAGCAGGTGGTTATTCGTCTGCTTGATAAGAGTGGAAGTTCTTTCAATTTGGAAGATATGGGCTACGCTGGGCGTGCATTAAGAACGATCCGTAAGGGAATTAAGCGGCCAAATGGAATGATTTTAACGTCGGGTCCAACTGGTTCTGGTAAGTCAACGAGTTTGTATGCGTTGATTAAAGAGATTAAGGACGACACTGTGAATATTGTGACGCTCGAAGATCCGGTTGAGTATAAGATGGATGGCGTCAATCAGATTCAGGTGAACGCGGAAGTTGGCTTGACGTTTGCTTCTGGACTGCGCTCAATTTTGCGTCAAGACCCAGACATTGTGATGGTTGGTGAGATTCGCGATAATGAAACAGCGAATTTGGCTATTCAGGCGGCTTTAACGGGGCACTTGGTTTTCTCGACACTTCACACTAATTCCGCCGCTGGAGTTTTGCCGCGTCTGTTAGATATGGGAATTGAGCCGTTTCTTATCGCCAGTACGGTTAACACAATTATCGGTCAGCGTTTGGTGAGGCGAGTGGCGCGCCGTCGAGATATTTATCAATCGTCACCGCTGGAAACGCAGGCAATTCGCGAGGCGGTTGGTGGATTATTGCCGCAAACAAGGGAGCAGGTTGCTCAATACGCGCAAGATTTGGGATATGAAAGTTTGCCGCTAGCGACGCAGGCGTCGTTTGCCTTAGCAAAAGGAAAAGATACGCCGCAAACTCCTCGCGGTTATGCTGGTCGAGCTGGTTTGTATGAGGTCATGGATATTACCGAAGAGATTCAGAATTTGATTGTTAAGCGTGCAACCTCAGCGGAAATCCAGCGAACGGCAATTCAGCAAGGTATGATTACGATGCGTCAAGATGGTTATCTGAAGGCGTTGAACGGAATAACGACAATAGAAGAAGTTAATAGGGTAGCGGCGGATACCGCGTAAAAGGAGGAAATATGAATAATCAAGAATTGCGAATTGAGATTTTGCTGGAAGAAGTCGTTAAGAAGCGAGCTTCAGACCTTCATATTCAAGTTGGCTTGCCGCCAATGCTACGAATTGACGGTTCATTAATGCCGGCAGCCGGAACTCAACCATTGGACGAGCCTGCAGTTGAGAGATTGGTATTTCAGATTCTTGATGAAGATCAGCGACAGATTTTGCTAAAAGATAAGGAATTCGACTTTTCGTTTGCGTTTGGTACACTGGGGCGATTCCGAGTTAATGCCTTCCATGAGCGTGGCAATTTGGCTGCAGCCCTACGTTTGATTCCAAATGAAATTAAGTCGGCGTCTGAACTGGGTATGCCACCGGTTGTTAATACGTTTGCGGATTTTCCTCGCGGTTTGGTGTTGGTCACTGGTCCAACTGGTTCCGGTAAGTCAACGACTTTGGCGGCTCTGGTTGATAAAATTAATTCTGAGCGTTCACAGCATATTATTACCATTGAAGACCCTATCGAGTTTACTCACAAGTCGAAAAAATCAGTGGTAGTTCAGCGTGAAGTTCATTACGACACTTATTCATTCTCTGCAGCTTTGCGTTCGAGTCTTCGCCAAGACCCAGATGTTGTGTTGATTGGTGAGATGCGCGACCTCGAGACGATTTCAGCAGCGATTACAATTGCCGAAACTGGACACTTGGTGTTTGCAACGCTACACACGAACTCCGCAGCACAATCAATTGACCGTATGATTGACGTGTTCCCGCCACACCAGCAGCCACAGATTCGCGCCCAGCTCAGTAATATTTTGATGGCAATTTGTTCGCAGCGACTTGTGCCAGCTATTGGCGGTGGACGAGTCGTGGCGGCAGAGGTTTTGATTGCTAATCCAGCGGTGCGTAACATTATCCGCGAAGGCAAATCTCATCAGTTGGATGCCGTGATTCAGACTGGTGCTGACCAGGGAATGCAGACGATGGATCGAACTTTGGTAAATTTGGTGCAGAACGGTACGATTACGTATGATAGTGCTCGTGAATTTGCTGTCGATTTGACGGAATTTGAGAGGCTGATGAGGGGGTAATAAATGAAAAAGTACGATTACGAAGCCAGGGATAGTGCAAGTAATAAAATCGTTAAATCAGTTGTTCAGGCTGATAGCGAAAATGCTGCTGCAAAGCTTTTGACAGCTCAGGGCTTTGTGCCGTTAAAAATTGAATTACAAGACGATAAAACAAATTTCTTTGCGAGGTTTTCTGGTAGAATCACCACTAAGGATAAGGTTGTGTTTACTCGTCAGCTAGCAACTCTTATTGGAGCAGGGCTACCTTTGGCGCAAAGCCTTCGAACGGTTCAGGAGCAGACTACTAATAAGCGCTTGCAGGAAATAGTCCAGGAAATTATATCTGACGTTGAAGGCGGCAAATCCTTGTCTGATTCGTTCGCAAAGCATCCAGAAGCTTTCAATAAAGTTTATGTAGCTTTGGTTTCGGCTGGTGAGACGTCAGGTACGATGGATGATTCGCTTAAGAGGTTAGCTGCTCAGCAGGAGAAAGAAGCTGCTATGATGAGTAAAATTAGAGGCGCTATGATGTATCCGTCAATTGTCTTAGTAGTGATTATCTTAGTTATCGGATTTATGTTGTTCACGGTTGTTCCGCAAGTTGAGGGTCTGTATCGTGACTTAAATAAGGGGTTGCCATTTGTAACTCTTATGATGATTAAAACGGCGAACTTTTTTAGTAGTCTTTGGTGGCTTGTTATATTGGCAATGATTATCGGCGGTTATTTCCTAGTACAATATCTGAAAACTGAACAGGGAATTAGGACTAAAGACATCTTTAAGCTTAATGTCCCGTTATTTAAAGGAATGTTCAGGAAAATGTACATGGCTCGATTTGCCAGGACTGGTCAAGTTCTTCTGAGTACTGGCGTGCCGATGCTTGATATGCTTCGTATTACGTCTGATGCTGTCAATAATGTGATTATTAGCGAAAGTATACTTCGTGCGTCAGATAAGGTGAAGGGTGGTAAGGCTTTGTCGGCTTCTTTGTCTAATGAAGATTATTTCCTAGCAATGGTGCCACAGATGATTAAAATTGGTGAGCAATCAGGTAAGATTGATGAGATGATGGGCAAAACTGCTCAGGTTTATGAAGATGAGCTTGATGAGGAAATTCGCGCTTTGTCGACGGCTATAGAACCAGTCCTGATGGTCTTTTTGGCTATAGTTGCTGGTACGATGGTCGCGGCTATCTTGCTTCCAATCTATAGCTTGGTTGGCAACATTAATATTCGCTAGACTGACTTATATTTTTAGTGTATTATAAACGTAAGCATTTTTGCGTAAATATAGGTAAACCATAGAAAGGTGGGAAATCTAATGACAAAAAAAGATAATAAAAAAGGATTTACAATCATCGAGGTTGTTCTAGTCTTGGCTATTGCTGGACTTATCTTTGCGATGGTGTTTATCGCATTGCCAGCTTTGCAGCGTAGCCAGCGCGACCAGTCAAGGAAAAATGACACTTCAACGGTTGCTGCGGCTATTAACAATTGGAATTCAGCTAATCGTAACGGTGGCACGTTTAATGAAGAGTCTCTACGCAAGTATGTCGATAAGCTTGATCAATATGACAAGTCTTCAGAATTAAAGGTTGCTACACCTGGTGCTTCAATGTCAGTAGCTAGTAACGAAATCAAGGTTATGCGTGGCAAGAAATGTCCTGCCAGCACGCCAGCTCCATCTGCTGACGATCCAGCAAATATAACTTTGCAAAACGGATCTTCACGCAACGCAGTAGTTGTAGTTCTGCTGGAGAACAACGGTTCTCAAAAGCAATTGTATTGCCAGGATGTATAATCCATAGATAAATTACGAATCAGCCTCGGTATGGGGCTGATTTTTTTATGGTTTTTTGTTACCATAAGAAGTATGATTAAGTTTGTATTAGTGGGATTTTTAGGGGCTATTTTAGGCAGTTTTGCCGGAGCGCAAATTTGGCGCTTGCGGGCTCGCCAGCTAATGGAGGATAAAAAAGCGGGAGAAAAAGTTAACCAAAAGGAATTAAAGAAATTATCTCCATTGATAAAAAAAATTTCCAAAGATAGATCTCGCTGTTTATCTTGCGGACATGAGCTTAAGTGGCACGATTTGATTCCGATGGTAAGTTGGGTCGCTGGATTGGGACGGTGCAGATATTGCAAAGCATTTATCGGTTGGACAGAAATCTTGTTGGAGTTGGTGATGGCTGGATTGTTCGTTGCATCCGTGGCTTTTTGGCCTGGATCATTGACGGATATCTGGCAAGTCGCGTTGCTGGTCTTGTGGTTGGCAAGTTTGGTGCTGCTGGCGATTTTATTCGTCTATGACCTCAGATGGCTACTTCTTCCAGATGTAATTAATATTCCGTTTATCATTCTTGGCGTTATTTTTGCGGGAATAAAAGTATGTCTAGCTGGCGATTTTTCAAAAAGCTTGATGACGTTATTTGGGTCGATTGCGATTCTGAGCGGAATATATATGGTGCTATATTTATTCTCGAAATATCGTTATGGGGAAGATAAAACTTGGATTGGTTTTGGCGATGTTAAACTTGGGCTTGGATTGGGGTTGTTCTTAGGAAACTGGCTTTTGGCGTTTGCGGCATTATTTATCGCAAATCTTATCGGCACGCTTCTTGTCTTGCCATCAATGGTGCGAGGAAAATTGCAAGCAACTTCACGAATTTGCTTCGGTCCATTGCTTATTGTAGGATTTTTGATCGCTTGGTTCTTTAGTCGACAAATTTTAGAGTGGGGCTTCCTTATTGTCTAAGTAAAAAGCGCTTATGCTATAATGGAGAAGTGATGGGCAATAAACAAAAAGGTTTTACTATAATTGAAGTGATTTTGTTTGTGGCTATTTCTGGTTTGCTGACCTCTATGCTGATGGTTGGCGTAAGTATGTCAATTAATCGTCAGCAATATCGCGATTCAGTGCAGTCTTATGCTGGTTTTTTGCGAAATGAATATTCGAAGGTGGTCAATGTTGAGAATGAGCGATCTAAGGGCACTTGTCCAATTGAAGGTTCTGATGGTCGAGCTGAAACTCTACGTGGTCAATCTGATTGTGTGATTGTCGGTCGCTATATTACCACTGAAGGTTCTCTGGGTTCGACGGACGGTAATCTGTACAAAACTTATCCAGTTTATGCCTATAGATCAGATAAGGGTAGCGCGTGGACTTATAAACGCGGCGCTGAGTCTGATAAATATATCGTTAATTGGCAAGCAAAAACTAGGTTCTCTAACCAAGCTAAGGATAGTGCGTATATTTCTATTTTGATGTACCGCCATCCAGAGACTGGGCAGTTGGATATTAGAACTGACACGAGTCGATTCGGTGACAATTTAACTGATTTCGTCAACAATAAAAATAGTGCCGGAGTTGTGCAATCTGCTGGCGAGCAGCGTCAACAGAGGGAAATTTGTGTTTATGATGACGGCTGGCTACCGGGAGAGAGATTATCTATTTTTCTACGATCACACGCAGGTTCTGCTGATGCTGTAGCTATGGGTAATGCTACGGGAGGTTGTGCTGATGCGTAAGTTTAACAGAGGCGATACACTTGTCGAAGTGTTGCTTGGAGTAACCATTTTTAGCCTAGTTGCCGTTATTGCATTAGAAACCATGAATCGCGGGATGGCTATTGCTCAGTATTCTTTAGAGACGACGTTGGTTCGTCAACAGGTTGACGCTCAGGCTGAAATGCTAAGATATGCGCATGATATGAAAAATGATACTTGGAAGAAATTGGTAGACAATAATTCGGTGAGCGTTTCTGCTGTGAATGGCAATGAAGGAAACTTGGGTGTTGAAAAATGTCCTGATAATTTTTCTACGAAAGAGTTTGCATTGGCTGCGACGCCTTCGCTCGCTTCGAAGATTAGTATATTGAACAATCCTGGAGATTATAAAGCGGCAGAAACATACGCGCGGGTTGATAGCGATACTAAAAAAACGTATGGAATATCAGTTAGATTGGTTAAACCAAGTACGGCCACTGGAAGTAGGGATAGTAACAAGTACGATGCGTACATAAAAGCGTGCTGGATGCCTGTTGGCAGCAAAATGCCGGCGACTATTGGTACGATTGTGAGGTTGTATGATTCGGGGTTATAAAAAAGGATTCACACTTATCGAATTGATGCTCGCCATGAGTTTTATCTCTGTTCTTTTGTTGTCGATTGCTATGGTGGGTATTCAAGCGGGAAAAATGTATAGCAGAGGTATTGTGCTTCGTGATGTTAATCAAGCGGGGCGAGATATTTCAGACACGATTCGACGCGATTTTCTTCAGGCAAATGCCGAAAAGATTGACGGTACGGGGTTGAGGGTACCGAATAATAGCAATTGGTCGACTGGTCGACTTTGTCTTGGTTCTCATTCTTATGTGTGGAATAATCCAAAGTATTTGGATGATCCTGGCCTGTTGGGCGGAAATAGTCTGTTTAAGGTTGATGGTAACCCAGTGAATTTGGTGCGTGTAGTTGATGCGGATAGCGGATTGTGTAAAAAAGATGCTTCTGGCAAATATCCAGAAACCGTCGATCTTGCGAAATCATCCAATTTGCTCAGGTCTATCAATAGCGGCGATGGTTCAATTGGCGTGCACGAAGTTACGTTAGAAAAGGTTACCTCAGATAATTCAAGGGAGGCACTGTATAAATTGACTTTTACGCTGGGGACGAGCAAGATGAGTGAAATAAGGAATTCTTCCTGTAAAGCTCCGACTGAAGATGATAGCAATTTTGAGTTCTGTGCTATAAATAAATTTGAGATGATTGTGAGGACAAATGGGTAAAAATGCGCGACAATCAGGTGCTGTATCTCTTTTTGCGGTCATATTTGGCGCGATGTTGCTGACTATTGTTACTATTGGGTTTATCAAGCTGATGATTATGGATCAGCGACAATCCTCGAATAATGATCTGTCGCAGAGTGCTTATGACGCGGCTTTGGCTGGGGTTGAGGATGCTAAGCGCGTGGTTCGTGCCGCTCAAACGGGTAATATTCAAGCGGCGGGAGTGCTGAATGGCCCAATTAATTGTAATATGGTCGCGGCATCTGGTGTTGTTGGAGGCAGTTCTTCTGGTGAAACTATTATTAAAACTGGTACAGATGCAGGTAAAAAATTTGATCAAGCGTATACTTGTGTAAAAATCACTATGAAATCTCAAGATTTTATATATAAGTCTATCGAGGAAAAATCTCAAATTGTGCCACTACGCGCAACTAGTTCGTTCAATAAGATATCTATTGAATGGTATAGACGCGATGATGAGAGCAATTTGAATGGTGCCAACGCCGCTAACACTGAAATATCCACTTCTGGGGATCTGCCGACGAAAAACAACTGGAATGCTAATTCGCCACAATTGATGCGCGTGCAGCTTATCAATCCAGGCGCTACCTTTAATTTAGCGGCGTTAGATTCAACTGGCGTCACTTCTTTCTTGCGGCCGAACGTTTTAAGATCAGACGTAGTAGGTCAGAATGGTACTGCTGTTTCTGGTAAGATTTCTGACCATCCACGCGCAACTGACGGGAATGAACATAATAATGGAACAAGTGTGGTTTCTTGTAGCAAGACATTCAAGTTTTCTGGCGAATATTCGTGTAAAGCGGTGATCGATGTTGATGAGATTTCAGCTGGTAGTGAAACAGCATTCCTGAGATTATTGCCTATATATAAAGGTGGTAGTGTGAAGATTTCTCTCCAGAAAACCGACGGAACGATTGTCAATTTTGATGGAGTCCAGCCAATTGTCGATTCCACGGGGCGGGCAAGTGATTTGTTTAGAAGAGTTGAAGCTCGATTACAAATAGGAGATGATTTCGCATATCCTAATAATGCGGTTGAATTAAAGAATAGTCTATGCAAAGATTTCTCTGTATCTGGCGGCGGATCTGCTACCGCAGGTCGATGTAAGCCATAAGCTAAGCTTCTGTATCACTATGGAATCGGTCGTGAATATCTTTCAGGTGTTGGTCGGTAACATGCGTATATACCTGTGTTGTTGATATATTGCTATGTCCCAGCATTGATTGGACTGAGCGTAAGTCTGCACCGTTCATAAGTAGGTCGGTGGCAAAGCTATGGCGCATGGTGTGTGGACTTACATGTTTTGTGATACCAGCTAATCTAGCATATTGACCAACCATTCTCTGAATGCTGCGCGCGCTTAACCTACGGTAGTCTCCGGAGGTGTTGGGAGTTGCGTGGCGTTTGCTATAGCTTAAAAATAGAGCGGGTAGATTATCTGTTCTAGCTTCCAGGTACGCAGATATGTGCTCGGCAGCACTTTTTGAAATAAAAACAGGGCGATCCTTTTGTCCTTTTCCTCGCACCATAAATTCGCGCCTCTTTAGGTTTATATGATCTCGGTTTAAATTGACCAATTCTGAAACACGCAGTCCGCTGGAAAATAGTAACTCAACAATTGCTCGATCTCTCAGTCCAGATTCTGTATCGGTTGGTATTTGATCGATCATACGTAAAATTTCGTCATATTGTAAAAAAGTCACTTGTTTACGAACTACTTTGGGTAATATAATTCTGTCGGCCGCTAGACTTTTGATATTGCGACGGGAGAGGTAGGTTAGCAGACCTCGTAATGCAATAAGATGATAACTTTGGGTAATTAAAGACAGCTCTTCGCCGGTGTTGTCATTTTTATAACGGTTTAGCCAGAGGCGATACTGGCGTATTAGTTCTGATGTAATTTTCTCAACATCTATATCACCAGCAAAATCAATGAATCTCTCCAGGTATAGTTGATAATTTATAATGGTTTTTTGACTACGCCCACCTTCAACCTCTAGGTGCTCTAAGAAATCAGTTAAAGCTTCTGACATAAACATAATATTTATTCTATCGCTAATGAATATGTTTATCAAATTATTTATTTCTGCTACTATATTAGAAAATAATAAGCAGAGGAGTATCTATGGCAGAAAGCGAAAAAAACTACTGTGGCGTTGAAAGGACATTGATCGTCTTTAAGCCTGACGCAGTTCAACGAGGTATCGTTGGGGAAATTTTACAACGTTTTGAGCGAGTTGGTCTAAAAATAGTTGGTGTAAAAATGACATCACCATCTAGAGACCATTACTATGCTCATTACGAGGACATCGGTAAATTGGCTACTCGTCGAGGCGAGGATACTTTGAATATAACACTAGATATGATGATGGATGGTCCAGTTATAGCAATGGTATTAGAAGGTGTTGAAGCTGTTGCTGTTGTTAGGAAGATTGTTGGTCCAACAGAGCCTAAGTCGGCTGACATGGGAACAATTCGCGGTGATTACTCGCACATTAGTTTTGGCTATGCAGATGAGTGCCAAAAGGGAGTTCCAAATTTGATTCACGCATCTGGTGATTCAGATGAGGCTGTTCGTGAGATCGAGCACTGGTTCAAGCCGGAAGAATTGGTAAATTATCACACACTAAGTGAAAAGTTTACTCGCTAAGCTAGTCTTTCCTGAGAGCTACCGTGGTATAATGGTTGTATGCCTCGGTAGCTCAACTGGATAGAGCAGATCCGTCCTAAGGATAAGGTTG
>CAUSLX010000026.1:0-9757 GCA_963532505.1 uncultured Candidatus Saccharibacteria bacterium | reverse complement strand
GCCAGCGGGTCGACTTCGAAGTTTTGGAAAGTGCGAATCGGGAGGAATTCATCTGTGGTTAATGTCAATTCTGTCGAATAAGCAACTTCGTGGTCGCGCTCGTGCTCGGTATAATCTTCGTCGGCTTGGTGAATCTGAACGGTTGGGTATTGAGAATAAATCTGCCCCTCGACAAAGCTCTGTAAGGTTTTTGGTACCCAAACGTAAAAGCGAATTTGTCCATTAACTGAGGCGATTTCAAAGCTGATGTGCTCTTGGTGTCCGCCGGATAATCGCAATTCTTTATTGTCGCGAAGAATTCCGTGTAGTGAAGCGAATAGCTGCTCGGCGGCAAGCTCTTGCTTGTCGTTGGTGCGTGGGATTTCCAGAACCAAAAGTACGCTCTCAACTGGGGTGAAATCTTCTATCTTCCGATAATTCCGCCACGTCAAAAACATCAGGACTGCCACAATTGGCATCCAAATATACCATTGTAATAACGTACCGATGATCCAAGAAATAATCTGCATTATGTGTAAATTATCTCACCTCTGAAAGAAGTTTGCAACTTAGCTTAAGCGGCTTCTTCAAAAATGTATGTGGCTTTAGCGACGCGTTTGAATTGCGGCTTTGATTGAAGGTTTAATAGAATAGTAGTCTCCTTGACTTGTCGTTTGTCGAGGACTTGACGAACGATTTCGTCGCGGTGAAGCGGAGTTTCGGAATTCTTCAAAATATCAGTAATGATATCTGCTACAGTTCCGCGGCTGTAGCCCCAGCTGGCGAGCGCGTAAATGCCGCGACCGATTAGAACAAAGCGCTTGTCTTTAATAAGTTCATTGTGAATTGCCTGCGTCGTGACGCTTCGGCGGTTAAATTCGCTGTCCCGAATCCCCTTGGCGATGTCGGAAAAATGCATCGGTGAGCCGTTGGTGTCCAGAACAACGTAGATTTTATCGCGGATATTCTTTGGGTTAACGGCTGGCCATTTGGCTAGTCCCCATTGATCGTTTAAGCTGGCCAATTTTTTACTAACGGTAGCCAAGGCTGCAATGTTTGAAGGATGCTCATAGTCCAATTTTTTGTGCAATTCTTCCGCAGTAACGGGTTCGCCGTGTTTTTTGATGGCCTTTACGACTTCTTCAACTCGTGCTCTAATTTGCTTTTCATTGCCGAGAGTGTCAATTGCTGCCGCTTGGTAATAATCGTCATTCTCTGTAACAATCGTGATGTTTTCTGCCAGCTCAGAAATGAACGCCACACGAGCGCGGTCAATTGCAGTAGCTTCTTTACCGAGGAAATGCGACGCCAAATCCTGCATGCGCGCAACTCGTCCCATCTCAGACAAACTCGAAGTGATTTCTTTTTCCATAGCAATAACCGAAGGAAGTTCTCCCTCTGCGACAGCTGCACGTAGACGCGTTAAGATTGCTTTTTCTAGCTGACGAACGCGCTCGCGAGTAATACCGAACATATCGCCAATTAGCTCTAACGTTTCTTTTCGGTCGTACAAACCAAATCGTCGAGAAATAATTTCCTTTTCGCGCTCTTGCGGAATCTTAGAAATAATAGTATCGACGACAGAATTTAATTTGGCGCTTTGCTCGGTTTTTGCTGTCTCGCTCATGTTGCTAGAAACATCCTCTCTGCCTCACCACAGGTTATATTGATTGAAAATATGTTTTTAATTATACAATTGCATTTGACAAAAGTCAATAGGTAAATGCCATAATTGCTGATATAAATTATAGCATTTATTTTACGTTTTTTGCAATAGATTATATGAAGAGTTTTTATTATTCGGAATTATTGGATAGTATGAAAACGCTATTTCTTTTTAGTGGATGTTTTGGTGGCTTTTTTAACTACGCGTTTGCGAGTTGGCTTCGCTGTTGTGGCTTTTAATAGCTCCAGAGCTTTTTCGTGAGTAATCGTTTTCGGATCTGTGGCTTTAGGGATTTTGACGTTTTTGGCGCCGTTGGTGATGTATGGACCGAATCGACCATTGAGAACCTTAATTCCATCTGGAAATTCGGCAATATTCTTAGCAGCTTCGGCTTCTAATTTGGCGGCGTAAAGTTCGCGTGCTTTTTCTAAAGTAATGCTGTGAGGATCTTCTGGCTTAATGGAAACGAATAATTTACCAACTTGAATATATGGACCAAACCGGCCAATGTTTGCTTTGATGTCTTGTCCGTCCTCTGTTTGCCCGACGATGCGTGGCAACTTGAACATTTCCAATGCTTGCTCTAAGGTTACCGTTTCAATCTTCGCGCCTTTTGGAAGCGGCGCAAAGCGAGGCTTATCTTCATCTTCAGTTGCGCCAAGTTGCAGCATTGGGCCGAAACGACCGAATCTTGCGATAATCGGCTTATTCGTCTTTGGGTCAATTCCTACTTCGCGATTAGCGCCAACTTTACTTCGGTCGATCCCGCCAGATTGCTCGATTAATTTATGGAAAGGCGTGTAAAATCCGTGCAACATTGCGCTTTTTTCCAGATTAGCGCCAGCAATTTTGTCAAATTCCGTTTCAACGTTGGCGGTAAAATCGTAATCTACAATTTGCGTAAAATGGTCCGTCAGGAAATCGGCAATTAGTTCGCCGCTTGGCGTTGGAATCAGCTTGCCGCGTGTCGAGCCAGTTTTTTCCTGGACAATACTTCGGCTAACTTCCTCGCCGTTATAGTTCAGGACAATCACATCACGCGGTTGACCTTCGCTGTCACCCTTTTCAACGTAGCCGCGAGTCTGCACAGTGTCGATAATTGTGGCGTATGTGGATGGACGTCCGATTCCAAGCTCCTCTAGCTTCTTGACTAGCGAACCTTCGGTGTAGCGAGCTGGCGGTCGTGTAAATGTTTGACGAGCCGTAATGTCGTGAGAATTGACTTCATCTCCAGACTGTAACTTCGGTAGAAGCTCATCTTTATTGCCGCCGTAAACGCGCAAAAATCCGTCAAATGTAATGACTTCGCCCTTCGCCTCAAACTGAGTAGGCTTTTTGCTTTTTGGTAATTTTTCGCCTTTGATATCGATTGTAATAGTTGTCTTTTCTAGCTTCGCTGGCGACATTTGCGACGCTAAAGTTCGGCGTCGAATTAGGTCGTATAATTTCTGGTCATAGCTATTATTAGACGCGGTTTCCAGAGTGATGTCCGTCGGGCGAATGGCTTCGTGGGCTTCTTGGGCGGACGCGGATTTGGTCTTAAACTTGCGAACCGTTGAATAATCTGGACCGTAAAGACGCTTGATAAAATCGGTAGCCGCCGCGATGGCTTGACCACTCAGGTTCACCGAGTCGGTACGCATGTAGGTGATTTTTCCGTCTTGGTATAGCTTTTGCGCCGAAGCCATAGTTGCTTTGGAGCTGAAGCCGAGTTTGGAGTTGGCCTCCTGCTGCAAGGTTGAAGTGGTGAATGGCGCCGCTGGATTACGTGTTCCGGGAGTTTTTGAGATATCGCTAACAATAAATTCGGCGGGTTTCAGACTATTTAAGAACTCGTTCGCCGCTTCTTCTGTGTCGAATTTTTGATTAAGCTCAGCCTTGAATTCTTGATTGTCGTGAATGAAAATGGCGGTAACTTTGAACTGAGAATTGCCCTCAAACTTCATAATTTCTCGTTCGCGCTCAACGAGTAATCGCACCGCTGGACTCTGAACGCGACCAGCCGACTTGCCGCCCGGAACTTTCTGCCAGACGACTGGGCTGAGCTCAAAGCCAACTAATCTGTCTAAGATTTGCCTGGCTTGTTGCGCCTGAACCAAATTCATATCTACGGTTCGCGGATTCTTAATTGCGTTGGTTATGGCGTCTTTGGTAATTTCGTGGAAGACAATTCGCTTAGTCGTTTCGATTGGAAGATCCAGCACCTTACATAAATGCCAAGCAATAGCCTCTCCTTCGCGGTCTTCATCGGTTGCGAGCCAGACGTTTTCCTTGCCGACTGCCTTGACATTTCTCTTTAGCTCGGTGATAACTTTCTTTTTTTCAGGGTCAACTTCGTAAATTGCGAAAAAATCGTTAGCCACATCAATCGGCGGCGTTCCGTCTTTGGTCTTTTTAACAATCGAGCGAATATGCCCCACGCTGGACAAGACGTGAAAATCCTTGCCGAGATATTTCTCGATGGTTTTAGCTTTGGCTGGTGACTCGACGATAACGAGATTTTTCATAACTTTATATTATAACAAATCACTATCTGGCTACAACCGCAAAGTGAATTATTACGAGCGACCACTGAGGCGACGGAGCATCGCCATTGACCCGAGGCTGCGATTAACATCTGCTATTTGGTGCGGCTCTTCTGGATCTTCTTTTCCGCGTTACCGTTAATTGCTCGCTTTATGTAGGTGTATGTTGCGTGCGTAGCGAACGGAAGTGAAGCGGCGAATGCTCCAGCTCCTAGTTTGCGTAGAAGCTTGGCGAGTTTTGGATTTTTGTCTTGCTCGGTAATGTGGGCGGCAATATAAGATATCAAAGTAACTGTTTCTCCTGCCATGGCTAGTTTTCCTGATTTGGTCGGTCGAGTTTCGGCTTTCTTGTCACTACGTAAATTAGCAATTCCGGTAGATATGGCGTTTGCTAAGTTAGATGTTGCAATAGAGACAAGGAATTCCTCTGGGACTATTTCCTTCTTTTTATGTAGTTCATAGAGGATTTTTGCCATAACTATTTTGTCTGTCGTGGCATCTAAGGCTGCTCCAAAATTGCTGGTCTGTCCTGTCGTGCGCGCTACAATGCCGTCCAAGACGTCAGCTGATCGCCCGACCGCGCATTCCGCCAGTCCTTTAGCTGTATTGATTTCCTTGGATCCGTGCATCACCAAAGCGGCGCCAGTTACGCTTATTAAATTAGGGACAGTAAAGATGTCCTTAGCGACTTTACAGACAGTAGGAGATGCTTCTCGGACTTTTTTCATAGTCCGTATGGTAACATCAATTTGTCAAAATAGCAATATTATCGTAATGTCCAGTTATTCGCCCCGAGAGGTTTGATAACACCGTTGACTTCCAGCATGGTTAACGCCGTGGCGAAGTCTGACGCGGATAATCCTGATTTTTGTTGGATTTCGTCGCCATCGCGCAGCCCTTCTGAGATGAGTTTTATGATAATAGCTTCTTCAATTGTTGCGCTGGCCACTAATTCTTTACCGTTGTCTTTTTGCAATTTTTCTGGCGCGATGATTGATAAAACATCGTCGGCGTCTGTCACCAAATACGCTCCTTGTCTTAATAAAGTATTGCAACCCGCCGACAGGGGGCTGGTTATGTTTCCGGGAACTACAAACAAATCTCTTCCCTGATTTAGTGCGTGCGAGGCTGTGTTTAGTGTGCCGCTTCGCTCGGCGGCTTCGGTGATAATAATCCCATCAGCTAGCCCACTAACCAAACGATTGCGCTCCAAAAAACTCCAACGATTAACTATTTTATTATCGCCCTTCATCCATTCTGAAACGACCGCGCCACCCTGCTCTATGATGCTCATGGCTAGTTGATAATTGGTTCGCGGTGAAATATCCGGAAGTTCATTTGGAACGACCGCCACGACCGTGCCACCAGCTTCAATGGCGGCTTTTTGGGCAATGCAGTCCACACCTAGCGCCAGCCCACTCACGATTACACATCCGGCTTTTGCCAGATCTGTTGCTAATCGCTCGGTCACTTCTTTTCCGTAGGTAGACGGCTTACGGGACCCGACGATTGATACAACAGGCGCATTTGTTTCTGGTAATTTTCCCATATAACATAAGCTTTTTGGTGGATTGGCAATATGCACTAATCTCTGGGAGAAAATATGCTCATCTGGTGTAATTCTATTGATTTCCATAAAAAATGTGGTAAAAAGTATTGACACTTTGTCAAATGTTTGCTATAATCAAGGACGATTGGTTAAGTAATCATTAACCAAACGCACCTTATACCCCCTATTCTAACTATATGTTAGGTTGCGCGCAATGGCATTAAGTATTCTTACCCTCCACTTTTTGCGGTTCAACGTTACGCGCATACTAACCCCTTTAACTGCCCTTTTTCAAAGGCGACCTCTGTTAATGTGAGTACAAAATTGTATTGATAGTCATCAGGCGCGGACTTTTGGAGTTTTAGTCGCGACGCTTCACTGATACGGTAGCTCGGGTGGGTTGAAGGGTAAAAAAGCGTCAGGTGATGCCCACCCTTACCTGGCGCTTTTTTGTTGGGAAAAATTATTTATTTTCTATAATATGTCGGCACTTTTCGCAAATACCTTCCAGCTCAAAGTGGTGTTTTGTGACTATGAAATTATGTTTTTTACTAATGAGATCTATGAGTTTTTCGAGTTCTTGTGATTGTATAGGCTCGGCATTTTGGCAGTTTATGCAATAGAGGTGGTGATGATGTGGTGTAAAAGGTTCTGTTAACTCATAATAGTTCTTCCAGCCAATAGCTATAGTGTTTATAATATTCAGATTATCGAACATTAGTAGCGTGCGGTAAATGCTGGTGCGGTTAATGTTTTTGCAGTTTTTCGCAATATCGCCAATCGTAAGAGGTACATCTGAATTTTGTAAGATATCAAATACTTGCTGGCGTGGTTTTGTCAGGCGAAGATTGTGGCGTTCAAATATCCCATTTAACATAGTACTACGAATAGTTTATAACTTATTGCAACAAGTGTGCAATAGACTTACAGCCCGAGTAATTCATAAGGATATTTGGGTTGATTGATTTTTGTGATGTGCGCGTTTGTTATGACGTATTCAGCTTGGCTATTAACAATTTTCTGCGACAATTTACCTTTGACGATTAGCCATGTTCCATCTGGGTAGTCTGTTGAAAAGTTTTTCTCGACCAGAATTTTCATAGGCACGCTGTCAACAGTGCAGCAACTTATAATGTATCTGGCAATATTGAAGTAATTATAGCCGTAGTTTTTTAACAGGTCATTTGAAACGAAGCCAGTAATGGTGATATCTTTGCCGTTAAAATAAGCGGCTTCTTTGCAGGAATTTATGGCGGTTTTCCAGCGGTTTATTGAGATTGTAGAAGAGTTTTCTTTCGGCTGAGGTGTTTCGCAGCGACTTTCGGGCTCAATAATCGCAGGGCTTTCTTTTTGCGCGAGACTGCTTGGAGAGAGCGGTTTTGGCGGCAATATGTAGCCGACTGATAAGATAATTATTGCAAAATAAGATATTGGGGCAATTTTTTTCAAGCCAATTCTAGATTTATCTTTTGCGGGTTTATTTTTTAATTGCAACATTATATCAATAAGCAAAAGTATAACGCCGATTACGCTAATTATGACCGCGAATGTGTGATAGCGTGGATGAACGTAAAAGCCGAGTTGGTCGCGCCAAGCTAATAGCAAAATATATACGCAAACGACAATTCCACCAATTGATTTTGCAAGGTTAGCGTACATATAAATTGACTCCCAGTCCGACAATTAGTGATAAGATGAATACAATTAAGGTAATTGTTGCAATAAACTTCCAGCGAAAAGTTGTTTTTAACAGCGTAATCATTTTAATGTCTATCATCGGTCCGAATAGCAAGAAAGATAAAATTGAGCCTGTCGTGAAATTTCGCACGTAAGCCAGTGCAAAGAACGCGTCGATACTGGAACATATCGAAATGACGAAACTTAGCGTGATCATGGATATGACTGATAGGAAAATGTCGCCGCCGACGGCATTTATAATGAATCGCGGAACGAAGATTTGTGTGGCGGCTGCGATGCTAGCGCCTAAGACCAACATAGTAAATAATTGCCAGAATTCATTGCGTGATGAGCTGAATAGGTTTGACAATTTTGAGTCATGGTCGTGTTTGTGGCAGAGCTTTTCAAATTCTGGATTGATAATGGAATCTTCCTTAAAAAAGCTGACGATAAAAGCGGTTATTTGTACGATAATTAGCGCAAAAATAATTCGCCACCAAACCATTCGGGCGTCAAAACTGAAGGCGGTCATGGTTGAAATTATGGTTATCGGGTTTATGATTGGCGCGGCGAAAAGAAAGCTAATAACGTCGGCAGGTTTTAATCCATTTGCTATTAAGCTTCGCGCAATTGGCACGTTACCACATTCACATACAGGTAAAATTAGCCCGATCATAGAGAGTGCAATTCGTCGAAGAAAGGCGTTTTTTGGTAACATTTTGAAGACATCTTTTGATGATAAAAAGTATCTGATAAGCGCGGATATGATAATTCCTAAAATTAAGAATGGGACCGCCTCGACAATTACGCTTAGCGTCAGCGTGATGAAATCTTGTAATGGCGGAAGTAATTTATTGCACCATTCTGCAAATTCTCCGTTTAATAACATAACGCTGAATCGTGAGCTGAATTGATAAATAGAAATTATAAGGACGCCAAAAACCACCCAACCGATCAACTCGCTGTTGGATGATAAAAACTTTTTTATGCGGCCGTCTGGCGATTTTTGTGCCATATATAAAATTATACCCCATGCTTATGCTATACTAAATCAATATGAAGCATCTTTTACATTCACATCATCCGTTTCGGATTTTCTGGTTTTCGGTCCTATTGACCTTAGGTCTGGGCAGTTTGATTTTTAGCCATATGGGCGTTAGCGGTCTTTGGTTATTTACTATTTTGGTGGTTTTGGAAGTTACTTTTAGCTTTGACAACGCTGTGATAAATAGCAAGGTTTTGGCGGGAATGAGTCAAGTTTGGCAGAAAGTCTTCCTGACGGCTGGCATATTTGTGGCGGTGTTTGTCGTTCGATTTATATTACCAATTGCTATCGTGATGATTGCGAGCGGTCATGGATTTATGGATGTTGTCAATCTGGCGCTACATAAACCTGTCGAGTACGGCAAGATCCTGCACGAGGCGTCGCCGATGATTGACGCGTTTGGTGGTGCGTTTTTGATTATGATTGGGCTTAGCTATTTCATCGATTACAACAAGCGTGTCCACTGGATGCGACATGTTGAGCCGATTTTGGCGAAGGCTGGGCGATTTGAGAATTTTAAGGTGTGCATAATGCTTAGCGTGGCGGCTGTTTTGTATTTTACGGTCGAGGCGCCGCATAAATCTTTGGTGCTGATTTCAGCGGTTCTTGGAATTGTGTTGCATATTGGGTTGGAACTATTTGGGTCATTTTTCCATGAAGATGACGCGAAATCTGTTAAGATTAAAACCGGTTGGGCGGCGTTCGCTAGCTTGTTATATTTGGAGGTTCTGGACGCTAGCTTTAGCTTTGACGGCGTGATTGGCGCGTTCGCCATTACTAATAGCGTGCTATTAATCGTGGCTGGGCTGGGCGCTGGAGCAATTTGGGTTCGATCGCTAACCGTATATTTATTGCGAACAGGCGCGCTTAGTAAATATAAATATTTGGAAAATGGCGCTCACTGGGCAATTATGGCACTCGGCATGATGATGATTGCCAAACTATTTCACTTGGAATTGCCGGAATGGGCGACGGGCGGCTTGGGCTTATTGTTCGTGAGTTTGGCGGTCGGCAGCAGCATATTGGAAGCCCGATCGATCAATCTTCAAGAAGCCGCGGCTACAAAATTACATCAAGCCGAAGAGCAATTGAAGAACAGCGCTTCAAAAATCGTTCCACGAAAACGAAGATAAAGTTTTAGATTCTAATATTTTATACTGAACGGCTCGATAGTTCCGTTAATAAATTTCTCGACCAAGTTAATTGATTCGGGCAATATCCAGCTTTGGAGAATTTTCTGCTCATCTGGGTTGAATTTACTTAGGACAAAATCTACGTCACCAACTTGGCGTCTGAGCAAATTATCTGTGCCAATA
>CAUSLX010000025.1:0-9843 GCA_963532505.1 uncultured Candidatus Saccharibacteria bacterium | reverse complement strand
CCGTACAAACGCCAAGTGTGCAAATTGTCGAATTCCAGATTCGCACCAAATAAATGCACGAATATGCTGAGCGTGGTTTGGCCGCCAGCTTCCATTATAATGAGCAAAAATTGACCGACGCCTATAAAAAAGGGAAAATCGGAACTATGCCAGCCGATTTGTCGTGGATTCGCGAACTTCAAGAAGCCGCCGCTTTAATTAGCGAAGGAAAGCGATTCGACTCCAACAAATTCCGAATGAAGCTGTTTTCTGATAGGATTTTCGTATATTCACCAAAGGGCGACATTTACGATTTGCCTCGCGGAGCATTTCCCTTGGATTATGCCTACCGAATTCACTCCGACATTGCGGCGCGCGCAAGCGGATTTAAGATCAATGGCGTAATGAAGCCGTTCAATTACAAATTACAGCACGGCGATACAATTGAAGTTTTAACAAGCAAATCCGCTCATCCAAAACCAGATTGGCGGGATGTCATAATTACGCCACACGCCAAAGATAAATTGCGCTTACAATTGTCCCGCTCAAACGGCATCTTACAACAATTAACTGGCGGCGTTTCCTCGTTCTTTCGACACAAGTAACGCTCGCCAGTCTCTCGGTTTTAATCAATAATCAAACGTGATTTATTTTTCGTTCCAACGAGTAATTGACTCGCGGATAATTTGCTTTGCCCTTTCTACGTCGCCGAATCCCTTAACTACAGTTGAGCCAGGCTTCTTCAAATCCTTGTAGTGATTGAAGTGGTGTTCAATTTGCTTCAACAATTGTGAAGGTAGGTCTTCTAGTGAGTTGATTGCGTTGCCCGTGTTTCGGTCGTCGGCTGGCACAACGATAACCTTGTCGTCAACTTCATTATCGTCAACAAATTCCAACACGCCGATAACTTTTGCTTCCATAAAAATACCGGTCGTCAACGGTTCGTCAGTGATAATTAGCGCATCCAATTCGTCGCCATCTTCATCCAAAGTCTGTGGAATGAAACCGTAGTTTGTTGGCTTTGCAAAAATAGCTGGCTCAACACGGTCCAACTGCATCACTGCCAGCTCACGATTCCACTCAATTTTATGACTTGATCCTTGCGGAATCTCAACAACTACATTTACGATGCCATTTTCAACATCACCAGGTGTTAAAATTTGATTAAAATCTGCCATCTTTTTACTCCTCTCTGGCTTTTTCTTGTAAATATTCACGAATCTGCACCGCAGCTACTGCGCCTTCACCAACCGCCGAAGCGATTTGCATAGTTGCCCCCGAGCGTACATCGCCAGAAGCAAAAACGCCAGGAATGTTAGTGTGCAGATGCTCGTTAGTAATGATATGTCCACCTAAATCCAACTCAACGTCCGAGTTTGTCAGGAATTGCGTGTTCGGAATTAGCCCAATAAACACAAACAATCCGTCAGCGGTAAATTCTTTCCGCTCGCCGTTTTGGGTCGATTTAACGCCGTAAAACTTATCGTCCTTGACAATAATTTCATCAGTCGTTGCACCGATGTGAATGGTAATTTTTCCATCATCGACATACTTCTGCAAATCTTTTTGCAAAATGTCACTGGCGCGCAATTTGCTGCGAACTAGCAGATCAATATGGCTAGCGTATCGCGTCAAAAATATCGCTTCTTGTACTGCCGAGTTTCCGCCACCGACAACGATTAGATTCTTATCACGATAAAACGCGCCGTCACAAGTCGCACAGTAATGCACACCTCGACCATATAATTCATCTTCGCCCGGAACGCCTAATTTGCGATAATTCGAGCCAGTCGCCAGCAAAACTGACTTCGCGCGGACAGATTGACCGTCAATTGTCAGCTCTAATTCGCCATCAACTTGCTTCAATTCCGTTACGTCGCCATACTCAATTTTCGAACCAAATCGCTCCGCCTGCTGTTGCAATTCAGACGCCAACTTCATTCCAGTAACACCTTCAGCAAATCCAGGATAATTGTCAATTTGATCAGTAATCGCCGCCATTCCGCCGACCACGCCACGCTCATATAATGTCGTGTCGACATCTTCGCGCGACAAGTAAATCGCCGCCGTTAACGCGCTTGGACCAGCGCCAACAATAATAACATCTTTAGACATTGAAACCTCGCGATCGATAATATTGCTTCATCACTTCTGGCATTTCTGGCTCTGGAATATCGACTGGCTTTTCAATAGCCATCACCACGAACTTAAGTGGAGAATTTGCAGGAATTTTATCGCCCTGAGCTTTGTCACCGTAAGCCTTGTTGGCCGGGATTGTTAATTCACGCACGCCGCCAATTTTCATGCCAATCAAACCCTCTTTCCAGCCCTGAATGACTGCGGTATTTGCTGGACCATTCATATTGAGCGGAGCTTTCAGTTTGCCGTCAGCGATTGATTGATCGAAAATCTCACCCTTAGCGTTCCAGCCAATGTAATAAACAGCCAACTTGGTGTCGTCCTTAACTTCAGCACCTTCGCCTTCAACCAAATCTTCCTTAATAAGCTCTTTCACGTCACCAGCTTCAAACGCGCCAACTCGTGAGCTAAACTCAGAAAACTTGCCGTAATATTTTTGACTCAATTCATTAGTCCGAGCCTCTACTTTCTTTTTCCGTTCGTCAGTAGCCTTGGTATATTCATCCTGAGCTTTCTTAAACGCGGCTTGGTCTTTGGCTTCATTTCCAGGCGCCACCATCATAGCGACAAATCCGCCAACGGTACCCAAAAACATCATGCCGGCAATAACCCAAATACCTATTCTCTGGCCTTTTGTAGTTGCCATATTCCTCCTTTATTTACCTTTCAATTATAGCAATTTTTATCAAGCGCAACAAATCACGTTAAACCTGAGCGGCGTCGAATTCTTCCGCAGCCATCGCGGCAATCTCCTCAATAATCGGCGCAATGTCTTTATCTTCCAGCGTCCGCTCAGCGCTCGTAAACTTTACACTCAAAGTTACAGTTTTTGTCGAATCGTCATTTTTTGGCTGATATATCGCAATCGGCGTTATGACGATTTGCAACTCACCGTGTTTTTTCGCAACTTCTTCAGCGCAAGCATAAACCTTCGCATAATCAACATTCGAATCCATTTTCAATGAAATATCTCTGGCGGTCGACGGGAATCTACTTAACGGCTGGTAATTATAGCCCTGATTTTTACTCAGATTTTCCTGCAATTTTTCAATATCAATAGAAAACGCCGCGGTGTAATCTGGCAATTTGAAGTTGCGTCGGGCAGACTGAACCAGCTCGCCAACAATTCCCAAATTGTCGCCATTCTTCGCCACAATCCAAGCGCTGCGTTTTGCATCAAATGGCGTTGGAATGTCACTGTCAGATTCCGCAATCTTCACAAAATCAACCTCAATGCTCAAATACTTCATCAGCCTTTCAGCAATTTTCCTCACCTTGTAAAACGGCGCGCCAGCTTGAGGTTTTTTATTCGCATAAACTCCGTCAATGAAAGTCTTTTCAATCGGCAAATTCTCATTATTAAGTCCTAATTTCTTATCGTGAATTTTGCCAATTTCAAACAGCATAAATTCGTCATGTCCAGATTTCACATTGGCGTGAACTTTATCTAGCAAACTCGGCAAAATGCTAATTCGGTAATATTGCAAGTCTGGACTAAGCGCATTACTCAAGCGATACGCACGGCTCGGATCTTGCTCAGAATTTTTCAAAACTCGCTCATGAACAAAGCTATATGTCAAAACTTCGTTCGCTCCAGCTCGCGACAAACTTTGGCGAATTCTTTGTTTCAATTCACGACGCTCATTCTTCGGCGCAGGTTTGATGCTTCGCTCTGGCAAATGACGCGGCAATCTATCAAAGCCGTATAATCGCCCAACTTCCTCAACGATATCCTCAGGAAGCTCAATATCTGTTCGCCAAAATGGCACTTGAATACAGATATAGTCAGATTCTTTTTCCATACTGTGACTGCGAATCTCGACGCCATTAAGTATTTCACAAATGTCGTCATCAGACAAATCCGAACCTAGTCTCTCATTAATAAACTTACTATCGATATCAATATTCGCTGGCGTATATTTTCCATCGAAATAATCATCCATATGTCCGTCGAATTGTTTCAAATCAAAAACTTCGCTCGCCTGCACTCCGCCAACCATATTCATCAATTGCTTTAATACGGCAGCATTTTGCAGAGGCGATTGTCCCTTATTAAACCTAGTCAGAGCGTCGGTAAAAATTCCGTGGCGCATAGCTGTGCGACGTAGCGCGTACATGTCAAAATTGGCACATTCAAGGACAATATTCTTCGTTTCAGCCGAAACTTCAGTGTCAGCGCCGCCCATAATTCCCGCTAGCCCAATCACACCCTCGCCATCAGCGATCACAATATCGTCAGCCGTCAATTCATATTCCTTGCCATTAAGTAAACCGACTTTTTCGCCATCGTGCGCCATTCGCACGCCAAGTTTATGCCCGTGCAACTTGTCGTAATCATAAGCGTGAGTCGGCTGCGCCGTCATAAACATCACGTAGTTTGTCGCGTCAACGATATTATTGATAGGCTTACCACCCATTGCGACTAATCGACACTGCAACCACAACGGGCTTGGGCGCACAGAAACACCACGAATTGCCACTGCCATAAAACGCCGTGCTAGTTCTGGCGCATCATTTTCTACTATCAGCTCCAAATCATTAGCGTCAGCAAACTGTTGATCTTGTTCATACCAATCAGGGCTAGTAAATCGTTGGTGAAAAATACCAGCAATTTCGCGCGCCACACCAAGTTGCCCAAAACAATCCGGTCTGTGCGTAAACATCTTATTTTCAATTTCCAGCACGTAATCGTCCAGCCCAAACACTTCCGCAAAACTTGCGCCAGCTTGAAGTGTAACGCCAACCGGAATATCACGCTCATTGATCTCAATAATTCCCTCGTGATCCGTACCAATTGCCAGCTCATCAGCCGCCGCCAGCATGCCCTGGCTTAAAATTCCACGCAGCGGTCGCGCATCCAGCACGAACGGCTCGGCGTCATCAAAACTTGCTGGGACGGTGCTTTTTGGCGGCAACCAAATTGCCCACATATCAGCATGAACATTCGGCGCACCGCAAACTACTTGCACTAGACCATTGTCATCACGCGGCACATCCGCGACCACACCGCCATCGTCAATTTTAGTCACACTCAAACGATCCGCATTCGGATGCTTTTCGCACTCAACAACCCGCACAATGCGCGCGCCACCATATTTGGCTTTCAGGTCAATCACTTCCTCGACACCACCAAGCTGCTGATTAACACGCGACACCAACTCGTCAACTGACGGCAACTCAAAATTAATCAATTGTTTTATAAGATTTAAGCTAACTTTCATACTGATGTAATTATATCATCTTACCAGCAAGTAATCGACCTTAGAAAAACTACAAATAACCAAGGTAAAAATTGTTCTAGGATAAAATACAGCCATCCTTGAACAAGCGGGAGATAATTCTCAAGGACACCCCTCTCTTCAGACTTAGAGAGGAGTCATTCCCTAAATTATAATATAGCTATGAACTACGATAGATATCTAGAATTGCAAACTCGCCTAGAATGGTTTTATGATTTTCATCCAGAGTTTTTTAATGATATTTCACCCGAGCAGAAGAAACTACTGCAGGATACGTTCCTATACGACGCACCCGACGAACACTATCCGGCGTCATTGCGGGATTTTTATGATAAGAATATTGACAACCAACCAACACTTCAGAATGATATACTTTTAGCGATAGATGCTTTATACAGAGCGGCGGGGGCTGGGTGTTTGTTTGACTATGATAAATAAAGCTTTTGCTTTATGTACGGCAATGACACCCTACTGTTCGGGTGTAAATTGTCGCGATTCACGCATTTTTAGTAGGCTTTGTTACGTGTCCAGACATCGACACGCCCGCTTTTCAATTCAGCCAGCGTTATCTCAAAAAACTGCGCTGCCGCGTTGGTCTAATGCTTAATGACAAATCCACTCAGCAAAATCGCCAGCAGAATCAGCGTTTTGAGTTTTTCCTGGTGATATATAACCAGGCACGTTGCATGAATGACATAGGCCTTTTGATGTTAGTGTAGTAGGGTGATGTGAAGGTAATGTGAAATGAGCAGGTCATCTAAGTTTAATCTCTTATTTTTTCAAGATATCAAATATACTTCCAAGAAAAGTAGGCTAGTTGTTCGGTATCTTAAGTCAGATACCAGTTACACTAGCCCAAGTCACTTGCATTTGTTCAGGTGGATTTCTCCAGCCTAGAGGATGCGCACCTCCCTCGTTGTCCTACTTTTGAACCTCGATGACGTGAACACCAAGATTCTCCTTGTGGCCAGGGTAGATCTTACGAAGGAGACGGAGAGCCTCCCTCTCGCTCTCTGCCTGCGGCACGATTTGCTGCCACGGCTCAGCCGCCAGCATGTCGGCGAAGCTACGGTAAATACGTATCGACTTGATCCGTACCACGCCCGATGTGTGACCGGTCTCGAGCTGTAGCAGCTCACCAGCCTTCAGCCGCTTGATGCTGTTATAGCCGACTCTCACCTCGAGAGTCTTCTTGCCGGACATGATTGCGTCGTAGTATGGACGCTTGATGCGCATCTTACGCATAGGCACTCCTTCCTTGTTGAGACTGATTCCCCACTGCTGAACGACGCTGGCAGGCGCATACCCTCCCGGGAACACGCCCTCCAGGCTCCAGCCGTGACGCTGGAGACAGACGACCTGCCATGGCTCAGGGACGAGATGGATGTACAGCTTGCGACCGTAATCCTCCAACAAACCTTGAAGGTCGATAATGAGCGCCTCAAAAGCTGCTTCCGACTTCGCCACGAGAGGCATCAACTTGATAGGCTGACCCTTCTTCGGGGTCGCACCAGCGACACCAACAACCTGACCGTTGCACTCAGCGACAAAGATGATCTTGAACTTGACGTTAACGTCGCCATATTTCATACGACGGTAGCCAGCGAAAAGGGCGTCAACCCAACTGTCGTCCACTCCTTCGAAGTCGTCACTCGTCTGCGACAGTATGAGAGCTCGCGCGCTGTCGGCGTGCTGACTCTCGTTAAACGGAACCACAGAGATGTTCGGCGAGTCGAACCCTGCCTCGTCAACGAGCTGCTTGTACAGCATGTGCTCATCGACACCAATCTTGTAGTGGTCCTTCGCCGTGCCAGTGACGCGGAAGCCCTTCCGGATGAAGAATTCCAGCGCCTTTTTGTTCGGTTCTGCCACAGTGCAGTAGATCTGCCGAGCACCATGGCTGCGGGCGAAATCTTCAGCGTGCTTGAGCAACACACTTCCGATGCCCATCTTTCCTCGGTACGCCGTGTCAACAATGAGAGGGCTGATCTTGACAGTCCCCTGTTTCTTGTTGACAATATGAATGACACCCACGGGTTGTCCATCACTCTCGGCGATGAACATGTGCTGTCCGACCGAGAACTGGCCGACGTGGTCAACACCGCCTGCCATGTGCGCATCAAAGATACGCCGTGCGTGTGCATAGTGGTCACCGTCATAAAACGGTGTGAGCGCCCGGATCATAAGATCTGCGACGAAATCGAAATCGTCCGCCCTTGCCGGGCGTACGATGATGTCATTGACCAGCACTTCAGTCATAGTACACCTTCCTGTGATGACTACGATTTTTAGTGTAGCCTAAGAAGATGGTCATTATTATATCATTAAAATATTTCAAATTCGATACCTATCACGCCATTTTCCAGCTGGTCGCTGAGAGAATAAAATTCAGAAATTTGATTTTCTAACCATTCGACATTATTACCGCCAAACTTTCGCGGATTATTGTGAGAAAATAAGTCACGAAATGTCGCGTATCTCAGCAAACCAACAACCTCAGCGGTAGCAGTTTGCTCAAAATTATCTCTATTTGTAAAAATAATCCGATCCCCGATCTGGATTTTCTGTCGTTTGGTATCATATAGTCGCGACTCGATAGTCTTATTGCCAGAAATAATAGCATTAAACGGCTCAGTCGCCAATTTTAATTGGTGTGTGGTCATAAAATTATTTGCCTTTCTTGCTATAATTAAACCATCATATAAATAAATATTCAAATATCTACACTTCCATAAGAAAGGCTATCAAATGACCAAAAAACTACTAGAAATCGAACGCAAGCGACAGCTAACGGGCAATATTGAAGAGCTAATCGGGCGGTTGCAAAACATCGGTTTTAAGCTAAAGAGTAATCTACGCGAAATTGATACGTATTATTCTCGTCCTGATGTCGACTTTATGCAGACGGTTGAATGCTTGCGGATTCGCCAGCGTGATAGTTTTGCTGAGGTAACGTATAAGCCAGCAACGAACGCTGCGACGCATACGGAAAATAATGTAATCATTAAGCCCGAGACAAACCTGCCAATTCAGCCTGAAGATGCGGTAATCGCCAAGCAGCTACTGGCAAACCTCGGTATGATGCAACTGGTCGAGGTCAACAAATACCGTCGCTCGTTTCAGTCCTCTGATTTTCCGCAGGCAACGGTAGCTATCGACGCAATCAAAGACGCCGGGACTTTCGTAGAAGTTGAAGTTTTGTCAGATGATGAGGCTAGTGCGCTGATGACGATTAGTGAAGTTGAAACCAAACTCAGTCTGGAGTCAATGGAAATTGTGACGCGACCTTATAGAGACATTTGTATGGGCTATTAAGAAGACTGTTACAAAACCTCACAACCCGATCTTATATGTAAATTTTATTGACCCGGGCTTCCATAGAAATATTACTCACCTTCAAATCACAAACACCCCTGCTGAGAAACAATATTGTATGCTAATTGTAGTTTTATTTTAAGTAGCACTATATTACTATGAGCCATTATTCACAAATTCAATAGAAGAATTACTACCAGATCTGTTTAGTTAATTTGTGTATACCATTATATTGGCGTGCGAGCGGTAACTTTTCAGGAATTAATATTTTAATATCCTGCTCGACTTGCTCCATATCGTCTGCGGCGTGCATGTAGTTAGGATAGCTCATCTGTTTTTCGCGATCAAATTCACAAGGTACTGCGAACCGATCGCGGATGGACATCTTTACATCCATTAAAGCATCTACCGCATCAACGCCAATCACACCAAAAGTTCTCACTGTTGTACCTATCAGACGAGCCGCCCCCTGAATTTTCCAAATATCACTTAGATCTCCCTTGATATCGAATAATATTGGTTGGTGTTCTCGGAGGCTCAAGTAGTCCATAAAAACATCTTTAATCCAGAGCAACTCTAGGTCACGCTGCTCAATCTGTCTACACACCTCTACTTCGCATGGACCGCCTATACCCTCTGATTTGATATATCCAAAACTTAGCTCTTTATTTGTCACGAGCAGTCTCCTGATACGCCTGTAAAATTGTTTTTAGATCCACGCTGTGGCGAAAGTTTATATCGTCAATCTTATCCAGATCAATCCACTCTGGCGTACCGTTAGTGTAGGTCTTCTCACTGTCGGTTATGTTGTCGTTATTGATTTGCCCGTGCAGCTGACTGTGAGTAAAGTACAGTTGGATCGACTGATTGGCTTGCGACTCGGCGTTGCGCTTGAAGAAAGTAGTTGCTTGGTGAATGATTTTATCTGGCGTGATAGTCAGTCCAGTTTCCTCCTTAACTTCACGAACAATTGATTCATCGATCGTTTCGCCCTTCTCGACGCCGCCGCCAATTAGACTATAACCGTCCCACTGCCTAGTCAAAAGAATTTTATTATCTTCAATGATAACTGCATATACGCCGACACGAATATTTAATTCGTCAACAGGAACGGTGTATTGATTACCGAAGACGTCTTTACAGATGATGGATTTAATAAAAGTCACCTCTT
>CAUSLX010000024.1:0-10013 GCA_963532505.1 uncultured Candidatus Saccharibacteria bacterium | reverse complement strand
AGATTGGCAATATTGGCTGTTTAGTGATATAATAGCAATTGAATATTAACCTAAGCTTGTGTGAGACAGCATAAGCATCCGTAAATGGATTCCAGAGGAGGAAACATGAACGAATACGAACTAACTGTTCTTATTCACCCGGATTTAGAGGCTAATCTAGATTCAGCGTTGGATAAGGTACGTGGTTTAATCACTGCTAACGGTGGTGAAATTACCAAAGAAGAAAACTGGGGCAAGAAAAAATTGGCCTACACAATCAAGCGTGAAGATTTTGCAGTTTACGTTTGTTTTGAGGTTAAATTGCCGGCACCAGCTTTATTGAAGATTTCCAACACACTTAATATTACCGATGAAGTTTTGCGCTACCTATTGGTAAAAACTGATGAAAAAACTCGTCAAGCATTAAGCGAGCAAAAAGCACGCAACGAAGAATCTGATTCAAGCGAATCAAGTAAATAAGCCTAACTACCGTAAGGTGAAAGAGGGGATAGAATATGGCACGAAGTATCAATCAAGTGATTTTGTTGGGTAGATTGACACGTGATCCAGAACAGCGAACAACTGCTTCTGGCAAGAACGTAGTTAGTTTTAGTATCGCTGTTGATCGACAATCTCAAGACGATCAGGCTGACTTTTTCAATATCACAGCCTGGGATAAACTTGGTGATTTGGTAATGCAATATCTAAGCAAAGGTCGTCGGGTTTTGATCCAAGGACGACTGCGACAGGATAGCTGGGAAGATAAGGATACTGGTAAAAGACAGAGTCGAATTGAAGTCACTGCTTCAGATGTAACGTTCTTAGACGGTCCAAGCGGCGACAATTCAGGTTCTGTAGCACCAAAGACTACTAAAAAAGAGGAAGTCGTAACGGAAATTGACGATAAGCCAATTGACTTAAGCGAAATTCCATTCTAATAAGGAGATTAAAATGGCACAATTGAAGAAAAATCCACCGATTATTTTTGACTATAAAGATGTAAAAACTTTGCAACGTTACATCAATGTTTACGGTCAAATCGAGCCAATCAGCAAGACTGGTTTGAGCGAAAAGCAACAGCGAAGCTTGGCGGTAGCAATTAAGCGTGCTCGCCACTTGGCTTTGTTGCCATTTGTTACTAGCAACTAGGAACGTTTAATGCGCAATATCTCGTTGCTATTACATATTTGGCAGCGAGATATTTTATTGGAAAGGAGAAAATATGTATCAGCCAACTGATTTGAAAAAAGGCGTAGTTTGTCAAATTGACGGCAAGCCATATCGCGTCGTAGAATACGGCCAAAAAGTTATGGGTCGTGGCGGTTCGATTGTTAACGTGAAATTGAAAAACCTAATTGACGGAAGTGTTATTCCAAAGACTTTCAAGGGTCAAGAGCGAATCGAAGCTGCGGAAGTAAATAACAAAACTGCGCAATATTTGTATAACGATGGTGACAAGTTCTATTTCATGGACCCTACTAGCTTTGAGCAATTTGAGCTGGCTGCGGAAATCGTGGACGATGCCAGTAAATATCTGAAAGAAGGCGATGAATTAAGCCTTCAATTCTTCGACGGTCGAGTGATTAACGTTGAACTACCAAAGAATAAATATCTGGAAGTTACCTACACGGAAGATGTGGTTAAGGGTGATACGACTTCATCTGTGCTAAAAGACGCTACTTTGGAGACGGGGCTAGTTGTCAAAGTTCCAGCGTTTATCAAGCAGGGTGATATTATTAGCGTTGACACATCGACCGGTGAATATCGCGAGCGAAAGAAATAATCATATTTAATGAAACAGCGATTAGATAAAGCTCTGGTCGAGCGTGGTTTGGTAACAACAAGGTCTCAGGCGGATAATTTTATTCGCCTGGGCTATGTTTTTTTGAATAAGAAAATTGTCCAAAAATCAGGGACTATGGTATCTGATTCGGACGAGATAAAACTCGAGAAGAAGGAGACTTATGTTTCGCGAGCTGGCTTAAAACTGGCAAGTGTAGCGGAGTATTTTCATCTTAATTTTCAGGATAAAACTGTTCTGGATATTGGTTCGAGTACGGGCGGATTTACTGACTATTCGCTGCGTCATGGCGCCAAAAAGGTCTTTGCTGTTGATGTTGGAACGGATCAGCTCCATCAAAGTTTGAGGCCGAATCCAAAAATTGTTCTTCACGAAAAGACCGATATTCGTGATTTTTATACAGATGAAGCAATTGATATTATTGTGGGCGATGTGTCGTTTATATCCCTGAGGGAAATTTTGCCGCACGTGGCAGAAAATTTGATGAACACGAATACGATATTAATTGCTATGGTGAAGCCTCAATTTGAAGCGGGGCGGCATCAGGTTAATAAGGGAATTATTAAAAACGATAAAGTTCGTCGGCAGATTTTGTCCAATTTTGAAGATTGGGCGAAAAAGTATTTTGTTATCTTAGATAAAAAAGATAGTGAAGTGGCTGGCAGTAAGGGCAATCTCGAGCGATTTTACAAATTGAAATTAGCTAAACGTTAAACCTAAATTCAACGACGTCATTTGGCTGCATGACGTAGGTTTTTCCTTCGGTGCGAATTTTGCCGTTTTCACGAGCCTTAACTTCTGATCCTGCAGCGACTAAATCGTTAAAATCGACAATTTGTGCGGCAATAAAACCGCGCTCAAAATCCGAGTGAATAACGCCCGCGGCTTGTGGTGCAGTCCAGCCCTTGTGAATTGTCCAAGCTCGAACTTCTTTTTCGCCCGCAGTTAAGTAGCTTTGCAGTCCGAGCGTATCGTAGGCTGCGTGAATAAGTTTGGCGAGTCCAGTTTCCTTGACGCCGTAGCTTTCTAATAACTCTTTGGCGTCATTTTCAGATAAGCCTTTCAATTCTTCCTCCAATTTTGCGCAGACAAAGACGGTTTTTGCGGGACTTACGAGTTCGGTCAATTGACTCTGTAGATCGGAATTGTTCAGCCCTTCTTCGTCGACATTAAACGCATAAATGACCGGCTTGGCGGTAAGAAGGTGCAGGTCGGAAATTGCCTCAAAATCCACATCTGACAGGGCGGAAATTGGTACGCCTTTTTGTAAATTGTCGATTAAAGACTGCAGATATTCAACTTTTTGGCGAGCTTTTGGGTTTGCTTTGGCTTCTTTTTGAAGTTGAGGCAGGCGTTTTTCAAGAGTTTGCAAATCAGCCAGAATCAGCTCAGTATTTATAACCTCAATGTCTTTCTTAGGGTCAATTGGCGCTTCATCGTGGCGCAAAATTTTTGAATTTTCGAACGCACGGACAACATGAACAATCGCGTCACACTCTCTGATGTTGTGAAGAAACTTATTGCCCAGACCTTCACCCTTAGACGCGCCAGCAACTAGCCCCGCGATATCGACGAAAGTAACGGTGGCTGGAATAATTTTTTGCGCATGATAAAGATCGGCTAAAATTTGCAGGCGATTATCTGGCACGGGAACAATTCCTGTGTTCGGCTCAATTGTCGCAAACGGATAATTAGCCACCAAAATATCATTATTTGTTAAAGCGTTAAAAAGTGTCGATTTGCCGACGTTCGGTAAACCAACGATTCCAATAGATAAACTCATATATTTATTATATCATCTGCGGAATCTTTGATATAATTATAAGCATGAGAAGAAAATACTCATTGCCTAAGGTGGGCATGCTGGCAATAGTAGTGGCTTTGGCTATTTCGGTAACGGCTTTTTTTATCTATACGTACGCGGCGCCAAGTTCGCCAAATTGGACTTTATGGGGTGAATCTTGGGTAACTAAGAATTTTAATAAGGCAGACACTGAAAATTACGGCTCTGATTGGAAGAGTGGGCCGAATAGATTAAGGAACGTAAAGCCCGGCGATACTGTCGACTGGTGGCATGGTATTCGTGTTCAGAATGGTCCTACGGATAATGTTATAGTTGGTGTTCAACAAGATGTCTTTGATCTAAGAACGAATCAGCCAATAGATAGTGATAAGAGCTTAAACGGGCGAGGCGCTTGGCATAGTGAACGTTCTGCGAAATTTGAGAATAAATCTAAATGGAGCGATTATGCTTGGATTCGTAAATATAACCCAGCGGATTATCTCACCACCTCTATGGAGGCGTTGAATGGTAAATCTCGATTGGAAGATCTTCATGGCGAGCTTGGAGAAAAAAAATTTATGTATACGCGAGTCATCAAGAAAGAGGATATGGGAAAGCGCATTTGTCAGCGAGTTTATTGGAGTAAGGGGAGTGCTCGATCAACTGCTGGTTGGACATATTCGTCTTATGCTTGTGTTGAGGTGCCATATGATTATGATGTCGAACCTTCAGTGAATGTCAATTCAGATTACATTAACGCAGAAAGCGCTACTAGTGTTGATGGTATAAATGCTGGTTTAAGTAATAAAGGACCAGCTAAAACGCAAGGCTCTGCGTATGCACTTGCTAGGTTTATTTCTCGGGACACAGAAGTTTCGAGTATGGATGGAGCATCAATTTCATTAGCAAGCGGAACGACTCATGATTGGTCGTGTGCGGTTGTGCGATTGATAAAAGAGCAACATAGGGAACTGAATATTGACGGTAGTACGTGTAAAGAGATTGTCGGCAATGGTGGAAATAACCAGCTTAATGTTGGATTAACGACAATTGCGACTAATGCTACCGACACGCTTGGAGGTGTGAAATTGAACTCAAATGACAGTTTATGTTATGTTGCGATGGTTAGCGGCTATAATGGTCTGGTTTCTTCGACAGATTTTAGGTATGCGATTAAGTGTATCAAAACTTCAAAGAGGCCAAAAGTTCAGGTTTGGGGTGGAGATATAAAAACAGATAAAGATGTAATTACCAGCACGACATCTAATACTATAATTGGACCAGATAGTCAGACTATTGTAGATAAACCTACGATGCAATCAATGGGACTATGGGGTACAGGTTTAGATAGAAACGGTAATATTCTTAAAGGAGATAAGGTTGTTAATTCTAGTAATTATGGATATAAAGACGGTGATAAGTCGGATGAACATTGGTCAATAATTTGTTCGGAAGATTCATACGGAGGTAATGGCAATCAGAGGGCGTATAATAAATCCACTAAAACAGCTGAAGATTTGCCAAATTGCCGAGGCAATGCGAATAACCTAACTAATGAATATGAAGCGAGAACTGTCGTAACGACTTGGTGGCGTGATGGAAGCAGACTTCATCAACGTGAGGGTTTTTTTCCGTGTGATGCTATAGCTGATAAAAACTTGGTGGGAAAGTCTCCCATTATTCCTGGTAATCCACGTTGTCATCAGGGTGTTTGGAGTGATATTCCAAATGCAAAGTGGATTAGTATTAATAGTTATGGACGTCATACTCACTCAAGTGATAAACCAGACTCATCCATAAAAAAATGTCTTTTTGTTACTGATTCGAAGATGTTGGATTGCGGAAATACTTATGTTTTTAGGTTAAAAAATGTTAAATTGAATGAGTTAAAAAATGCTAAAAAATTGAGTCTTAATTTTGCTGGTGCTGCCGATAATTATGTCAGGGTAAAAATAAACGGCTATGAAATGGATACTGTAGGAAATGCAGGGGGCACGTCTAGTGGTGTACAACATAAAGGTTGGGCGCTTCCAGGGTTTACGTCTGGTTCTCGATTTACTGCCGAAATGAAACCAGGTACTGTTTTGTATGGAGATGGAAATGTGATTGATATTTACGTTAAGTCCAACCCGTCTCATATGGGTTTGGTGATTAGTGATATATCGCTATCTTATACGATGGATCGCACTTATCAGAATATGTATGGCTCCTGGGGTGAATATGGAATTATTGCCAATGGTAATGCTGAATCAGCTTAAGGGGCTTGATTGTCATCATCATTTAATGGTCGCTCGGGTGTAAATCCACGCGATTACAACAAATTGACTTTCGCTAATACTCCAAAGTTTGGTAATTTTAGCGCAACTAATTCCGTTCCAGACAACTTCACTTTGCCGTCGGTTGGTGGGACGAGAGGTAATATCTCTGGCAATGTAGATGTGAATAGTCTAGCTTCGGGTGAATATAACGCTGGAAACGTAACCTTAACGGGGTCAAAATTAAGCGTAGGCAAGAGTATAGTCATAAAGTCCTCGGGCGTAGTTAGGATTTCGGGTGATTTGCTATACACAGACACGAATGATGTGCGCCAATTGCCACAACTAATTATCTACGCGAAGAATATTATTATAGAGTCTTCGGTTGGAGAGGTGAATGCTTGGTTGATTACTCAAAAAGATGGCTATGTTAGTACTTGTGGCGTGGTAATTAGCGACAGAAGTTGGCTGAGTGGTGTTTCTGATGTTTCTTGTGGCAAGCAATTGAAAATCAACGGGCCAATTAAAACTGGACGCTTGTTCTTGCGGCGAACGTACGGCGGAAATCATGCTTCATCTGCAAAGAATGATCCGAATATGCATCCTGGAACTCCAGCAGAAATCATCAATTTGAGGGCTGACACTTATATCTGGGCTTACAATAATTATCGAAACACTGGCGCGATTAGCACGATGAATGTTCGCGAATTGCCGCCAAGATATTAAAAGTTTGCAAATTAAAACGCTAATGTATATAATTACTATTAGTTATGAAATTAGCAAAAGGGTTGGGCGAATTCTTCGGACTGGACATCGATACGAATGCGGTGCGGGTGGTTCAATTGTCTCGTACTGGCACGGGATGGAGTTTGTCTCATTACGGTTATACGCCAGTTGATTCTAAGATAACGAGCGGCGATTCTCCAGAGTCTAAGCGACGCTTGGGCGAGGCTATTATGACTGCTGTTGGTCAAGCTGGGATTAAGACGTCCAATGTAGCTGTTGGATTGCCGTCAAATAAGACGTTTTCTACCATTATTGACGTGCCGAAAGTTCCTGAGCAAGAGCTAAAGGCGATTATGAAGTATCAAATTGACCAATATATCCCAATGTCTTTGGATGAGGCAGAAGTTGACTGGGCTTTATTGGGTGATAGTTTGCATGCTCAGAATCAGTATGAGATTTTGCTGACAAGTACAGCAAAGTCTTATGCGGAAGAGCGTCTGGAATTAGTTGAAAATCTCGGCTTTAATGTGATTGCTGAAGAGCCGAACGCTATTGCTATGGTTCGCTCTTTATCGGCTACCGATTCTAAGGATGCGCGTTTGATTATCAATATGGGCGAAAATTCAACGGATTTGGCGGTTGTCTACAACGGAGCGCCGCGACTTATTCGTATGATTCCAACTGGGCTTTCATCTTTGGTTCGATCGGCGGTTCAGAATCTTAGTGTTCAGGAAGATCAAGCTCGTCAATTTATTTTGAAATTTGGTTTGGCGCCGGATAAATTAGACGGTCAAGTGTTAAGGGCTATTGATTCAACTCTCGACAATTTTTCTTCAGAGCTAGTAAAATCTATAAAGTTTTTCCAAACTCGATACCCAAGCGTAGCGGTTTCTGGAATTTTGTTATCGGGATTTGGCTCAGCTATTCCGCAACTTGATGGATATGTGATGAATAAAACTGGAGTCCAGTCAATTACCGCAGATCCGTGGCAGCGCGTTCAAGTTTCTCAGTCGGATCAACAGCAATTGGCGCCGATTGCTTCAGAATTTGCTATTGCCGTAGGGTTGGCACAAAGGAGTAATATATCATGATTGAGATAAATCTTCTCCCGAACGTTAAGCGCGAGCTATTGAAGACTCGGGCTATGCGCAATCGGGTTATTTCGATATCGTTCTTGGTGGGCGGTGCTTCGATTGCAGCAGTAGTTGTTTTGGCGTTGATTTTGGGCAGCCAAATTGCAGCCGAGGCGGTACAGAACGGAGTTATTAAAGATAGGAACGATAAATTGATGGCGGTCGAAGATCTCAATAAGGTTGTAACGATTCAACATCAATTGACAAAGATCAATGAGCAACATTCTGGAAAGAAGATTAATTCAAGGATCTTTGATGTTGTAACGGCAGTTAATCCGGTTGCACCAAATAATGTTAGTTTTTCGGATATAAAAGTCAATCCTGAGTCAAAAACTATTACTCTGGAGGGCAGCGCGGTTAATGGCTATAGTGCATTAGAGACCTTAAAGAAGACCATCTTGAATACGAAGGTCCAGACTACTGACGGTGATAAAAGTTCCGAGGTTAGTCTGACTAAGGAGATAAAAGATGGCGATACTAGTTTTGGAGAGAACTCAGAAGGTAAAAAAGTGTTGCAATTCTCGTTCTCGTTTGAATACGCAGAAGAATTACTAGCGCCTGCAAATAATGGTACAGTTTCCGTATTGACGCCGACTGGTAAGGTTGATGTGACGGATTCACGTCAGGGAATTCCGGATAGCTTGTTTAAGAGTAACTCGAAAAAACAGGAGAAGAAATAATGGCGACCGATAATAAAGAAGTTGCAATACGCAAGCGGCAACAGATTGACTCATCGAAAAAAACTATGTTTATTTTTGTGGCTTCTGCGGCATTTTTGGCTGGAATTGCGCTTGTTGTGAGTATATTTTTGGTGCAGCAAATTGTATTTCATTCGAAGATTCTTCTGGAGAAGCAAAGTACGATTTCTCGTCTAGATAAAAACTTGTCGTCAGTTGATGAATTAAAGAAGAATATCCGAGTTTTAGACACGAACACTGCTCTTAACTCTATAAAATCAAGCAGCGAAAGTAATGCTCTTCAGACGATACTGGATGCATTGCCGGATAATGCGAACGCCGATGCTCTTGGTGCTTCATTGAAGAATAAATTTATTGACACGACCACCGGTGTGACTATTCAAAACCTGACCGTTGCTCAATCTGGATCTGATAGTGAAAGCTCTGAGTCAACGTCTGAAAATGCCATATCATTTACTATGGAAGTGAGCGGTCCGGCTGAAAAATTGAAAGAATTGTTAACTAAGTTAGAGGCGTCTATTCGAGTTATTGACCTGAAGACTGTAGAAATACAGCGAAATGAGGATAGATTGAGCTTGGTGGTTCGAGGTGTCGCTTATTACGAGCCAGCACAAACAATACAATTAGAGAATAAGGTGGTTAAGCCATGAAGAAAACAGACATAGCAATGGTAATATTGATCGCGGGTGTAGGTGTGGCAATCGGCTATATTGTCGCCTCTAACATCTCGTTCTTAAAAGTCCCAGAATCTGGCACAAAAGTACAGACTATTCGAGAAATATCACCTGACGTCGAAAAACCAAACCCAGCGATTTTTAATAATAATGCGATAAATCCAACTGTTGAAATATTCGTAGGTCAAGATGCAGCCAAATAGAGAAGGGGTGTAAATGGCTTTACTGACGGACGACATCCAAGATAAGTTGATCGAGCTGCTCGTAAACGAGGGGCTTATTGAGAGGTCTGTCATTGATGATGCCTTAAAGCGCGCCTCTGAGAGTGGCAAACCTCTGTTTAGTTTGCTTAGCGAAGAGGGACTGCTTGATAATGAACTATTAGTTCATGGTGTGGCTCAAGTTTCGGGCGTGCCGTATGTCAATCTGTCGAATAGTGTTATTAGCCAGGATATTTTATCTCTATTGCCGTCCGATGTTGCTGAGAGATTTATGGCTGTGCCGCTGGCCGAAGTTCAGAACAGACTAGCGGTGGCGATGATCGATGCGAATAATGTTCAGGCGGTGGACTATTTGTCGAATCGCATCCAGCGTCCGATAAAAGTATTTATGGCTTCGGAAGAGAGTGTTCGTCATGTCTTGGATCAATATAAGACTGACTTGTCATCTGTTAATGTAGCGGCTCAGGCTTCACAGGAAGAGTCTTTGTCGGAAGCGGGTAATATTAAAACAATTGTTCAAGATTCACCGATATCACGAGCGTTGTCGACAATTTTGGAATACGCAGTGAAGAGCCATGCCTCCGATGTGCATATTGAGCCATTAGAGAAGGCTTTGAAGATTCGTTGTCGCGTTGACGGTGTTTTGCGTGAGATTATGCAGCTTCCGAAGAGCATTGAGCCGGCGTTAGTTAGTCGTATTAAGATTCTTTCCAATCTGAAAATTGACGAGCATCGAATTCCTC
>CAUSLX010000023.1:0-10399 GCA_963532505.1 uncultured Candidatus Saccharibacteria bacterium | reverse complement strand
TAGTTGCCGCAGTTGATGCAATTGACACTGCATTTTGAACAGCTTCTTTAGTCACGCGAGCTGGATCAATAACGCCAGCCTTCTTCACGTCAATCAGACCATCTTCTGGCTTCATAACGTTAACACCGAACCCAGGTTTGCCAGATTCAACTTGAGCAAGCAACGCATCGGCATTCAACCCAGCATTTTTCATAATCTGCAAGAACGGTTGCTTCAGAGCATCCTTCAAGATTTGTCGACCGACCGACAAACTATCCGCGCCGCTAACTTTTAGATTGCCAGCCAAATTGACCAAAGTTACGCCACCACCAGCGACAATTCCCTCAGCCAAAGCCGCCTTAGTAGCCGCCACTGCATCATCAACGCGGAATTTCTTCTCGTCAATTTCAGTCTCAGTCGCGCCACCAACTTTAATAACCGCAACCTTGCCAGACAATGCCGCAGCGCGCTTGTCGAATTGCTCTTTTTCATACTCACTAGAAGCATTTTCTGAAAGCGACTTAATCTCAGCAATTCGTTCCTTCACGCCTGAAGGTTTACCTGCACCCTCGATAATTGTCGTTTCATCTTTACCAACAATCACCTTGCGCGCCGAGCCCAAAACTTCCAAGCCAGCGTTTTCGAATGTCAATCCGTGATCTTCAGAAATCACAGTCGCACCAGTCAACACAGCGATATCACGAAGTACGTCTTTGCGACGATCACCGAAACTTGGCGCCTTAACTGCTACGGTATTAAATACGCCCTTCAATTTGTTCAAGACCAAAATACTCAAAGCTTCGCCTTCAACTTCGTCAGCAATCAAAACCACGTCTTTCTTGCCGCTTTGTGCCAATTTTTCCAACATCGGCAAGAATTCTTGCACGCTAGAAATCTTCTTGTCGGTAATCAAAATTGCTGGCTTTTCGTACACAGCTTCCTGGCGACCCGCGTCAGTAACAAAGAACGGACTCACCCAGCCCTTGTCTAAGCTAAAGCCCTCAACAACTTCAGCTTCTAGTTCCAAGCCTTGACCAGCCTCAACAGTAACTACGCCGTCTTTACCGACTTTCTCGATTACGCCAGCAATCAACTTTCCGATCTCCGCATCACCCGCCGAAATCGTAGCAACTTCAGCCACGCGGTCAGACTTGCCTTCAATCGGCTCAGCCAATTTGTTCAATTCTTTAACAATTTCCGCGCCAGCTTGCTCGATGCCTTTCCTAAGTTCCATCGGATTATGTCCAGCCGCAATCAATCGATTTGCCTCTTTCAAAATCGAATATGTCAGCACTGTTACAGTCGTTGTGCCGTCGCCTGCTTGCTTATTCAAGTTCTTAGCCGCCTGCTTGATTAAATCGGCACCGACTTTATAACCTAGCGTTTCGTCATCATTTTCTGGCAATTCAATTCCTTCAGCCACAGTTACGCCGTCATGTGTAACCGTTGGACCGCCAAAACCCTTCGCAATCACAACATTGCGACCCTTTGGACCGTAAGTTACCTTAACTGCGTCGTATAGCGATTTAGCTCCGCCAAGCACGCGATTTCGCGCATCGTCATCATAAAAAACTTTTTTTGCCATAATTAAACTCCCCTTTTTATCCAACAACCGTTGCTAAAATATCTTCTTCGCGAACAACCAAATATTCCGTGCCGTCAATTTTCAAATCCGTAGTCGAATATTCCTTATAGACAATTCGATCACCGACTTTGACGTTCTTTACGTCACCGCCAACTGCTTTAACTTCCGCAACTACTGGCTTTTCTTTAGCGTTATCAGGCAAGTAAATTCCGCTCGCTGTCTGAGTCTTTGCTTCTTCACGCACCGCTACAACACGGTCGCCAAGAGGCTTAATAGGTGTACTCACGTTATCCTCCATTTCGTTAACAACGTATCTATTGTAACGCACCAATTTAGCACTCGTCAAGTGTGAGTGCTAATTATCTAGATACTATTCAGTATTATACGATTAGTAGCTCAGGGAAATTATCATCACCATTATCACCTTTTTCCGATACAGAGATTCTTCCCGTAAATGCAACCTCACACCCTTCTCCCTACTATTCCTCAATCTGTTATAATAACTCCATGCAATTATTCAAACATCTCTTAGAAACGATTCTCGGCTCTTACGTAAAAAAATATCTTAAATCTCATCCTGACACCAAACTAATTGCCGTAGTCGGCAGCGTTGGTAAAACCAGCGTCAAATCAGCAACCGCCACTGTTTTATCAGAAAAATTCACTGTGCGCCATAGTCGCGGCAATTTGAATACAACCTTAAGTGCGCCGCTGGAAATCTTAGGCGTAGACGGACCAAAAAACGCCAAATCTCCCCTAGCCTGGCTGAAAGTCTTCTCCGCAGCACACGCCAGCATAAAAAGCCCCGAATCGCCAGATGTAATTATTCAAGAATGCGGTATTGATTGCCCTGGTGAAATGGCTACTTTTATGCGCTATATCAAACCCGACATTGCCATAATTACCTCTGTTGCTCCTGAGCATATGGAGTTTTTCAAAAATATGGATACGGTAGCTCATGAAGAGTTGTCCATCAGCCAAGTCTCTAAAAAAACCATCTTCAACCTTCACGATATCGATGAAAAATATCATAATCTCATAGTTGGAAATCGCGTAAGTTACGGCGATGAATCCGCCGACGTTTTCCTGCAAATTAAAAAGACTACAGACACTGGTTGTATAGTCAATTTAAGACACTCCGAGGGAACTTCTCAGGACATAAATATTTCTGTATTGGGCAAACATAATATTCGCTCAATCACTGGTGCGGCGGCGGCGGGATTAGCTTGCGGAATGAATATTGAAGAAGTCGCGGCGGCTTTAACAAAAATCAGACCAGTTTCAGGAAGAATGAATATTTTACGTGGCATACGCGGCTGCACATTACTGGACGACACCTACAACGCCAGCCCTATTGCCATGGAAAATTCGCTAAAAACGCTCTATTCCATCTCTGCCAACCACAAAATTGCCGTATTGGGCGATATGAATGAACTGGGCGAAACATCCGAATCAGAGCATAAAAAAATCGGTGAAATATGTGACCCAAGCCAATTAGAGTTGCTCATTACTGTTGGCAAAATGTCAAAAAAATACCTCGCACCAATCGCTGAGAAAAATGGCTGTAAAGTAATTTCTTTTGACACGGCGCTTGAAGCTGGAGAATTCCTGAAAAATAGCGACATTAAAGATACGACAATTCTATTCAAAGGCTCACAGGGCGGCATTTACCTTGAAGACGCCGTGAAAGAATTGCTGCTCGACCCAAGCGATGCAGAAAAATTAGTTCGTCAATCACAAAGCTGGAAACAGATTAAAGCGAAATTTTACGACTCTTTTTCTCAATCTCAGAAATAATTTCCTGAACGACCTTCTTGTCGTTCCACGGAATTCGCTTGCCATTCACAATTCGGTACTGCTCATGACCCATACCCGTAATCAGAACCGTATCGCCACGAACAGCTGACCTCAGGGCTTGATAAATCGCCTGTTTTCGATCAGCAATTTCCGTCATTTTATGAGCCTTTTTCGTTCGCTCAATTCCTTGACGAATCATCGCCCGAATTTCGTCTGGATTTTCGTTATAGCTTTCCTCGTCAGTTAGGAAAATCCTATCTGCCAAATTAGCCGCCAGCTCGCCCATAATCGGTCGCTTTGTCTTATCTCTATCGCCACACGCACCAAACACCAAAGTTAATCGCCCCTTGGTAATTTTATGAGTAGTTTTTAGCAATTTTTCCAGCGCGTCTGGTGTGTGAGCATAATCCACAATAATATCAATTCCAAGCTTATTTTCTACTCGCTCGAATCGTCCAGGAATCGCCTCCAAGTTCGCCACGCCCTCTTGGATATCTTCCAACTTTATCCCCAACAAATATGCCAACGACACCGCAGCCGACATATTCATCACGTTAAATTCGCCAGGCAAATTAGTCGCCAACTCCAAATGAGTTTGATGGTCAATCAGTAAACTCGCCTCTGTTCCCTTTTTGTACAACTTAACGTGCGTTAAGTGAGCTTCAGCATCCGGATTCGTCCCGTAAGTCATTTTCTCGCCAGAAGCCGTAAACTTATCAAAATATTCAAACCACTCGTCATCGCGATTCAGCACGATATATTTCGGTTTTTTCTCAAACAACTTAGCCTTAGCCGCCGCGTAAGCTTCCATCGTTTTATGATAATCCAAATGGTCTTGAGTCAAATTAGTCATCACCGCCGCCTCAATTGGCACGCCGTCAAATTTATGCTGCGACAGAGCGTGACTTGTTGCCTCTAAAATCACATATTCCACGCCTTCACGCTGAGCTGTCTGGAAAAAGCTGAATAACCTCGCCACAGTCGGCACTGTCGCATTCAAATCGTTTATCTTTTCCTTGCCAGCAATTTCAATCACCGCCGTCGTAAATAATGCAGTCTTAAAGCCAGCTTCTTTCAAGATCTCATTGATATAACAAGCGGTCGTAGTTTTCCCGTTCGTCCCTGTTACTGCAATAATTCTCAAGCCACGAGCTGGATTGCCATATCTTAGGCTAATCATCTTCGTGCGCGCAACTCTATAGGCGTTTTCGGTTTTCTCCAAAGCTCCTTGAGGTAGCGTTTTTCTAGCAATTTTTACCAACTCGTTTTTCATAATACCCATTTTACCACTTATATTTGCTATAATAAAAGCAAATGAGGATTTTGGGAATTGAATCCAGTTGCGACGAAACAGCGGCGTCAATCGTTGAAGATGGCGAACGCTTGCTTTCAAATGTCGTCAATTCTCAAATCGATATTCATGCAGAATACGGCGGAGTTATTCCAGAAATTGCCGCTCGCAGTCATTTGGAAGTTGTAAATCCCGTCATTAAAAAAGCATTGTCTGACGCAAATTGCACCTGGGATGATATCGACGCTATCGCCGTTACTTACGCGCCGGGGCTTATCGGTTCGCTATTAATCGGCACTCTCGCCGCTAGAACTCTCGCTATTATCCATAATAAGCCGCTCTTTAAGATTCATCACGTAGAAGCTCACGTGTACGCCAATTTTATCAACAAGCAAGCCGACAATTTGTCTCTAATACTGCCGAAACAGCAGCCGTCATTCCCTATGCTTTCGTTGATCGTTTCAGGCGGACATTCACAGCTTGTCCTATTTAAAAATCACGGTGATTATCAGCTTATTGGACAAACCCAAGACGACGCAGTTGGCGAAGCGTTTGATAAAGTTGCTAAAATCATCGGTTTGCCATATCCTGGCGGCCCAGCCATCGCCAAAGCCGCCGAACTTGGCGATCCGCACGCGTTTCATTTACCTATCGCCAAATTATCCGGCGAATACGATTTCTCCTTCTCTGGGCTTAAGACAGCCGTTTTGAGAGCCGTTCAGCACGAAGTCGGTAAAGACTTCACTTTTCCCTCTCATGAGCTTCCGGTGCTCGTAAATGACGAATTACGACGTAATATGGCAGCGAGTTTCCAATATACAGCCATAAAAACTCTCGTAAATAAGACTAAGAAGGCGTTTGACAACTTCCAGTCAGCTTCCGTCGTGATCGCTGGCGGAGTCGCAGCTAATCAAGAATTGCGCCGTCAATTACGCGAAGCTCTGCCAATTGACATCGAATACGCCCCTATCCAACTCTGCACAGACAACGCCGCGATGATTGCCACTCTCGGTTATTTCAGATCTCAAATTGACGAACCGACAGATCCATACGATTTAGAAGTTCAGCCAAGTTTATCAATGACAGCAATATAACGTTGTGAGGATTACAACATGAATCAACATTTTCTACAATCATTAGCCTGGGAAAAATTTCAACAATCGCTCGGTCGAAAAGTCTTTCACAACAGAGGTGAAGGATGGGAATATTTCGCAATATTAGAGCACGGCACGGGCAACTCTCGCTTATATTGCCCCTTCGGTCCAACCGCTATTAACGAAGAAGCATTACGATTGGCACTAAAAGACTTAGCAGAGCTCGGCAAAAAACTAAGCGTAACTTTCCTCAGGGTCGGACCAATTAAACCTACCTTTTCTAAAGTGTTATCTGGTGAGAATTGGAAGAAAGCCACTTATGTTCATTTGCAGCCAGAACATACGCACGTTATCAATCTCCAGCAACCAGAGGAAGAGATTATAGCAAGTATGGCGCAACCTGTAAGGAATTGTTATAGGAATTATCACAAAAAAGGCGTAACTGTTCATCAATCTCAAAACCCAGACGATATCAAGTATTTTCTTGAACTAATCCATGAAGTCGCCAAACGGACTGGTATGTCGCCGCATCCAGATTCATACTTTCATAAGCAAGCTGGTTCCCTGCTGCCACCAAAGGATGCTTCTTTTTGGTACGCAACATATGATAATAAAGTAATTGCTACTGCCCTATTTTTCGACTCAAAAACAACTCGAATTTACGCGCATGCTGCAGCAAATTCTACACCAGAATATCGCAAACTTAACGCTGGAACTGCCCTGCTCACCGAAGCGATAATCGATGCAAAACATCGTCAAATGGAGAAAGTCGATTTATACGGAATTGCTCCTGAAAACGCACCAAAAAATCACCCATGGGCTGGCTTTACAAAGTTTAAGCGATCGTTCGGTGGCGAAGATGTCTATTCTGGGTCAACCTGGGAACTTCCCTTAAAGCCACTTCAATATTGGTTATATCGAGCGTATCAAACGATTAGAAAATAGCCCCTTTTTTCCTCATCGCACCACATAAATTTGTGGTATAATTAAGATGTAATATAAATATGTGGAGAAATTAGAGGATTACGCAAATAAGAGCTTTTGCACGTGAAAAGCTACTTTGTTTTCTTTTGTCTTTTTTCACATGAAAAAACCATGGAATAACTTATGCAGCTAGCTAAACAATACATACCAAACGATTACGAACCAAATATTTATGCCCTGTGGGAAACCAGTGGTGCTTTAGAGCCAACAGGGGTAGGCAAGCCATATTCAATCATTATGCCGCCACCCAACGCTAACGGTAATCTTCACATTGGGCATGCACTCGATATGAATCTGAAGGATGTTCTGATTCGCTATCACCGAATGAAGGGCGACGACGCCGTATTTATTCCAGGTGCCGACCACGCTGGATTTGAAACTTGGGTTGTGTATGAAAGAGAATTAACGAAGCAAGGGAAGAGTCGCTTCGATTTTTCACGTGATCAATTGTATAGTCAAGTTTGGAATTTTGTACAAGAAAAACGCGGCAATATGGAGCTGCAATTGCGCGCATTAGGGGTTAGCGCATCATGGAAACACCTAACATTCACTCTGGACGACAAAGTCATCAACACTGTATACGACACATTTAAGAAAATGTGGGATGACAACTTGGTTTACAGAGGTGAGAGAATTGTTAATTACTGCACCGAACATCAAACCAGCTTTGCCGACATCGAGGTAGAACATAAGAACGAAAAAGGGAAGTTGTGGAAAATAGCTTACCCAACATTAGATAAAATTGGCGAAATTATCATTGCTACTACGCGCCCAGAAACTATGCTCGGCGACGTTGCTGTAGCAGTTCATCCAGATGATGAGCGATACAAGAAATTGATTGGAACTCGCATTTTACTACCGATTGTCGATAAGGAAATTCCTATCATCGCGGATGAATACGTCGACATGAGCTACGGCACAGGTGCGGTTAAGATTACACCAGCACACGATCCGAACGACTTTGAAATTGCAAAACGCCATGATTTGCCTTTAGAATCAATCATCAGCCCAGAAGGGAAGATGATAAACGTGCCAGCGCAGTTCTTAGGATTAACGCCAATAGAAGCTCGTGCTCGAGTTTTGGAGGCGTTGGAGGCACTGGAGCTACGCCGCGGTGAAACTGAAATTGAACACGCCGTTGGACATTGTTATAGGTGCGGCAGCGTAATTGAGCCAATGATTAAAGAGCAGTGGTTTATTAAAATACAATCACTCGCACAGCCAGCAATTGACGCACTCAAAAAAGAAGAAATCACTTTTTATCCAGCATCCAAGCGCAAAGAACTCATCGCATATCTTGAGCAATTGAAAGACTGGAATATTTCACGACAGATTCCATGGGGAATACCAATTCCTGCATTTGTAAATGAAAACGACCCTAAGGATTGGATATTTGATACTCGCACCAACGAACAGAGTATTGTTGTAAATGGCACAACATATATCAGAGAAGAGGATACCTTTGACACCTGGTTCTCATCTGGTCAATGGCCATACATCGTAACGGATTACTTAACTGGCGGCGATTTAGCTAATTATTTCCCAACTGACATGATGGAAACTGGTATGGATATTATGCGCGCATGGGTTTCTCGAATGATTATGCTCAGTCTGTATCGAACAGGGAAGTTGCCATTCAAAGAAGTTTATCTTCACGGAATGGTTAATGACGAGCACAACCAAAAAATGTCCAAGTCTAAGGGCAATGTCATAAATCCAATGGAATTGGTTGCGGAATTTGGATCTGACGCCACACGCATGGGAATTATCGCTGGACGGGCGCCGGCTCAAAGTCAGGCCTTCAACCGCGGCTCTGTTATCGCTGCTCGCAACTTCTGCAATAAGCTATGGAATATTGCCAGGTTTGTCGAAGCTCAGATTGGCGATAATCACCAAATTGTCGACTTAGAGCCGCAAACTCCGGCCGATCACTGGATTATTCGCCAATTGAACGACGCCGCCAACAACATCGCCGTTCGATTAGAGCAATATCGCTTTTCAGAGGCATCAGAAACTGTTTACCACACCATCTGGGACGATGTAGCTGACTGGTACATTGAATCGTCTAAAACCGCGATCAATCGTCCATTGCTATCTTGGGTTTTGGCAACTTCTTTGAAAATCGCTCATCCATTTGCGCCATTTGTTACGGAAACGATTTGGCAAACACTCAATTACACCGACGGTATTTTGATGCGTGAAGCTTGGCCGACTCCGGAAAAGTTCGATCCGATTGCCGCCGAGCAATTCGAGCAACTTAAACTCTTGGTTGCCGAAGGTCGTTGGGTGATTGCCGAGCTGCCAGGGAATAAGAAATATCGATTGTTATACGGCAACGACAGCCTTATCGCCGACAATCAAGACACAATTAAGCATCTGATGCGGCTTGAGGCAATTGAACACACAGATCAGCCTCGCGGTCTGCGTCTGGCGGCAGCAAACAGGGAAGCGTGGCTAGATATTGATAGCGAAACTCTGTATCAACATCAGGAAAATCTGGAAATGCGCCTAGCCGAAGCGCGTCAGAAATTGGCGGGATTAAAGAAGCGCCTGAAAAATCCGACTTACGTTGAGAAGGCGCCAGCCCACCTCGTCAAGGAAACTCGCGAGCAATTAGCCGAGCAAGAAAAAATCATTACTCGGCTTGTTTCGGAACTGGAAGTGATTAGCCTGAAATAGCCTAACTCACACCTTCAAAATCAAGATGATATCCGTCAAAAGTATGTTGACCACGAGCGGCATATTTTTGGCGCAATCGCTTCTTATCGTTGTTACGAGGCGTAGTTCGCGGTCGCGCTGAACCTTCCTTCAACACATTTGACAATTGAGCGTGTTCTGGATGAGTATGAGGCTTTATTTCTGGCATTTTTATTTCACCCTCAACGTCACTTTGAACGCTATATGTTTTCCAAGATGACAAAAACGCTTTATCGACGTTGGTGTCGTGCAGCAGCACACCAAACGCTACATTCAAACTGACAAACATAGTTGTAACGGTGAAAAACTGTTGTACTAAATTCATTTTTATTCTTTCTTTTTTGTATCTATTTTTAGAATACTGGTTATAATGTTAGCATAAGCTTTGTTTTTTGTCAAGTATATTTCCCTATATTAGCCTATGTGATCTAGACAAAAAAATAGGCCTTAAAGAGGCGACTACTGTTTATTTTTACAGCTTATTACGCTACTTTTATCTTATCGGCCTTCACATACCTCTGTTGAATAGCCCTACGGACACTTTCAGGATCTTCGACGTGCTTAAATAATATAGAATCAAGACCGTCTTTCATCTCTATGAAAACCGATCCGTAATTAAGATATTTACCTATGATAGACTGCTCTACTCTTACTGTCTTAATATCCTCATAAGGGATCTCTTTACTGTAAGTCTTAAGCGAACCAGTGACAAAAACCAAAAAAATCGGCTCAAACACCAATTTTGTATTTTTATAATTCAAGTAGTCGAGAATAGCCACGATACCACCGGTGAGTATGGCCAACATAAATTTAAAAGATATGACATAATATATTAAAATAGCGGCAATACTCTGACGATATTCGACAACAGGCTCTGCTTGACTATTCATGTTAATCCACCTACCTTCTTAAAATACTTGGCGGAAGGGGAGGGATTCGAACCCTCGGTACGTTTTACCGCACGCCGGTTTT
>CAUSLX010000022.1:0-10581 GCA_963532505.1 uncultured Candidatus Saccharibacteria bacterium | reverse complement strand
AAGATAACGAGTTTGCTGATATCGTGTCCTACACCACGCGGCAGCCGCGGCAAAACGCTGGCGTATTGGAAACGCCGGGTGTTGTTTATCATTTTATTGATGAGGCGCCAGGTTTGGGCTGGGAAATCGTCAAAAAACTCAAAGATATAGTGCCGCGTCAGAGTTTTGAGGTTTCACTACAAGCGGCAATTGGCGGTAAATTTATTGCCAGGGAAAATATCGGCGCTTATCGAAAAGACGTTACGGGCTATCTTTACAGCGGCGATGTCAGTCGTAAAAAGAAGCTCCTTGCTAAGCAGGCGCGTGGTAAAAAACGAATGAAACGCTTCGGTAAAGTTGACATACCGAGCGAAGCATTTATGGTGATGCTAAAAAGGGATTAACTATGGAAAAACCTATTGTTTATATTGATATGGATGGCGTTTTGGCGGATTTCAAATCTGCTTTAACGAAGATATCGCCTGAGTTGATTGATGAGTTTGCTGGTCAGCACGATAATATTCCAGGAATTTTTTCTTTGATGGATCCAGTGCCTGGAGCTATTGATGCGGTTTACGCCTTGAAAGACAAATATGATTTATATATTTTATCTTCCTCTCCGTGGGAAAATCCGACAGCTTTGGGTGATAAGTTGGCGTGGGTGAAAAAGTATTTTGGCGGTGAAGGTTCGGATAATGTTTTCTTCCGTAAGGTTATTTTTTCGTCAGCAAAGAATTTGAGTCGAGGCGATATTTTGATTGACGATCGGACGGCGAATGGTGCGGGCGAGTTTTCTGGTCGGCTTATTCGTTTTGGAAGCTCTGAATTTCCCAATTGGCAATCTGTACTTGATGAGTTATTATAGGTAAATATTATGCCAAGTATTGAAGATCTTATTACAAATTATCAGCCAACTGAATCGACAATTGCGTTGGTCAAAAGTACGAAAATTGCGCTGCTTGCGGGAATTTCTGGTGCGGGCAAAGACACAATAAAAAAACAATTGCTGAAGTCACCGGAGTTTCGCGATATTGTTTCTCACACTACGCGTGCGCCACGCACAAATAACGGATGCGCCGAGCGAGATGGAATTGACTATCATTTTATTAATTCGCAAACTGCCGAAAATATGCTACAAAATAATGAATTTATCGAGGCGAAGTTTGTTCACGGTACGGTTTATGGGACGTCGGTGGCTGAGCTGAAATTAGCACATGACCAGAACCGCGTGGCAATTACCGACATCGATGTTCAGGGCGTGGAGGAATATGAGCGACTGGCGCCTGAAAGTATTGCGATTTTCATTGTGCCACCAAATAGCCAAACTTGGATTGAGCGATTAAAAAAGCGTTATGCAACCGAAGAAGATTTTCAAGCGGAGTGGCCAAAGCGTCACGCCTCGGCGATAAAAGAATTGGCTTACGCACTTGAAGTTCCGTATTATCACGTGATTATCAATGACGATTTGGAGCGAGCAATTCGAGTGACTGAGGAAATTATTTTGCGCGGCGACGTGTTTAAACGTCAGGATGACGAGGCGCGTTTGGTAGCTCGAAATCTCCTCAATGATATAATTAATCTATGAGTTCAGTAAAAACTCCAAAAAAAATAGCAGCCAGGCAAGATCGTTCCTCGAAGACCTTGACTACATTGTTAGACCAATCCTTTTTTATCTTTGCAGGTTTGGCGTCGTTTTGGTTGGCGTGGTTAGTACTTAGAGAAGGTTGGGCGACGGGCGGTTGGTGGCTGGTTGGCTTGTTCTTTGTTGTGTGGATAATTGTGGCATATTTGGCGTTGCCTAGACTTCATCGAATTTTGAGCAATATGTACGTACCGAATTATTTTATCGGTAGGACGCGAACGGCGGACGGAGTATTAAGCGACCCTGTCAATTTGAGCGTGCGCGGCTCGGAAGAAAAGCTCCATAAGGCAATGACTGAGGCCGGTTGGGTTTTGGCGGATGACATAACTCCGAGGTCAGCCTGGAAAATGGTGTTTACGGTGCTGAGTGGTCGTAGTTATCCAAATGCACCAGTGTCGCCAGCATTTTTGTTTGGCAGACGGCAGGACTTTGCTTATCAGCAGGAAGTTGACGGTAATCCAAGACGCCGTCATCATGTTAGGTTTTGGCGATGCCCAACTGGCTGGCTTCTTCCTGGCGGTCATCGAGTTGATTGGTTGGCGGCTGGCACGTACGACAAGAGTGTTGGCTTTTCTTTGTTTACTTTTCAGTTCACACATAAAATTGACGAGAATATCGACATTGAACGGGATTATATCATTGAGTCGGTTAAAAGTAGCAATAAAAATGTTAGAGTGACGATATTAAAGGATTTTTCAACGGGCTATCATTCGCGCAATGGTTTTGGAGATTCCATTCGCACTGATGGCGATTTGCCGATTTTGGAAGTCGGTCGAATAAAGGTTGATAATGTTGCAACGGCTTCAACGCGGCTCGGGGTGATTATGGACGGTACGGTTTATGATCGTCATCCTCGCAATCACGAAACGCTACTGGAAGAGCTTTGGAGCCGTCGACCACCGCAGATTTTAATTGGCGGTGGACTGATGATCCTGGCGTCGTTATTCACAATTGGACAAATGCTGGTGGACTTTTCTAGCTGGCCGACGACTTTGGTGCAAGTTGCGAATATTGATGGAATTGATATAAATGCTGCGAATACTATGTTGTCAATGATGGCTGGCTTTAATGTGCTGTTGGTTGTGGCGGAAATTGTGCTGGTTTGGCTGTTGCTTCGAGGAAGTAGTCGGGCGCGAATCTCACTACTTTCTGTGGCTACATTAGCTATTGTCACCGAATCTTTATCCGTGACAATTGGGCGAATTAATGCGTCGATTATGCTGCTTTTGATCTCAATTGGCGTGCATATTATGATCATGATGTTGTTTTCCTCGGATGCGGCACGCTACTTTACGGAAAGACGATAAGGCTTGGCACTCTGCTTGTATGAGTGCTAGATTTGCGATATAATTGGACTATGACCGAACGTCAACAAGCAATCCTTGTCGCGATTATTGAACAGTACGCTGAAATTGCGGCGCCAGTTGGTAGTGTAACGCTAGCTAAACTTTTTGGCGTGAGTAGCGCCACGATTCGCAGTGAAATGGCAAAACTTGAGGAAATGGGATTTATTGAGGCGCCCCACACGAGCGCGGGTCGAATTCCGACGGACAAGGGATATCGTTTTTATGTCAATGGAATAACGGCAGCGCAAATGACGGAATTGCCGAGCGGTATTGATAACAGCACGAAGGCAATTGAGGCGCACGTCAATTCAAATGTTGATACTTCAGACAAAGCGATTCGTCGAGCGGTTGACGGTTTGGTGGAAATGACTGGCAATTTTGGTTTTGCATCATTTGGTTCGAGTTTGTACATGAACGGAATGACTCAGCTGTTTAGTCAACCAGAGTTTGGTGATGGCGATCACGTTCAGGCAGTTGCTAAATTGATTGACAATATCGAACCGTGGCTACGTGAAGCGGCACCGGACGAACCGCTAAATGTGTTTATTGGTAGCGAAAATCCAATCGGTAAAAGCAGTGGTGCTACGTTGATTATAAGTAAATTTAAGTCATCGTCTGGTGGCGATAATTACATCGGTGTGATTGGTCCGACGCGACAAAATTATCGTCGAACGATGGAGCTGGTGCGTCGTACGGGCGCGATGCTAGAGGAGGTATTATAATGGCTGAATGGATTGGTGGATTATTAAGTGGTTTGCCGGCGTGGCTGATTGTAATAATTTCAATAATAATATTTATTATTGGAGCGATTTGGATTTTAGCCTTTGATCCTGTTACGGCTGGTGGTGATCCGGTCTTGCCATTTAAAAGGAGGAAAAAATGACGAAGAATAAAAAAGCTGAAGATTTAGAGAAAGAAGTTGCTGAGCTGACGTCGGATTTGCAGCGGACTCGAGCGGATTTTGAGAATTATCGTAAGCGTGTGGAGGCGGAAAAACAATCAGCTCATGAGTTGGGTCAAACTAAGTCGGTGATGAAATTGTTGCCAGTCATTGATACGATTGAGCGAGCTGTTGCCAACGTCCCAGAGGAACTTCAAGATAATGCGTGGGTTAAGGGCGTGGCTGGTCTGAGCAAGCAACTTGACAAGCAGTTAAAGGAGATCGGTTTGGAGAAAATTGACGCCAAACCTGGCACTTTATTTAATCCTGAATTTCATCAGGCTGTTCAATTTGACGAATCGACGGATGGTGACAAGGAAGTTATTGCCGAGGAGCTTCGCGCTGGTTATACTTTGAACGGTTCGGTTATTCGCGACGCAATGGTAAAAGTTGCTCGTCAGTGATAGACGTTTATGATGAAATAAGTGCGCTACTTGTTTTTGGAGTGGCGCTTTTTATTTATCAATAGAATAATTGCAATAACGATCAGAGATACGCCGATTGCAAGACCTATAAATAAAGATTCTCCGGTGTTTTCGAGAAGATTACCAGATTGCGTAACAGTCTGATATGAAGTACTACTTCCTTGATGGCTTTCTTGGTGACCAGTAGTAGTACATGGCTGGCCGTTAGTATAACTGCCTGCGCCGTAGCTACTACAGTTATAAGTGGCAGAAAAATTGTGAAATATAATTCGATTATTCATCATGACTCTATTGATTTTATAAGCATTACTACTATAATAGAGGAGTAATACTATAAAAACAAGGGGGATGTGTTATGCCACAGATTGGCGTTCCGGAGCTGGTTGTAATACTAGTTATTTTACTTATATTGTTTGGTGCAAAAAGATTGCCCGAGTTGGCGCGAAGTATCGGTTCATCAGCAAGAGAGCTAAAGACAGCGTTCAAGGAGGATGATGAAAAGAGTAGTGCATCGCAATCTGGCGAAGCGAAAGACAAGTAATTCGTCGCAAGTTTCTGGTTCATCGCCAGTATTTATGGATCACATCCGAGAGTTGCAATGGCGACTTGCTATTGTTGCGCTTGCTTTTTTAGCAACTGGTGCGGCGGTGTATCCATTTTTCGATAAAATTGTAGCGTTATTACTTAAGCCGCTTGGAAATAATCTATCTTTGGTGTATTTAACGCCAGGGGGTGCTTTTAATTTTGCTGTACAAGTGTGCATTTATGCTGCAATGATTGGGGCACTACCTGTTGCGCTATATCATATATATCGCTTTGTTATGCCTGCGGTCGAGAAAACGACGTTGCGAGGAGTGCTTGGATATTCCCTAAGTTCTTTATTGCTGGCAGCTGTCGGCGTTGCTTTCTCATACTTTCTAGCGTTGCCGGCAGCTATTCAATTCTTGACTAGTTTTGACTTGAAAAACATCAGCCCTATGCTGACGGTTGAGTCGTATCTTTCGTTTGTGATGACATACTTGCTAGCCGGAGCATTGTTATTTCAATTGCCGCTATTTATGACAATCATAAATCGTATAAAGCCAATGACTCCGCGGATGTTAATGTCTGGCCAGCGTCATGTTATTCTTTGGTCTGTGGTATTTGCTGCGGTCATCTCTCCAACTCCAGATGCTGTAAATCAATTGCTATTAGCGGTTCCGATAATTGTGATGTATCAAGTAGGTATAGTGATTATCCTATTGAAAAACCGTAAGCGAGCGGATAAAAAATCGAAAGACGGCTTGTTGACTCGTTCGGTTACCGATAATGAGTCGGCAAATCATACTGCAAAAGAGGTCAAACCGCGTCCTATGGAAGCAAAGAAAGTGCCTGTTTGTCCCGAACCAGATACACCAATTCTAGTGAAAAAGCCATCATCAAATCACACATTGGTTAGTCGTCGCTCACTTGATGGATTTGTGACAATGAAGACAGAAAAACCATCTCCAGTAGTAAATAAGAAGGTTATTCCGAAGAAAACAGTCTCAAAACCTGTACCGATAAGAAGATCTTTGTCTCGATCGGTAGATGGATTTTCTATACCATCTCGGTCTGTTTCGGTATCTGTTCCTTCTAGATCTGTAAAGCTTGTATAGAATATATTTGCATACTTAAATATGTGGTGATATAATTTACCACAACAATAGAAAAAAACAAAAAAGAGGAAACTATGAACACGCCAATTCAAGTTAACGAATTATTAGAAAAACCGATGGACCGTCGGGAATTTCTTAAAAACGTTGGAATCGCAGGATTGTTTGTTATGGGCGGCGGAACGATTGTGCGATCGATAGTCGATTTTATGTATCAGCAAAAGCAGCCTCGTCAGGTTGCTATTGCTAAGACTTCTGCGTATGGCGCAAGTCGTTATGGCGGCATGTAATTTGATAATATTTTGCAATTTTTACAGTAATTATATATTATAGAATAAAGCTAAAGGTTAGTTTGCATACAGGGAGGATAAGATGGCAAGGTTACCGCAGCCTGGTGGCGACGATGGAAATTGGGGCATAATATTAAATGAATATTTGCGACAAATTCACACAGAATCTGGAGATTTGAAACCGTCCACTGTTGGAAAAGATGCTATTCAAAATGCGGCAATTACTGAAGACAAGTTGGCGTCACCGCTTGTTGCGAAAATTAATGCAATTCCTACTGGAGGAGGCGGTGGTGGAACTACGCAATGGACTCCTCAGATGCAGGCTCAAGCTCAGGGATATTGGATAGAATACGGATCTACTCCCCCGACAGAAACGACTAAGTATGGTGTGCCGGTTATTTGGGCTCGAGATTCGGGAATGTCTCAGCCTATACCGGTCAGTGCCAGTCCACCGTCTTTTCCGTAGCCGACAATACAGTTACTGTCCCTAGTATGGTCGGCCTCCGTTATAAAATGGGGCAAGATATTATAAGTGGCCAGGTTTCAGTACCTGGCAGTGGTGAGCGCACGGTAACAATTACAGCTGAAGCGCTGCCGGGATATTTATCGATTGGCGATGCAACCTGGACGAGAGTGTACGGTAAGCCAACAAATCTTCAGTTGCTTTCGGCTGATGATTTTCGCGGTACAGCTGGTGAATCTTTAGTTCCGGCAAGTGCGCCTACCGTGCATCGTGTACGTTACGGTCGTGAGTTTCCTATCGTTGGTGCTCGTCGAATACGTTGGTGTGCGCCGGTAGGATATACGGCCGTTTCAGTTTTAGCGGGCAATAATGAGATTCACAGCAGTCCCAACTCTCATTTTCTTCAAATTATTGAGCCACTAACAGACGACGTTGAAATAGATATCGACGTTAAAGAGTGGCCAACTTCTCGTGGATCAGGATTCGCGTTGAATATGACGACTACCAGTAGTGGTGGCGGTGGTCCAGAAATTCAATTTTTTATAGATGGAACTCAAATACATGTTCGTCCTATACCAGGCGGAATTTTTAGAAGAGATGCATCTGCTATTGGCGTCTGGAAGATTCGTCGTAAGGGTCGCATAATTAGCGTAACGTCACCTACGGGGACCTCTGTGGCATATGATGGTACTCACGATACGACTTCTTGGGGAGATAGGATCAAGTTTCTTATGTGGTCATCACCTGGTGGTGTTCTACGTATAGGTGGCATTAAGGTGTTGGGGGTTATATAAGATGACAATGCGAGTTTGGCAGTCAACCCCTGGTCGCTGGTTAGCAACTGAGCCATGCATATTTCGAAATGGCGAATGGGTAACCGTAGACGCTGATAAATTTCCTGGAGCTGTTTTAGAGTCAATGTATGCGCCAAATTATATAGGCAAAGGAACAATTTGGCAGCGAGACGTCAGTAATATGCCATTAGCTCCTAATTCAGACGCGATGGCAAAATGGATGGATGACAATTCTCCAACTCCATGGGGTAAGGGTGCGTTTGGCGCAAAGACTGGTATAAATACTAGCGCGCAAGGTACTAGACCAATTGCAACCTATTTGGTTGATTCGTCTCATCCTCGTTGTGAATATCAATATATGGATAAATGTCGCGGTTACGGAATTACTGCAGATGAAATATCGCATTATTTATTAGGTAAAATTCCTTGGCCGCATTTTGCAAAACCTGCTCAGAATGGTGACCTTGGTATGGCGATTTATGACATAGCTACAGGTATTATGCGTGAGTATTTTTTTGTGGAACCCGCAAAAGACGGTACGCCAAAGCATTGGACGGCTGCAACTGGAGGATTTTCTTTGGCAAAACCTGGTCTTGTTGATTTGGCTAAGACAAATTATGCTACGCAATGCCAGGGCGGTGGTTCTGCTGTAGTTTGTATGCACAACTCGCTTGGTTTTATTGGCATATCGGAAATACGTCGAGGTTATATTGATCACGCTTTGGCGTTTACTACGGCGAATTTTGCACGTGGATTAGAACCTTCGTGGCCAGCACAATTATCAGACGGCAAGGCTCCGGAAGATCAAGCTCCTTTTTCGCCAAGACACGGACAATGGGCAAGATTATCTGCTGATGTTGATCCTGATTATGACCCTAATACATCTCAGCCGTACAACCCGATGACACGCCTATTAATTAAGGCTGCTAAGAAATATGGTCTTGTTGCTACGGATACGAATGCCTGGTGTCATGCGTTTAATGCGGAGTGCGGCTATCAAGAAAAGGCAGTTTTCGGTACTGATCCATGGGAGAGTGGCGAACTGTTTAAAGTACTTGATCCAAAAGGAGAATATGGCCTTAGAACATTTGACGTATCAGACTTTCCGTGGCGAAAAACTGAATGGGCGGAAGTTGATTGGGGAAGGCCTGAAATAGATTTTTGGACAAGACCAGGAACTTATTGGCCGTATCGTCGTTCGGGCAATTAAATTGTAAAAAACAGCTATTAGCACTCTTGACATGAGAGTGCTAATTATTTATACTGAGATAGTTGGCACTCGCCACGAAAGAGTGCTAGAATGAATATAAGATATAGACCAGATGTGATCATAACAGAAAGGGGAATCATATGGGTAAAATTATTGGTATTGACCTCGGTACAACCAACAGCGCATTTGCGTATATGTTGGCTGGAAAACCAGAGGTGATTTCTAATGCCGAAGGTAATCGTACTACGCCATCTGTAGTTGCGGTTAATAAAAAGGGCGAACGACTTGTCGGTCAAGTTGCTCAGCGTCAGCGTGTAACAAATCCAAAAAACACGATTTACGGCGTTAAGCGTTTGATTGGTCGTAAGTTTGATGATAAGGAAGTTCAAAAAGACTTGGATATCATGCCGTACAAGATTGTTAAAAAAGGTACTGGCGTGGCAGTCGAAATGGGCGATAAGGAATATACGCCAGAAGAAGTTTCAGCAATGATTCTTAGTAAAATCAAGGCTGACGCCGAAGCTTTCTTGGGTGAAAAAGTAACAGAGGCAGTGATTACGGTACCAGCTTACTTTGACGATTCACAGCGCCAGGCAACTAAGGACGCTGGTAAAATTGCTGGATTGGAAGTTAAGCGTATTATCAACGAACCAACAGCTGCGGCTTTGGCGTACGGTCTGGAGAAGGGCAAAAATGACGAAACTATCGTAGTGTTCGACCTTGGTGGTGGTACGTTTGACGTGTCGGTGCTGGAACTAGGTGATGGCGTATTTGAGGTTAAGGCAACCAATGGTGATACGCACCTTGGTGGTGAGGATTTCGACAACGCTATTGTTAACTACTTCTTGGATGACTTCAAATCAAAGGAAGGAATTGATCTTCGTAAAGATAATGCAGCAATGCAGCGCCTGAAGGACGAGGCTGAAAAGGCGAAGAAAGAATTGTCAACGGTTACGGAATATGAAGTCAATATTCCATTTATTACCGCTGACGCCGATGGTCCAAAGCACTTTGAAATGAGCTTGAGTCGCGCTAAGTTGGAAGATTTGGTTAAGGATCTATTGGATCGCTTGGATGGTCCAGTGGAAAAGGCTTTGAAGGATGCTAAGCTTTCTAAGTCCGACATTAACAATGTAGTTATGGTTGGTGGAATGACTCGTATGCCAGCTGTGGTCGAGCGTGTAAAGAATTTCTTTGGAAAAGATCCAATGCAAGGTGTAAATCCAGATGAAGTTGTGGCTGTTGGCGCAGCAATTCAAGGTGGTGTCTTGGCTGGTGATGTTAAGGATGTGTTGCTTCTAGATGTGACTCCGCTTTCTCTTGGAATTGAGACGATGGGCGGCGTATCGACGAAGTTGATTGACCGAAATACGACGATTCCAACAAGCAAGAGCGAGGTTTTCTCGACAGCTGCAGACAATCAGCCTCAGGTGGAAATTCACGTTCTTCAAGGTGAGCGCGAGTTTGCTAATGACAATAAGAGCCTGGGTCGTTTTGTGCTTGACGGTATTGCGCCAGCGCCACGCGGCGTGCCTCAAATTGAAGTGACCTTTAATATTGACGCCAACGGTATTCTTAATGTTACAGCTAAAGACAAGGGAACGGGCAAAGAGCAATCAATCACTATCCAAAACTCTGGCAATATGAGCAAGGAAGATATTGAGAAGGCGCAAAAAGAAGCCGAACTTCACGCGGACGAAGACAAGAAAAAACGCGAAACTGTTGACACAAAGAATCAGCTTGAAAACGCTATTTATCAGGCAAAGAAAATGCCAGACGAATTCAAAGATAAGATTTCTGACGACGATAAGCAAGCGATTGAAAAGGCTGTCGAAGAGGCTGAAAAGCACAAAGATTC
>CAUSLX010000021.1:0-11245 GCA_963532505.1 uncultured Candidatus Saccharibacteria bacterium | reverse complement strand
TTTGGGATGATAAAAAGCGAGCAGTTTTTTTAAAAACTAACGTGACTGAACTTCCAGAGTCTGAGAAAGAGGCAGCAATGGCGGCTTATAAAGAGAAGTTGGCTGATTTTATGCCGCGTTGCCAAAATCCGCAAATATACGTTGCGCCAATTGGCGAACTTGATGAAAAAACTACAACGGGCAATTGGCTGCATTTTATTGCATAAGCACTATATCTAGCGTAAAATTAGTTAAGTAACTACTAAATATAGGGGAAAATGAAAATGAACGCAAATCAGATTATTACTGATGACATGACTTTGGAAGAAAAATTAAGCGCTATTGACGCAGCTCTTAAAGCGGCGCAGGAAGCAGCTGATGATCAAGCAAAGTCGAACGGCACTGTTGCGGCACCAGTTGACCCAGCAAGTTTGACTATTTGTGACGGTTGCGAATAATATGTCGTCACCGCGCAAATATATATTTGTTACGGGTGGTGTATTGTCTGGTGTAGGTAAGGGAATTACCGCTGCTAGCATTGGCGCTGTCCTTCAAGCTAAGGGCGTTTCTGTTTCGGTTCAAAAATGTGATCCATATTTGAACGTTGATGCTGGATTGTTGAATCCAAAAGAGCATGGCGAATGTTTTGTGACAAAAGACGGTGCTGAAACTGACTTAGATTTGGGCCATTATGAGCGTTTTTTGGATTTGGAATTAACGCAAAAAAATGCAACATTATCCGGCCGATTATTGCGTGATTTGATTGCGGACGAGAGAGTCGGTAAATTTGGCGGTCAAACAGTACAAATGGTCCCTCATTTAACTAATTCTATTAAGAAAGCTATTCATCTGGCTGCTGAGGGTGATATTCATATCGTAGAGATCGGTGGCACGGTCGGTGACTATGAAGGGCTCAGTTTTATTGAGGCTATTCGAGGATTTGCCCTAGATGTTGGTCGCGAAAATTGTCTATTTGTTCATGTCGTATATGTACCGTTCTTAGAGGCGTCGCATGAATATAAGACAAAACCCGCTCAAAACGCTTTGGCTGATTTGCGTGGTTTTGGAATTATGCCTGATGTTGTAGCAGTTCGTACGGAAGGTCACGATAAGCCGCCGCGTAGTATTGGTGAGAAAATTTCTATTTCGTCTGGTATTCGCAGCGAAGGAATCGTAATGATGCCAAATGTCGATACTGTATATGAAGTTCCACTAACGGTGTGCCGCGACTTAGGTAAGCTACTTGGCGAATTTACTAATAATTCAGTTGAGCCAGATTTACGACGTTGGCAACATTTAGCCAAACGAGATACGTCAGAGTATGCTAAGCGCGTTACAGTAGGTTTGGTTGCTAAATATATAGACAATTCCGATACATATTTATCTGTAACAGAGGCACTTAAGTCTGCGGCTTGGGCGAACAAAAGTGAGATATCTATAAAATGGATTAATGCTGAGACTGCAAATGAAGCAGATTTTGACGGTGTTGATGCTATTGTTGTTCCGGGGGGATTTGGGCCTCGAGGTGTAGAAGGTAAGATTGCTGCTGCAAAGTATTGCTTAATGAAAGATAAACCATATTTGGGTATTTGTTTGGGAATGCAGGTTGCAGTTATTGCTGCGGCGCGTTTGGGAGGTTTGACAAACGCTAATAGCGAAGAATTCGACGCTGATTCTGATAACAACGTAGTGTATATTATGGATGGACAGCAAGGTAAAGAGTCTACGGGAGGGACTATGCGTCTTGGGAATTATGTAGCTAACCTAAAGTCAGACTCCGTTATTTCCAAGACATACGATGCAACTGAAGTAGTTGAACGTCATCGTCATCGATATGAAGTGAATCAAAAGTTTATTCAAGAAATTGAACGAGGAGGTTTGATTGTCTCTGGAACTTCACCAGATGGTAAGTTAGTAGAATTTGTTGAGGCGCCAGACCATCGATATTTTGTAGCAACACAAGCACATCCAGAGTTTAAGTCACGACCGTTTCGTTCACATCCGTTATTCTTTGGTTTGATTAGATCTATATTGACAAATCGAAAATAATGTGATATCATTTTACCGTATAAAAAATTAAAACAAAAAGGAATAAAATGGCTGAAGAAAAAGATATTCACGGACTTACCGAAGGCGTATTGAGTCGAGACGATATGTCGGCGTTGACATATGTACTGCAGCACGTGAAAGGATCTAGTCCAAGTTCGGCGACGAAATTAAGTCTGGAACTAGAAGAGCTTGACGAAACAGCGTAGGGATTTAGCTAGATAATAATCCACCTCTGTTGTATACTGGACAGTATGGAACAGATTATTTCTCAAGTAGTGAAGCAACTTTTTGATCAAGATGTATCGGTACAATTGACGCGTCCTGATCCGAAGTTTGGTGACTTTGCTACAAATGTGGCGTTGCAATTGGCTAAGCCGCTAGGGAAGAATCCGCGTGAAATTGCGGAGATGATTGCTGAAAATCTGCGCAAGGAAGAGAAATTTAGTGAAGTAAGCGTGGCTGGTCCAGGTTTTATCAATGTAAAACTGAGTGATCAATCCGTTCTAAATTCTTTGAAAAAAGAGCCAACGACGAAGCGCGCCGGTCAGACGGTTGTAATTGAAACTAATTGCCCGAATCCATTTAAGGCTATGCATATCGGACACGCTTTGAATGCGATTTTGGCGGACACGATGGCGAATCTGTTAGCGGTTGATGGTGCAATTGTGCATCGAGTGAGTTATCACGGTGATGTCGGAACGCATGTTGGTAAAAGTATGTGGGCGATTTTGCGTGAGATTGACGGCGATGTAAATAAATTGAACGAAATCCCAGCTGATAAACGAAATGAATTTATGAGTCGCATGTACGTTGAAGGTGCGCGTGCGGCGAAAGAATCTCCAGAGGCAAAGGCAGAAATTGATGAACTAGCCAAGCAGTCATTCGTTCTGGATGATCCACTATATAAACAAGTTTACGAAATCTGTAAAAGTTGGAGTTTTGACGAAATTGACTCTAATGTTGGGCGACTTGGAAACGTGCCGATTGAGCGACGTTACGTTGAGAGCGAAACTGAGGAATTGGGAAAATCTTTAATTAAAGAGAAAACCCCAGAGGTGTTTACCAAATCTGACGGCGCGTTTGTTTTTAAGGGTAGCAAATACGGCGCGTTCGATAACGTGTTTATTGGATCTCATGGCAATGGTCTTTATGGCGCGCATGATATGGGATTGATTCAGTTGAAGTATAAGGATTACCCAGATTTGGACTTATCGATTACAGTAAACGCCGAGGAGCAAGCAGCATATTTCCGTGGCGTGATTGCGGCTAGTGAATTGTCGATTCCGGCTTTGAAGGGAAAATTGTTTAATTACGCGACTGGCTTTGTTAAGTTGGCAACTGGGAAAATGAGTTCGCGAACGGGTGAGGTTGTTACAATTGGCTGGCTGTTCGATGAGTTTAAGAAGGCAATTGAAAATGCTGGCGGCGAGCCAACTGACGACGTGATTGCTGGCGCGCTTCGCTATCAATTCTTGAAAGTGAAGATCGGCGGCGACGTCATATTTGATATTAACGACGCGGTAAGTTTGACTGGCAATACGGGAAGCTACTTGCAATACGCTCACGCTCGGGCGCGGGGAATTTTAGCTAAATCTGACAAAGAAATTGCCTTTCCGACAGAGTTGTTCGACGAGGATAAAATGCTAGTCAGGAAATTAAGCGAGTACGTGGATGTGGTTGATCGCGCTAAGGAAACTCTGGAGCCTCATCATATTTGTACTTATCTGTTTGAACTGGCGCAAGAATTTAATCGATATTACGAGAAAAATCAGGTTATTGGCAGTGACAAAGAGGCGCATCGTGTAGGAATCGTGGCAATTTACGCCGATATTCTTAAGGCTGGACTGGCTATTTTGGGAATCGTGGCGCCAGATCGCTTGTAAAATATACTATATTAGTATATAATATAAATTCGTGAATGAACGACCGAGCAAACGATTAGACGAGCAACCATATACATCATTTTATGATCGATATCTATCTACTCAGCTATTAACTCCGAGAAGTGATATAGCAGAGAAAAGAGGCGTTAAGCGAGAACTCTTGTTAGAGTCAGAGAAGCTTTGTGACATAAAAAATGTGTACGAAAAGTCAGATAAGACGTTTGATGATGTAGCGGAAGCAGCTAAATCTGTTGCGGAGCTTGTTCGTGAAACACTTTATTTTAGGTCGACAGATAGTGGCTCGCAAGAACTTAATGAAGAGAATATCGCTAAAAATGAAGCTACTAACTGTTATGGGCATACAATTGTTGCATCTGAGTGCTTGGAAGAATTAAATATTGAGCACTTTATTAGTTACGCAAATCAACACACGTTCATCACGCTATTTGATCGTAGTAGTAATAGATCGTTTATGATAGATGTTCTGACAAAGGAATTATGTTGTGAGATGACTACGGCCGTTGGGTTTACGTCAAGCCATCCGCTTGATAAATTTTCCTGCGGCGAATTGAAATCTCAAGATAGTTTGAAAACTGATGAGTTATTAAAACAATTGCCGGCAACTGTCAACTGGGCTGAATTTATAGATAAGCGCCCATGGTTTATGTTTCCTGACAGAAGAGATTATAGAGATGGTTATGGAAAGTTTGCTCGTTTACAAATGTTAACGTTCCCATCTATTCCAGGTAGATTACTTTTACTGGATGATTATAGTGCCAGAATTAATCAGTTAAACGGTCGATACGAGGCGGCTGCGGAAAAAATAGAAGATTTGTCGGGAATATATCTAGATACTGACCCTCGGAATAACTTGGAAGAGGCGGGTAAATTATGTAGAGAATTAATAAAACAAGGCAGTGGTGATTTGGCCATTCAAGTAGCGTCCGTGGTAAATGATAGTTTGCTGTCGGGAGATTCTTCAAAGAACAGACTGTTTCTTCCTGATGTTATGCGTAAAGTAGCTAAATATAATAGAGATATTAACTTATTAAATAAGGCGATCAGGTTGTACGAAGAAATTATCAATAGTAAACCTAAGTATGACAGTTTGGCCGTAGGGAAGTTAAATGCCGCCGAAGAGTTGCTTAGGTCTATGAAGACTGTCGGTGAGATTGCGTGCGGTGTCACGTGTGGTAAAATTAGTGAATAAATATCTAATAAAAGGAGTTTTATGGTAGCGAAATCTACTGAGTCAAAAAAATCAACAAATAAGGACGTAAAAGCAGCGAAAGTATCAGCTAAAAAACTAGCTCCTAAGAGTATTAAAGCTGCTAAAAAAATTGCCGCCATCAAAGAGAAAAAAATTGTAAGTGCAGCTATAAAAGATACTCATATGGGTGGGTTTGTAAACTTTATCCGTGAACAAGGTGTTGTTGGCTTGGCTGTAGGTTTGGCAATTGGTACTGCAGCTGGCGATACGGTTAAAAAATTGGTGACGGCATTTATTGACCCGTTAGTGCAGTTGATCGTTGGCTCTCAACAAGGATTGCAATCAGCTTCATTTACGGTTGAAATTGCTGGACGTAAAGGCGAGTTTTTATACGGCGCGTTCGTTAGTTCGTTAATTACGTTGATAGCCGTTGCATTTGTTGTATATGCAATCGTTCACTTCTTTAAACTCGATAAATTAGATAAGAAAAAAGACTAAACCTTAACTAATAAGCGTGCCTACTGATTCTCCGCGGGTTGCGCGGAGAATATTTCCGTCTGTAAGCAGGTCGCAAATGATGACTGGAATGTGCTCGTCCATGGCTAGCCCAATTGCCGCCTTATCCATAACAGCAATGTTAGGATTTGTTAGGGCTTCTTGGTAAGATAAATGATCAATTTTTACAGCGTCAGGGAATTTCATAGGATCTTTATCATAAACTCCGTCGACTTTCGTTGTTTTAACCACGGCGTCACACTGCATTTCTAGTGCTAAGTTTAAAGCTGCAGTATCAGTAGTAAGAAACGGTCTGCCGGTGCCGCACGCTACGATTACGATGCGGTTTTTCTTAATATGGCTAATTGCGCGTCGGAAAGTATAGTGGTCGATAAATTGATTGACTTCAACCGTAGATAATGCGCGAGTTGGTAGTCCTGCGTCATTTAATACGTCAGCTAGAGCAATTGCATTCATTAGCGTAGAAAGCATCCCGATATTATGTGCGGAAACAGGTTGAATTCCGTGACCGATGATTTGATTGCCGCGAACGTAATTGCCACCGCCAACCATAATTACAATTTCAGCCCCGTCGTCCAGCGCTGGTCGAATTTGTTCAGCAATCCAGCGAGCGCGTTTTGGGTCAAAGCCACTGGCGAATTCGCCTTGAAGTTGTTCACCTGATAATTTGAGTAGGATGCGTTTTGTCATGATTTTAGTTTAGCACGCCTTATGGAAGTGGTAAAATAGAGATATGAAAGCAAGTTTTAAGCCGAAAAAGATTTTATGGGTGGATTTGGAGATGACTGGTTTGGATCCGGTTCGTGATGAAATTTTAGAAGTGGCGGCAATTGTGACTGATTGGAATTTTAAGGAAATTGTGACGTACGAAGGAATTGTGCGCCATGATTCGGAAAAGCTGGCTAAGTTGTTGGACCGAAATGCTGGTTTCTGGAATGAGCATCCGGAAGCGCGACGCGGGCTGGAGGAGCAGAATGAATCGGGCAAGCCTTTGGCGGAAATAGAACGCGAATTGTTGGCGTTTTGTGATGAGCATTTTGCAGGCGAGACGAAGATTTTGTTAGCAGGCAATTCAATCCATCAAGATCGTCGATTCATTGACCAATGGTGGCCAACGTTGTCAAAAAGACTACATTATCGAGTGTTGGATGTGAGTGCATGGAAGGTGGTGTTTGAGGGTAAATACGGTAAGAAATTCGCCAAACCAGAAGATCATCGAGCACTGGAAGACATCCGTGGCAGCATTATGGAACTTGAATATTATTTGAAAAAGGTAAAGGTATGACACATAAACAATTTGAAGAATTTATCCTGAGTTTGCCGGGCGTATGGCTGGATTATCCATTTGGCGAGGATGTCGCGGTATATAAATTTGGTAGAGATAATGACGGTGCAGGGAAAATGGTAGCATTGGTGACGGAAGGCTCAAAGCCGCTCAGGATAAGCCTAAAATGTGATCCGTTGTTGGCGCAGAATTTACGAGAAAAGTATGAAACGGTTTTACCAGGTTATCACTTAAACAAGAAACATTGGAATACAATTATTTGTTCAGGTCAATTAACTGACGAAGAGGTCTTTGATTTGGCGAGGTTGAGCTATCAATTAGTCTCGGAGGCTTAATCTGCTTTAATGATTTGATTGATTTGTTTCTGAATATTTTCTAAATCGCCAGCAGTTTTTACTAGCCATTCGCGCATCTTTTTTGACTTGGTGGACTTGTATACCTTTTTCATCATGTTGATTGTATCTGTTATTTGCACATTCATCTCATGGGCATAGGTAATATCTAATTGCGTGTTCAGAAGAGCTTCGTCCAATTTTTTCTCTAATTTTTCCGACGGATCTAGAGCGAGGATATCCTTCTGTTTCTCCTTATAATTGATGCCGGTTGCTTGAAGCGCTTCGCTCATTGAGGCATTCGCAGTGGTCAGCACTGCAACCAGAGAACTATTGGTGGTTTGTAAGCTGGTCGAGCGGAACTTATTATTGTATTTTTTGGAAATAGTGAGTAATTTATTAACACGTGATGCAACTTGTGACGGACTAGCGCTTGGCATAGAATCTTGTGAAAAAACGAATATCGCGATTAGTGTTATTAGACCGATAAAGCTCAAAATAGCGATGATGATTTTGGTTTTTTTATCAAAACCTTCCGCTGGCGGAGGTGTGGCAATTTGATTCAAATAATCGATACCTTGAGGTTGGTTATTCAAATTGTCAGGATACATATTTCTATTTAACCACAAACAATAACAGAGGTAAAGAGTGATATAATAAAAATATGAATGATGCCAAAGAAGAAGTGCGGGCGCGACTGAACATCGAGGATGTTATTGGTGAATACGTCCAGTTGAAGCGAGCAGGTCGCAATTTGAAGGGTTTAAGTCCGTTTACCGACGAGCGAACCCCAAGCTTTATGGTCAGTCCAGAAAAGCAGATTTGGCACGATTTTTCTTCTGGAAAAGGTGGCGATATTTTTACGTTTGTGATGATGGTGGAAGGAATGGATTTTCGTCAATCGCTGGAGCATTTGGCTCGGAAGGCGGGCGTTGATCTGACTTTGTTTTCTAATGGCGACGGACGAACAGCCAAGCGTCGCGCTAGAGCCAGAGAAGCGCTTAAATTAGCAGCTAATTTTTATCAGCAGAATTTGGTAAAAAATTCATTAGCTCTGGATTATGTGGTTAAAAAACGGCGATTAAATCGTCAAACAATTGGTGATTTTTTGATTGGCTATGCGCCGGAGAATGGCGACACATTGACAAAAGCATTGGAAAAAAGAGGATTTTCTAGGCAGGAATTGGCGGACGCTGGCTTGTCGAATCGGTTTGGTGGTGATTTGTTTCGCGGACGAATGATGGTGGCGTTGAGTGACGGCAATGGCGAAGTTGTGGGATTTACGGGCAGAATTATTCGTGATGATCCGCGCGCGCCAAAATACTTGAACACGCCGCAAACGCTGTTATTCGATAAATCGCGACATATTTTTGGTTTGCATCAAGCCAAAGAAGCGATTCGAAAAAGCGATGTGGCGGTGATTGTTGAGGGCAATTTGGACGTAATTAGCAGTCATCAAGCGGGCGTCAAAAACGTGGTTGCGACCTCTGGAACGGCGATGACGACTCAACATTTGAAGTCGCTTAGTCGATTGGCAGGGCGGATTCGCTTGGCGTTTGATGGCGATCGAGCGGGAGTTAACGCGACGGAGCGGGCGATCAATTTGGCGCAGGAAGTCGGCGTGGAGCTGGAAGTGGTGAGCTTGCCTGATGGTGTCAAAGATCCAGACGAGTTGATTCAAAAAGATCCGGCGCTTTGGCAGGCGGCGATTGATAAATCTCAACCTGCGGTAGATTGGGTGATTGCTAGATATGCGGAAATGGAGAATTTGAAGTCGGCGGAAGGCAAGCGAAGATTTTCGACCATTGCGCTGAGAATTGTCCGAGGCTTGAAAGATCCGGTGGAACAAGAGCATTATTTGTCGGTGATTTCTGAAAAAACTGGCGCGTCAATTACCGCACTGAAGGCAAAATTGTCGAATGAAAAAGTCGCTGAACATCAATTGAAAAAGGCGAAAATTGAAAAAGAAAAACCGACTCCGGTTCAGGATGAAACTGAAGATATGCTGGCGGGGTTGGCGGCGAGTGAAAAATCCGTGCGGCGTTGGTTGGCGGCGGTTTCTGGAGAAATGTTGGATGATGACAACGCGCGGCAGTTGATTGGCTATTTACGGAAGAATCCAGACGCGGATTTGGGCGAGGTTCCTCTGGACTTGCAAAAAATCGAACAGTATGTGAAAATAGTACAGTTGAAAAGTGAAAGTCGTTATGCCAATTGGGAGCAAAAAAGCTTGGACGAAGAGATGGCTCGGCTAGTCAGACAGATAACAATCAAACATCGCGAAAACAAAAAGAATCAACTATTAACACAGCTTAGAGAGGCCGAGGCGTCGGGTGATGAGGTTTTGTCTCAGAATTTACGCCAGAGCTTAAATAATCTGATTAAGGAGAAAATGTGAGCGACGATATCACGACGAAGCCAGTAAACTTAAATGAAGATGATGATTTTGATCCAACGCTTATAGACGAAGAAGAATCGGAAGATTTGGATTCGTTGACAACTGGGCAATATTTGGACGACGTGTCGGATGACTCGGTCAGATTGTACTTGCGCGAAATCGGTAAAATTCCACTACTTAGTTCTGAAGAAGAAATGGACTTGGCGCGCCGAATTGTTGAAGGCGATAAGAAGGCTAAGGATAAGATGGCTGAGGCGAATATGCGTTTGGTGGTGTCAATCGCTAAGCGTTATTCTGGTCGTGGCTTGGACTTTTTGGATTTGATTCAAGAGGGAAATACTGGACTTTTGCGTGCAGTTGAAAAGTTTGATCCAGATAAGGGCTTTAAGTTTTCGACTTATGCAACTTGGTGGATTCGTCAGGCAATTACGCGTGCGATTGCTGATCAGGCGCGAACGATTCGTATTCCAGTTCACATGGTGGAAACGATCAATAAATTGCTGCGTACTCAGCGACGAATGACACAGGAATTGAATCGTGAGCCGACAATTGAAGAACTGTCTAAAGAGCTGGATATGGAACCAGAGAAAATTGAATATGTCATTAAGATCAAGCAAGACATTTCTTCTTTGGACGCTGGTGTTGGTCGTGACGGTGAAGATGATGATTCAGTTTTGCAGGATTTTATCGTTGACGAAGATACGGTTTCACCGGAAGATTCCGCCTCAAATCAATTACTAAAAGAGCAAGTTCAGGAAATTCTATCAAGTTTGAGCGATCGTGAGCAGAAAATTGTTCGAATGCGTTTTGGTTTGGACAATGGGAAAAATCACACTTTGGAAGAAGTTGGTCAGGAATTTGCAGTTACGCGTGAACGAATCCGCCAGATTGAAGCTAAGGCGCTAGCAAAACTTCGCAAACACAAAGACGCGAAAAAACTTTACGAATATCTGGACTAATTAGCACTGTTCGGGCGATTTACAAAAATGGGCGTCGTGAGTTGCGGCGTCTATTTTTTGGTGTAATTGCTCGAGGCTGCCGTCGTTAATGATGAAATAATCAGCAATAGCAATTGGTCCGCCTTTTTCCAAATTCTCGATTTCTGACCAGTCGCGCTGATCGACTTCGTGCGGCTGCATTGGTCGCTCTATGCGCTTAGCCATTCGTTGATAACGGAGGTATTTCGGCGTAACAATAGCAATAACGACAACTTGTCCAGGAAATTCGTGCTTAAGTAATTTATATTCACTCCAAGTGTATAATCCATCCAAAACGATTTTATTTTGCCCAGCGTTTATTAAATCGTGGATGTTTTTTATGACGCGTTTGATTACGAAATCTTTGCCTTCGCGGCGACGAATTTCTTCGCGAAATTGTTGTTGATTGTCCCAAGTTTTTTCAATTCCAGCCTCGTCCATGGCTTTATAAATAACGCCACCGAAGTAAATTTTTGGAAATCCTTTTTCTGTCAAATATTCGACAGCTGAGCTTTTGCCGCTGCCCGCCAATCCAACCAGGGCGATAATTTTTGCGTATGGTTGTGTCATGTACTAATTTTAACAATTTGTTGACATTCTTCCAAATAGAGAGTAT
>CAUSLX010000020.1:0-11594 GCA_963532505.1 uncultured Candidatus Saccharibacteria bacterium | reverse complement strand
TGGCGCGTTGGCGGAGCGGTTACGCAGAGGTCTGCAAAACCTTTTAGACGAGTTCGACTCTCGTACGTGCCTCCAATTTTTGATAAATAGTCCTGAGTATTGGGCTATTTTTTATTTTGCGAAATTGTACAATTTACTTAGCGAATATAGTATAATATAAACAGTCTGGCGCGTAGGTGTCTGGATTGTATATAAATAAGCGCGAGTGGCGGAATTGGTAGACGCGAGGGACTTAAAATCCCTTGACCAAAAGTCGTGCGGGTTCGATTCCCGCCTTGCGCACCAAAGTTGTAAAGAAAGTAATATTGAATAGGAAAGGGACAAGGTAAGAAATGAGTCCATTGGTAATTGTACTTATTGTTACAGTGGTAGTTTTATTAGTACTCGTAGGAGTTGTAATCGGTGCGTACAATGGTTTAGTTGTGTTGCGCAATCGCGTAGAAGAGGCATGGAGTGACATTACTGTTCAGCTAAAACGCCGAACTGATTTAATTCCAAATTTGGTCAATTCAGTAAAAGGCTACGCTACACACGAAAAAGAAGTGTTTGAGAAGGTTGCAGAAGCTCGTTCAGCAATTATGAATGCTGGCAGCGTGGCTGAAACCGCTAAGGCTGAAAATGCTTTGGAAGGCGCGTTGAAGAGCTTGTTTGCCGTATCTGAGGCTTACCCAGAATTGAAAGCAAATCAAAACTTCTTGCAATTACAACAGGAATTGGTTGACACTGAGGATAAAATCCAAGCAGCTCGCCGATTCTACAACGGTGGCGTTCGCGACCTGAATACGAAGATCCAGACTTTTCCAACAAACATCATCGCAGGAATGTTTGGCTTCCAAGCTAAGGAATTCTTCGACGTTGAAGACCGTGCAAGCGTTGAAAATCCAGTTGAAGTAAAGTTCTAATCGAACCCTGAAATTAAAATCGCTCGCCTATTTTTAGCGGGCGATTTTTGGTATAATTAACATATGTACAATGCAGTTTCTCAAAACAAACGCAACACAATATTAATTATGTCTGTGTTTGTGATAATTATTGGAATTATCGGATTATTTGTCGGCGCGGCAACTGATAGCTATTCACTAGCACTCATCATTTTCATATGTGCGATATTGTATGCTTGGCTGCAATATTTTATAGCTGGCAAGTTGGCTATGATGATGACTGGCGCTCAGGAAATTAGTAAAAATGATGCTCCTGAACTTTGGCGAGTGGTGGAAAATCTGTCTATCGCTTCTGGTATGCCGATGCCGAAAGTCTATATCATTGATGATCTAGCTCCAAATGCTTTTGCGACTGGTCGCGACCCAAATCATGCCATCGTTGGCGCGACTACAGGTCTCCTGAATATTATGGACAAGCGTGAGCTGGAGGCAGTTATGGCGCATGAAATGAGTCACGTGCGAAATTACGACATCCGCGTGAGTATGATTGCTTTTGGTTTGGTTAGTGCAATTGGACTGTTTGCAGATTTAGCGCTTAGAATGATGTTTTATAGTGACGACCGTGATAGGGATGTTAATCCTATTGTCTATGCTCTCGGGTTGATCGTGGTTATATTGGCGCCGCTTTTGGCAACGATAACTCAATTGGCGGTTAGTCGACAGCGTGAATATCTGGCGGATGCTTCGGGAGTGCTATTGACACGAGACACTGAAGGGTTAGCAAGCGCGCTGGAGAAATTGCGCCAATACGGCAGACCAATGCAAAAACAAAGTTCTTCCACTGCCAATTTGTTCATGAATAATCCTTTGAAGCCCGGATTTTTCTCAAAACTATTTAGCACTCATCCACCGCTAGAAGATAGAATTGCAAGGTTGAGAAATAACGCAACAAAGATGTAATTATGGCAACAAAAACTTCCAAAAAACGAGTAGTCAATAGTTCTAAGAAGCCAAATGCTGATCATAAAAAAAGTGCATGGTCTGGTATTAAACGTGACTTTAGTAAATTGAATCAGCAGCGGCGTAATTTTTTGGCGCGTCGACCTCATCGTAGTTTTCGGTTAACGAAGCGACGAGATTATCAACGAGATCTTAAAATTCCAGGATATTGGTCGCTGACTAGTGAGGCTTGCCGTCTGGTGTGGCGCAATAAGAAGACTTTTTTGGCGTTAATTATCGTTATGTCGATATTGACGCTTGCCTTAGCTAGTGTCATGTCGCAAGACACATACCAACAACTTAAAGACGTGATGAATCAGGCCGAGTCGAATGGATTCGGCGGAATTTATACAACAATTAGCCTATTCTCTGGCGTTGCGGTTAGTTATATTTCAGGTAGTGGAATGGCTGGTGGAAATGTGCAGCAAGCGGCGGGAATCTTTCTGGGACTATTAACTTGGTTGTCGTCTGTTTGGTTGACGCGAGCTATTTTAATTGGCAAAAAACCGAAAATGCGCGACGGCTTGTATAGCTCTGGATCGCCCATAATTGCGCTGATAATTGTCATCGGAGTTTTCCTAATTCAAATGGTGCCGGCGGCAGTGGCGGTGATTATTTATAGTGCGCTTAATGCTTCGGGAGTGTTAAATCAAACGCCGATTCTGATGGCGGCTGGTGGTGCGGCGATTTTGATAGTGGCAATGTCTATCTATTGGGCGACTTCTACGGTTTTTGCGATGATTATTATAACACTGCCAGGAATGTATCCGTTTCACGCACTGCGTTTGTCGGGCGATATTGTGACAGGTCGAAGACTAAGGATTTTGCTGAGATTTGCGTGGGCTGTTGTTCTGTCCGTGCTTTTGTGGGCGGTCGTTCTGATTCCGGTAATTCTGCTTGACGGCGCACTAAAGGGATGGATTAGCGGCATCGACTGGCTACCAATTGTCCCAACAACTGGCTTGATTTTACTTTACGTAACGATAATTATGATTTCTGTATATGTCTATTTGTTCTACAGAAAGGTGGTTGAAAGTGACACCAAAAAAACCAAGAATTGACGAAATTAAAGACCTGTTAAATCGTTATAGCTACGAATACTACACCTTGGACAAACCGAGTGTGAGCGATGCGGTTTATGATAGCCTGATGGATGAGCTGAAGAAAATTGAATCGGATCACCCAGAATTGATTACTGTCGATAGTCCTACGCAGCGAGTTGGAAATAAGCTGCTCGACGGTTTTCAAAAAGTGAAGCACATGCGCCGAATGGTTAGTTTGAGTGATGTTTTTGATAAAAGTGAAGTTGAGGCGTGGATTGAGCGAACTGATAAATTGATACCGGGTCAGCGACATGAATTTTTTACGGATATAAAAATGGATGGCTTGGCGTGCGCGTTGATTTATATCGACGGCGTATTGTCGCAAGCTGTGACACGTGGTGATAGTTTTGTTGGCGAAGATGTAACGAACAATGTTCGGACTATTAAAAACGTACCGCTTCGTCTGCGTGAAGCGGCGGGTTTTGAGAATTTTTTGCACGGTCGGACAGAGATTCGTGGTGAAATTGTTATGCTAAAACGGGATTTTGAGGAACTTAATAAAAAGCAGAAATCTCTAGGGCTGCCTACATTTGCTAATCCGCGCAATTTGGCTGCGGGGACAATTCGTCAATTAGATCCCGCGCTGGTAGCAACGCGTCCGTTGCATTTTCGTGGATATGATGTGATTCGCGATGATAGTTCGGAAGTTCCGACGAATAGTTTTGCTTACGAGGCTTTGACGGCGCTGGGGATTTCTCGCAATCAGCAGGCTAGTGTTTTTGATAATTTGTCCGACGTGATGAAATTTGTTGATGAATGGAGCGACAAGCGTCATGACTTGCCGTTTAATACGGACGGGCTGGTTATTAAGATTAATGATCGAGAGATATACGACAATCTCGGTATGGTGGGTAAAAATCCGCGCGGGGCGGTGGCTTATAAGTATGCGGCCGAAGAGGCTACGACGATTGTTAGAGATATAGTAATCTCTATCGGGCGAACTGGCGCGGCGACTCCGGTGGCTGTGTTTGATCCAGTAGTAGTGGCGGGAACTACGGTGCAGCACGCCAGTTTGCATAACGCCGATGAAATTGAGCGTTTGGATATTCGGCGAGGCGACACTGTGGTGATTTTTAAAGCGGGTGATATTATTCCGCAAGTTGAGAATGTTTTGAAGGAATTACGACCTGCAGATTCTGAACCAATTGATTATGAAGCAGAATTAAAACGGCAATATCCAGAGTTGGAATTTGTGCGACCTGAAGGCGAGGCTGTTTACCGAGTTAAGGGCTCTAGCGGTCCGCTGATTTTGAAGCGAGCTTTGGCGCATTTCGCGTCTAAGGGTGCGCTTGATATTGATACGCTTGGCGAAAAGAACGTGGAGATTTTAATTGACAATGGTTTGGTCGGCGATCTGGCGGATATTTTCACACTTACTAAAGACGATTTGTTGAAACTGGATTGGTTTGCTGATATTTCTGCGCAAAAGTTAATCTCGGCAATTGCTGATAAAAAACGCCCAGAATTAGAGCGATTTTTATATGGTTTAGGAATCCGCCATATTGGCGCGCAAACGGCGATTGATTTGACGAATCATTTTGAAAGTATGGAAAATTTGGCGAAAGCGACGATTGATGATTTGCGGCAAGTTGATGGCGTGGGTGAAATTGTTGCCGAATCTGTAGTGGCGTGGTTTGCTGATGAGGATAATGTAAAATTGCTCAACAAATTCACAGAATTGGGAGTTATTCCTCAGTTCAATAAAAAGTTTGGCGGTTTGAGTGAAAAAAGTTTTGTGATCACGGGCACTCTGAAATCTATGGGACGCGACGCTGCTGCGGATAAAATTCGTAATCTCGGTGGAGTTTTTCAAACCGCAGTTTCTAAAGACACAACATATCTGGTGGCTGGTGGTAAGGTTGGTGCTAGCAAATTGAAAAAGGCTGAGCAATACGGCACGAAAATTATTGACGAAGAAGAGCTGTTGAGGATGATAGAAAACGCGTGATGAAAATAATATATAATTTACGCATGGATAAGATTAAAAAACCGAGACTCTATTGTTTTTCTCCAGCGGTAATGTTGGCGACGTTGACAATTGAAATTATTCTGGCGATATATACTTTTTGGAAATATAAATTGAATGCCGTGACGAAGATTGTGATTATGCTGTTGATTTGTTTGGCGCTGTTTCAATGGGCTGAATATAACGTTTGTGAAGGTGCGATTCTTCTGGATAATCTCGGCTGGGCTAAACTTGGCTATATTGCAATTACCATGCTTCCACCTCTGGGTATTCATTTGATATATGAAATTTCTGGCGATAAGAGGCGGTGGATTCCTGTGCTTGGTTACACTTTTGCCGCAATGTTTATTAGCTATTTTCTATTGGAGGCTAACGGAATTAAGTCTGGGGCTTGCCTGGGTAATTATGTGATTTTTGAAAACCAGCCGGGCGTCGGAATGTGGTATGGTTTGTATTATTACGGCCTATTATTTGCGGCAATTGCTTATGCGTATGTTAGTAGCAAAACCTCCAGTAAACATATTCGGCGCTCTCTAGGTTCGTTGATTGTGGGGTATGTTCTATTTATGGCGCCTACGACGTTTGTCAATATCATTGATCCGTCGACTATTATCGGAATTCCGTCAATTATGTGTGGATTTGCAGTTTTGATGGCGGTAGTTTTAGCTGGGAAAGTTTTGCCAGAGTATGTAAATGAGAAATGACGCTTGTGTTTTTTTGGGCGATAATGCATAATTAAACATGAGCTGGTACGCATAGGGGCATTCTCCTATGCTTGCCAATTGAAAGACAAACACACATTCAAATATGCCCCGGGTGGGCGCGTAGCAGCTCTTCTATAATGCTTATGGTATGATATAGTTATGGTTACTGTTTCAAAAAAGAGGGAAGAAAAACTGGCAAAATTAGTGCGAGAATTTTTTGCTGTTCATCCAGAAGTGAAGCTTGTGGCGATAACTGGTAGCGCTGGAAAGGCTAGTGCGAAAATAGCTATCGGTACGGTTTTGGCGCAACAGTTTGATATTCAACTTCGCAATGAAGAGCCGAAGACGAAGGCTGACGTTTTTCTTCAGATGATGGGCGTGAAAATGCCTGAAAAAGGCTTGTTCAAATGGTGGAAAGTGATGCGCGCCGTAAAGAAGAGAATTAAGGCTGAAAAACCGGAAGTCCAAGTGATTGTTCAGGAATTTAATCCAAAGGAGCTTGGCTATAACGACTGGTTTAAGGCTTACGTCGTGCCTGATATTACGGTTGTAACTTCTGTGACGAATGGTCGAATGCAGGTTGAATATTCCTTGGAGGAAGTGGCGAATGAGATGATTTCGCTGGCGAATTTCTCGCGAATGGCGATGATAAATCGTGATGACATAGATGGGCGTTTTGCTAGCTTTTTGACGAATCCTAATATCACTACTTACGGAAGTGATCCGGTGGCAGAGTATAATTTTGACGATCGTAATTTTTCTCTGAAAGACGGACATCACGGCTTTATTATGTCGCCAGAAAATCCTAACGGATTAGAGGTCAACGTTAAGCTAATTGGCGAGCATAATATTCGTCCAGCGATCGTGGCGGCAGCTATTGGGTATGTGTTTGGTGAAACTGAGGAGAATATAAAAAAAGGTATAGAGAATTTGCGTCCACTGCCCGGCAGGATGAATTTGCTGAAGGGTGCGGACAATACTTGGTTGATTGATGATAGTTATAGTTCAACGCCGTTGACTGCCTTGGCTGCTTTGCAGTCTTTGTATCGAATTGAGACTCCGCAGCGCATTGCTGTACTTGGTAACATGAATGGCTTAAAGGGAATTTTCGAGCAAGCTCACGCCGAACTTGGTTCTCATTGTAGTCCTGATTTGTTGGATTGGGTTGTGACGGTTGGCGAGAAAGCTAATCAATATTTGGCGCCGACTGCACGTCAAAGAGGCTGTCAGGTGAAGGAATGCAAGAATGCCATCGAGGCTGGGTCTTTCGTGCGCGACAAATTGAAATCTGAAGGCGTCGCGTTATTTAAGGGTTCGAGCGGCGGCGTATGGCTAGAGGAATCTATAAAAATCAACCTTCATAGCACTGAGGACGATAAATACTTAGTCAGGCAAACGCCGGAGTGGATTGCTAGGAAAAACCAATTTTTCTCACAATTTAAAGATTAATGTGGTATATTAAATTCAAGGTATATAAAACAAGGGGGAATGATGGATCAAGGTAATCAACCTGCACCGCAGCCACAATATAACGGCGTGCCGATGCAACCAAAAAAGAAGAAAACGGGATTGATAATTGGCATAGTGCTGGGAGTTATAGCTCTTATTGCTATTGTTTCTGCTGTGCTAGTTTATTTCTTGTGGTGGCAGAATCCAGAAAAGATGGTTACGGACGCCGTGTCTAATACTATCATGGCAAAGAAAATGACTGCCGACGGTAAGGTAGTTATTGATATGCGCGACCAAGGAAAAATAGAGCTAAACGTAAAGACTACTACTGATTCGGGAAAATCAAAGGCGAATATTGACGCTAAGCTTAATGTCAAAGGGGTCGAAAAGAGTATTCCACTAGATGGTGATATGGTTCTTGGTGATGACGGGACGATATACGTGAAGATAAATAACTTTAAGGATTTGTATGGCACTTTGCTTGAAATAGTTATGGAGTCTTCGTCTGGTGGCAAGGCATCAAGGGCTCAAATAGAAACTTACCGTGATCAGACTTTGAGAAAGATGAGCTCTGAGATAGATAAAATGAGCAATACATGGATGAAAGTTTCTCCAGATGAAATCGGTAGTGAATATAAGTGCGGAATGAACGCTCTGAAGAAAATCCAAAGTGATGAAAGTGTCCGCAAGGAAGTAGCTCAACTTTATCAAAAGAATAGCTTCTTCACTATAAAAGACTCAAAGATCAGCGATCGTAATGGTGGACGTGGTTTTGAACTAAAGGGTGATAACAGTAAATTGTCGAAATTTAATGATGAGTTTAAAAATTCATCAGCAGGCAAGGCGCTCAGTAAGTGCGGAAAATCTAATAGCTACAAGAGTAGTGATTCATCATCTATTGACACAGCTTCATTGAAGGTGTGGGTCGATAGATCGTCTCATGAGCTGAAAGCCTTGGAGTTGAAAGGTGATGGCAAGAAGGCTTCTGTAGAAATTTCATTTGACATTAATATGAACAAGTCTGAGGAAATTAAGGCACCGTCGGACGCTGAAAGCTTGAAAGAGTTTGTAGAAGGTTTTATGAGCGGATATTCGAGCGGATTGTCATCAACCTCGACTAGACGATAGTTTAATTGCTTAATAATAATCCCGTTCGTAATGAGCGGGATTATTTGCTATAATTACAGATATGAGACGCTATAATCCGACAGAAATTGAACAAAAATGGCAAAACAAATGGGAGGCTGACGGTACTTACGCGGTCGATTTTAACGACACTACTCGGCCGAAATATTACAGTTTGAGCATGCTTCCGGGGATTACAGGGGCGGGAATTCACATTGGTCACGGTCGTACTTTTCAATTTGCCGACATCAAAGCACGGTTTAAGCGTCAGCAGGGCTATAATGTCTATCATCCAATCGGCTGGGACAGCTTTGGTCTGCCGGTTGAAAATTACGCTATTAAAGTCGGAAAAACGCCACGTGTAGCGCACGATGAGGCGAAAGTTCACTTTAAGGAGCAATTGAAGCGACTTGGGTTTAGTTATGATTGGACAAAAGAAATTTCTACAGCCGATCCAGAATATTACAAATGGACTCAGTGGATTTTTACGCAATTATATAAGCACGATTTGGCATATCAAAAAGAGCAGCCACAGTGGTGGTGTGAAACTGACAATACAGTTCTTGCTAACGAACAGGTTGAAGGTGGCAAATGTTGGCGCTGCGGTAATCCTGTAACTAAGCGCAATCTTAAGCAGTGGTTTTTCCGAATTACGGCGTATGCAGATGAAATTTTAGAGGCAACCGATGCGCTTGATTGGACGGAAATGGTTAAAACCATGCAGAAGAATTGGATTGGTCGGTCAGTTGGTGCGGAAGTTGAGTTTACGGTTAGCGGTCAAGATTCCAAGATTACAGTTTTCACAACTCGTCCTGACACGTTATTTGGCGCGACGTATGTAGCTTTGGCGCCGGAGCATCCTCTGATTCCTCAGTTGGTCAATTCTGATACGCGCGAAAAGGTTGAAGTGTATATCCAAGCTTCGCAACAAAAATCTGATGTTGAGCGTCAAGAGAATAAAGAGAAAACAGGCGTATTTACTGGAAGTTATGTCATAAACCCAGTTAATGGTCAAAAATTGCCAATCTGGGTGGCGGATTATGTTTTGGGCGGCTATGGAACCGGCGCAGTCATGGCTGTGCCAGCGCACGACGAGCGCGATTTTGCATTTGCCGAGAAGTTTGACTTGCCGATTGTCCAAGTTATTGATAAGCCTGAGCATTCAGCCGATGCTGGATGTTATTCTGGTGAAGGTGAGTTGATAAATTCCGGACAATTTAACGGGACCAGGAGTGAGGATGCTCGCGAGCAAATTGTTGCGTGGCTGGAGCAGCAGAATTCTGGGCGAAGCAAAACCACGTATAAAATGCGCGATTGGTTGATTTCTCGTCAGCGCTATTGGGGTGCTCCAATTCCAATTGTTCACGTTGATGGTCGTGCGCCAATTGCCGTAGCTGACGAATGTTTGCCGGTGATTTTGCCAGAGGTGGAGAACTTTAAGCCAACGGGCGGTAATACTTCCGTTTTGGCCCAGGTTGATAATTGGGTGCGAGTTTGGGTAGATGTTGAAACTGGAAAAACTGTGCCGATTACGGAAAATAAACCTGACGGCGACAATTGGGTAGGAGGTCGTCGTGAGACTGACACTTTGGATGGTTATGCTTGCTCTAGCTGGTATTTCTTACGATATCTCGACCCGCACAATGATAATGAAGCGTGGAATCCTGAGAGAATTAACCATTGGATGCCGGTTGATTATTACAATGGCGCCGACCATGCCGTGGCTCACTTGCTATACAGTCGTTTTTGGATGCGATTTTTCTATAAGCTCGGTCTCGTTCCGACTCCAGAACCTTTTAAACGAATGATGTACAATGCATACATTATGGCCCCAGATGGTCAGAAAATGTCCAAGTCTAAGGGCAATGTTATTGATCCGATGGAGATTATGGATAGTGGATATGGCGCTGATGCGCTGCGAGTTTACGAAATGTTCATTGCTCCTTATGACATGGATGCGCCATGGGATCCTCGTGGTGTTCCGGGAACTTACAGGTTTTTAAATCGAGCATGGAACTTGGTTCAGGAGTTCGTTGATAAGAATCCAAACGACTCTCTTGGCGCGGATGAAAAAACAGCTCAAGAATTATTGCGATTAACTCATTTGACGATTAAAAAAGTTACTCGTGACATTGAAGATGAGAAGTTTAACACGGCCGTGGCTTCGATGATGGAAATGGTGAATGGATTATATAAGATAAAAGAATCGCACGGAATTGACATGTCAGATGAATGGCGATTTGCATTAGAAAGCTTGATTCAGATTTTGGCGCCTTTTGCTCCGCATATCACAGAGGAATTGTGGCATGAAATGGGTCATAATGATACGGTTCACGTTGGTCACTGGCCAAAGTGGGATGAAAAATATCTAAAGAGCAGCGTGATGACTATTATAGTTCAGGTGAATGGTAAGCTTCGTGCGAAGCTTGAACTGCCGAGTGATATGGACAAGCAAGGTGTTGAAACGGCGGCTCTGGCTGACGAAAATGTCCAGAAATTCACAAACAATAAACCGCCTAAAAAGATAGTTTATGTTCCAGGCAAGTTGGTGAATATTGTGGTTTAGAAAATAATCTATCTAGATTTGTCTTTTATTATTGTAAAAAGTTAGTATCATTATCTAATTTACGTACAAGCTCTTGAGATTGTCCAATAAAAAAGGTATAATAGTACGTAAGTTTTATGACAACCTAAAAGAGGAGAATAAATTATGGCACAACCTAAGAAACAGAGTAGCCCACGTAAAACTGGTCTTCGTCGCAGTCACTTGGTATTAAAATTGGCACGTCGTGTTAACGCAACTTCACCAGTTAAGGTGAAGACAACCAAGCGTGAAACTGGTAAAACAACAAAATAATAATTACGAACAGGACGCTTAATAATGGCATCAAACCGTCATTTGGGACGAATTGTCGCACTGCAAACACTTTATGAACATGAATTTCGCAAAGAGGTTGGTGATAGCGATGTTGATTATAAGACTATTTTAAAGCGTAATTTGGCTGAATATAAATCATCAGTTGATGATATTGAATTTATTGATAATTTGATCAGCGGCGTACTTTCGACGCAGAGTCAATTGGACGAGAAATTGCAGCCATTGGCGCCAGAATGGCCTATTAGTCAGTTGCCGCGAATTGATCGGGCGGTACTTAGAATTGGTTTATATGAATTGCTATATTGTGCAGATACCGTTCCGCCGAAGGTGGTGATTAACGAAGCGGTAGAATTAGCGAAAGCGTTCGGTTCGGATAACTCGGGTAAGTTTGTGAATGGCGTGCTTGGCACGGCACTCCGTACTCTCGTGGAGGAGTCCGACAGTGAGAACAAGCAACTTTGATAAGATAAAAAAATATTTTGGTGGCAG